>NZ_JBWKXO010000026.1:0-87097 GCF_059423025.1 Pseudomonas sp. GW704-F2 | reverse complement strand
CTCTCACAGTTGAAGGTATTCACAAATCAACATGTGGGAGGGGGCTTGCCCCCGATAGCGGTCTGTCAGGCGCCCACGATCCCACCATCATCCCGCCGAATCGCCATCACCGACGAACGCGGCTTGCCATTGGGCAGATGCTCCGGCCACGTCGAACCACCGGTTTCGCCGGGATGCTGAATCCCCACGAACAAGGTCTTCTGATCCGGCGAGAAGCTGATCCCCGTCACCTCGCACGCCACCGGCCCGACCATGAAACGGCGGATTTCCCCGGTGTTGGGGTCGGCGCAGAGCATCTGGTTATTGCCCATGCCGGCGAAGTCGCCGCCGTTGCTGTAGTCACCGTCGGTCAGAATCCACAGGCGCCCGGCTTTGTCGAAACCCAGGCCATCGGGGCTGTTGAACATGTTCTGCGGGTTGATGTTCGACGAGCCGCCCTTCGGCGTACCGGCATGCACGCCGGGGTTGCCCGCGACCACAAACAGATCCCAGGTGAAATCGGCGGCGCCGTGGTTATCGGCGTTGGGCTTCCAGCGCAGGATCTGGCCGTAGACGTTTTTCTCGCGTGGGTTGGGCCCACCGACCGGCTGGCCGTCTTCGCCGCGCTTGGCGTTGTTGGTCAGGGTGCAATAGACCTGGCCGTCGGTGGGGCTGACCACGATCCATTCCGGGCGGTCCATGCGCGTGGCTTTCACCACACTGGCAGCCAGGCGTGCATGGATCAGCACTTCGGCCTGGCTGGCGAAACCGGTGCTGGCGTCGATGCCGTTCTTGCCATGGGTCAACTCGACCCACTGGCCGTTGCCCTTGGGGTGGTCGGCGTTGCCGTCGCCGGCGTCGAAGATCGCCACAAACAACGTGCCATGGTCGAGCAGGTCTTTGTTGGCCTTGGGGTTCTGGTGGTCGATCGGGTCGCGGCTGACGAACTTGTAGATGAATTCGCCGCGCTCGTCGTCGCCCATGTACACCACGGCGCGGCCGTCGCGGGTTTCCGCGAGGGCTGCGTTTTCATGCTTGAAGCGGCCAAGGGCGGTGCGTTTGACGGGGGTGGAGTGCGGGTCGAACGGGTCGATTTCCACCACCCAGCCATGGCGATTGAGTTCGTTGGGATTCTTGGCCATATCGAAACGCGGGTCGTGCAGGTGCCAGTTGATCTCTTTGCTCGCCGCCACCACGCCGTAGCGCTTTTGCCCGGCGTCGAAGGTTTGTTGTGGGTTGCTGCTGCCGAAGCAGTCGGTGAAGTTCTCTTCGCACGTCAGATAAGTGCCCCACGGCGTCTTGCCGTTGGCGCAGTTCTGGAAGGTGCCGAGGGCTTTTTTGCCGGATTTGTCGGCGCTGGTTTTCAGCCAGTCATGGCCGGCCGCCGGGCCGCTCAGGCGGATCGGCGAGTTGCCGTGGATGCGCCGGTTGTAGCGCGAGTCCTGGACGAACTGCCAGGTGTCGCCCTGGCGGCGCACTTCGATCACCGACACACCTTCGCTGGCCTGGGCCTTGCGCACGTCTTCGGCCGATTGCGGCGCGCCGCCGTGGGCGAAGAGGTAGCGGTAGTTGGTGTATTCGTTATTGATCGCCATCAGCGCGCGGTTGTCGTCGCCGGGGAAGGCGAACAGGCTCATGCCATCGTTGTTGTCACCGAACTGCTGCTCCTGGGCCTTGGCCGTGCCGTTGCCGGACGGGTCGAACGCCGGGGCATTCTTGTGCAGCGGCTGGCCCCAACTGATCAGCACCGAGGCGCTGTAGCCGGGCGGCAGGGTGATGCTGTCGCTGGTGGCGGCGGCGATGCTGGCGAACCCCAGCAGCGGGCTGGCGTTGGCGGCATTCACGGCCAGCGCGCTGCGGGTCAGCAGGTTGCCGCCGAGGAACATCGCGGCTCCGCACAGGGCACCGGCGCCGATGAAGCGGCGGCGGGTGAGGCCGACCATCTGTTCGAGGTCGGTGGCTTGGTTTTCTTCTAATAGGCTCATGTCAGGCTCCCTGCGGTTTTTGCAGACACCATAAGGAGCGGGCATGACGAAATTGTTGCAGTTTGACGGCGGGCGCAGCAGGCCCGGCGCTTAGACGGGCGTGCCGAGCAGTACATTGCTCGGCGCGAATTGCACCTGGATCGGCTGACCTTCGGCGGCATCCAGGGCCTTGAGCGCGTGGGGCAGGGCCAGGGCGCAAAGTACCTGGCCGTTGGGCAGGGCGATTCGCACTTCGCTGGGGCCGTCCTCGGCGTCGAGAATGGCGTCGACGTTGCCGATCAGGCAATTGTGTCCAGGTGTTTCTGGGTGCTGGCTGGCACACACCTCCAGCCAGCCGGCCTTGATCAGGGCGACCACTTCGACACCGGCTTCCAGCTCCAGCCGTTGCGTGCTGTCGTGGGTGATCTGCGCGCTCAGGCTCAGGCCGCCGGCCAGTTGCAGGCGGATCAGATCATTGCGGCCGTGACGCTCGATGGCGACGACCTGGCCATGCAGTTGGTTGCGCGCACTGGTGCGCAGCATCAGGCGGCCCAGCAGGTTGAAGTCGCTGGCGGCTTCGTCCGAGCCAAGCACTTCGGCCTGTAACACTTGCAGGCGCTGATAGAGGCGCAGCACGCGCTCGCCTTCGGCCGTCAGCCTGGCGCCGCCGCCGCCCTTGCCGCCGACGCTGCGTTCCACCAACGGGTTTTGCGCGAGGTTGTTCAGTTCGTCGATGGCGTCCCAGGCCGCTTTGTAGCTCAAGCCGGCGCTTTTCGCCGCGCGGGTGATCGAGCCCTGCTCGGCGATATGCGCGAGCAAAGCGATGCGCTGCGGGCGACGGATGATGTGTTGGCTGAGGGAGGTCGGCAGAGACATGGGGTTACGCTTCGATGAGATGAGCGGAACGTTGCGGGCAAGGCCGGCCGGAGTCAAGTCAGGCACCCGGTTTGGGCGTGCGCGCCAGGCAGTACACGTCGACCTGCCGCGCTCCGGCCTCCATCAACAGACGTGCCAGGCTATGGGCGGTCGCACCGGTGGTGAGCACGTCATCGACCAGCGCAAAGTGGCGGTCGTGTACCGGTATGTCGCGCGCCAGGGCGAAGGCGCCGCGCAGGTTGCGTTGGCGGCTCTTGGCGTCGAGCGCCTGTTGCGCGACGGTTTCACTGGGGCGTAACAACAGGTGTTCATTGTAGGCAATGTGCAGTTCGGCGCTGAGCCAGCGTGCCAGCATCAACGCCTGGTTATAACCGCGCTCGCGCAGGCGTTTGCGCGCCATGGGCACCGGCAGCAGGCAGTCGGGGCGCGGCAGTTCGGCGTTGTCGAAGCGGTGTTGCAGATGGCGTCCCAGCAAGCGCCCCAGCAGATGCCCGAGGGGCCAGCGCGCCTGATGCTTGAAGCGGCTGATCAGGCTATCGACGGGGAAACTGTAGCGCCAGGCGGCAATGACCTGTTTAAAGGCTGGCGGGTGTTTCTGGCATTGGCCGCAGATCAGACCGTCCAGCGGCAGGGGCAGGGCGCAGACCTCGCACTGCTCCATCAGCCAGGGCAGCTCGGTTTCGCAGGCGTTGCACACACAATCGGCCGACTCAGTGGCTTCATCGCAGATTAAACAGTGCTGTACGTTTTTTGACCATATGTAAACTTGGTGTTTGTATCCAGGTTGACAGTGCATGAATCTTCCTTAAATATGCCGAGCATCCGTGTCGTGCCTGTGGGTATTGCCCTTCCCACAGCGTTTGCCAAAGCATAATCAAGGAATCGCCCATGAGCGCCAGCACCACTGCCACCCTGCGTCACGATTGGTCCTTGGCCGAAGTCAAAGCACTGTTCGTGCAACCGTTCAATGACCTGTTGTTCCAGGCGCAGACCGTACACCGCGCGCATTTCGATGCGAACCGTGTGCAGGTGTCGACCCTGCTGTCGATCAAGACCGGCGCCTGCCCGGAAGATTGCAAATATTGTCCGCAGTCGGGCCACTACAACACCGGCCTGGAAAAAGAAAAGCTGATGGAAGTGCAGAAGGTCCTCGAAGAGGCGGCCCGCGCCAAGGCCATCGGTTCGACTCGCTTCTGCATGGGCGCGGCGTGGAAACATCCGTCGGCCAAAGACATGCCCTACGTGCTGCAGATGGTCAAAGGCGTGAAGGCCATGGGCCTGGAAACCTGCATGACCCTCGGCCGTCTCGACCAGGACCAGACCGAAGCCCTGGCCCAGGCCGGCCTCGACTACTACAACCACAACCTCGACACGTCGCCGGAGTTCTACGGCTCGATCATCACCACCCGCACCTACGCCGAGCGCCTGCAAACCCTGGCCTATGTGCGCGATTCGGGGATGAAGATCTGCTCCGGCGGCATTCTCGGCATGGGCGAGTCCCTCGACGACCGCGCCAACCTGCTGATCCAACTGGCCAACCTGCCGGAGCATCCGGAATCGGTGCCGATCAATATGCTGGTGAAGGTGGCCGGCACGCCGCTGGAAAACGCCGAGGAGATCGACCCGTTCGACTTTATCCGCATGCTGGCGGTGGCGCGCATCCTGATGCCGCAGTCCCATGTGCGCCTGTCGGCCGGCCGTGAGGCGATGAACGAGCAGATGCAGGCCCTGGCGTTCTTTGCTGGCGCCAACTCGATCTTCTACGGCGACAAACTGCTGACCACCGCCAACCCGCAGGCCGACAAGGACATGCAACTGTTCTCGCGCCTGGGCATCTTGCCGGAAGCGCGGGAAGAGCACGCCGACGAAGTCCACCAGGCGGCGATCGAGCAAGCGTTGGTGGAACAGAAAAGCAGCGAGCAGTTCTACAACGCCGCGGTTTAAAGCACCACGGCGATCCAAATGTGGGAGCTGGCTTACCTGCGATAGCGGTCTTTCTGACACTTTGGTGGTGACAGTCCTGCCGCTATCGCAGGTAAGCCAGCTCCCACAGGGGATCGCGCCCTGTCTTACATTTCTCTGATCTGCCGAGGCCTGCATGTCTTTCGATCTCGCCGCGCGTCTCGCTGCCCGTCGTGCCGAACACCTTTACCGCCAACGCCCTCTGCTGGACAGCCCGCAAGGCCCGGAAGTGGTGGTGGACGGTCAACCGTTACTGGCGTTCTGCAGTAACGATTACCTGGGCCTGGCCAATCACCCGCAGGTGATCGAGGCCTGGCGTGCCGGTGCGTCCCGTTGGGGCGTGGGCGGTGGCGCTTCGCACCTGGTGGTCGGGCATGCCACGCCGCACCATGCGCTGGAAGAAGCCCTGGCCGACTTCACCGGGCGCCCGCGTGCGTTGTTGTTTACCACCGGTTACATGGCCAACCTCGGTGCGGTCACGGCGCTGGTGGGGCAGGGCGATACGGTGCTGGAAGACCGCCTCAACCATGCTTCATTGCTGGATGCCGGCCTGCTGTCCGGGGCGCGCTTCAATCGCTACCTGCACAACGACGCCGCCAGCCTGGCCAAGCGCCTGGAGAAAGCCACCGGCAATACCCTGGTGGTCACCGATGGCGTGTTCAGCATGGACGGCAACCTCGCCGACTTGCCGGCGCTGGCCCGTGAAGCGCGGGCCAAAGGCGCCTGGTTGATGGTGGACGACGCCCATGGTTTCGGCCCGTTGGGCGCGAATGGCGGCGGTATCGTCGAGCATTTCGGCCTGAGCCAGGCGGATGTGCCGGTGCTGGTCGGCACCCTGGGCAAAGCGTTCGGCACTGCGGGCGCCTTTGTCGCAGGCAGTGACGATTTGATCGAAAGCCTGATCCAGTTCGCCCGGCCCTACATCTACACCACCAGCCAACCCCCGGCCCTGGCCTGCGCCACCCTCAAAAGCCTGGAGCTGCTGCGCACCGAGCATTGGCGGCGCGAGCACCTCAACGGCCTGATCCGCCAGTTCCGCCACGGCGCCGAGCAGATCGGCCTGACGCTGATGGACAGCTTCACGCCGATTCAGCCGATCCTGATCGGCGACAGTGCCAAGGCCATGGCGTTGTCGCGGATGTTGCGCGAGCGCGGCCTGATGGTCACCGCGATCCGCCCACCTACCGTGCCCGCCGGCAGCGCCCGTTTGCGCGTGACGCTGACCGCGGCCCACAGCGCGGCGCAGGTGCAGCTATTGTTAAACGCATTGGACGCGTGTTTCCGCTTGTCCAGTACGACGGAGCCCGACCATGCGTGATCGCTTGATCCTGCTGCCCGGCTGGGGCCTCGGCGTGTCGCCGCTGGAGCCGTTGGCCGCCGCCCTGCACGGCCTGAACGAACACCTGCGCGTACAGATCGAGCCGTTGCCGGCTTTGGCCTCCAGCGACCTGGATGAATGGCTCGACGAACTCGACGCGAGCCTGCCGGACGACGCCTGGCTCGGTGGCTGGTCGTTGGGCGGCATGCTCGCTTCCGAGCTGGCCGCGCGGCGCGGCGAGCGTTGTTGTGGGTTGCTGACCCTGGCGAGCAACCCGTGTTTCGTCGCCCGCGATGGCTGGCCGAACGCGATGCCCGGCGCAACCTTTGAGGCGTTCCTCGCCGGTTGCCACGCCGACGCCCCGGTCACCCTCAAGCGCTTCGGCCTGTTGTGCGCCAAAGGCGCCGCGGACCCTCGCGGCTTGGCGCGTCTGCTGGCCAGCGCGGCACCACAGACGCCGTCGGACGTGTTGATGAACGGCCTCGAGCTGCTTGCCCAACTGGATACCCGCGACGCCTTGGTGGCCTTCCGCGGCCCGCAATTGCACCTGTTCGCGGGCCTGGATGAATTGGTGCCCGCCGAAGCCGCCAGCGACCTGCTGAGCCTGCTGCCCGATGTCGAAATCGGCCTGATTGAACAGGCCGGCCACGCTTTTCTCCTGGAGGACCCCCACGGTGTAGCGGGGGCCATCCAGGCTTTTTTGCACGAGTGCGTTGATGACTGATTTAGCCCATGCCTGCCTGCCAGGCGCGTTGCCGGACAAGCGCCAGGTGGCGGCCTCCTTTTCCCGTGCCGCCGCCAGTTACGACAGCGTGGCCGAGTTGCAGCGCGCGGTGGGGCATGAATTGCTGACCCGTCTGCCGCCGGCCTGCAGCGCGCAGCGCTGGTTGGACATGGGCTGCGGCACCGGTTATTTCAGCCGCGTGCTGGGCGAACGGCTGCCGGCCGGCCAAGGCGTGGCGCTGGATATTGCCCAAGGCATGCTCGACCATGCGCGGCCGTTGGGCGGCGCGCAGCATTTCATCGCCGGTGACGCCGAGCGCCTGCCGTTGCAGGCGGCCAGCTGCGGGTTGATCTTCTCCAGCCTGGCAGTGCAATGGTGCGCGGATTTCGCGGCGGTGCTCAGCGAAGCCTATCGCGTGCTGCAGCCGGGCGGCGTGCTGGCGTTCGCCAGCTTGTGCGTGGGCACATTGGACGAGTTGCGCGAAAGCTGGCGGGCGGTGGACGGGCGGGTCCACGTCAACCGCTTCCGCAGCTTCGAAGCCTATCAACAGCTGTGCGCGGCCAGTGGCTTCAAGGTGCGGAGCCTGGAGCGGCGTGCTCATGTGTTGCATTACCCGGATGTGCGCAGCCTGACCCACGAATTGAAAGCGCTTGGCGCGCACAATCTCAACCCGGGGCGGCCGGGAGGGTTGACGGGCCGCGCGCGGATTGTTGCACTGATCGACGCCTACGAGCAGTTCCGCCAGGCCCAGGGCCTGCCGGCCACCTACCAAGTGGTGTACGCCGTACTGGAGAAGCCTCTATGAACGCCGCTTATTTCATCACCGGCACCGATACCGATGTCGGCAAGACCACCATCGCCGCCGGCCTGCTGCATGCCGCGCGCCTGGCCGGCAAAAGCACCGCCGCCGGCAAGCCGGTGGCTTCCGGTTGCCAGGTCACCGCCAAAGGCTTGCGCAACGCCGATGCGCTGGCACTGCTGGCCGAGTGTTCGTTGCCGTTGAGCTACGCCGAGGTCAACCCGGTGGCGTTCGAGCCGGCCATCGCGCCGCACCTGGCCGCGCGCGAGGCGGGCGTTGCGCTGACGGTGCAATCGCTGCTCAAACCCATGCAACAGATCCTGGCGCGAAAAGCGGATTTCACCCTGATCGAAGGCGCGGGCGGCTGGCGCGTGCCGTTGGCCGACCAGGACAACCTGTCCGACCTGGCCATGGCGCTGCAATTGCCGGTGATCCTGGTGGTGGGCGTGCGCCTGGGGTGCATCAGCCATGCCCTGCTCACCGCCGAAGCGATCGCGCGCGATGGCCTGCCGCTGGCCGGTTGGGTGGCGAATATCATCGAGCCGAAGACCTCTCGTCTGGAAGAAAACCTCGCCACCCTGGCCGAACGCTTGCCCGCGCCGTGCCTGGGCCGGGTGCCCAAACTCAAGCACGCCAGCAGCGACGCGGTGGCCGAGTACCTGCACTTGGACTTGCTTGACTGATTTTGGCTATCGATAAGGCATTATGCCATTAGCGTTTTTGACGGGCCTTTTGCCCGGATGTCTGTTTCAATTCAACTTCACGATTCTCTCAGCAGGTCCACGCCATGGAAATCTCTGGCAGCAGTGCGTTTTATTCAGGCCTGAGTACCATTCAAACCGGGCAGAGCCGCGTCGACCAGGCCGCCGGCAGGATTGCCAGCACCGCCACTACCCAGCCGTCGGACGCCCAGAGCGACCTGCTACGGGCCAATGACCGCGCCCAGCCGACCAACTCGGCGAGCAATATGGTCGAAATGGCCCAAGGCAAGTTTCAGGTGGAGCTGGGCGCGAAAGTCGCCAAGGCTTCCGATGAAATGCTCGGCACGTTGATCGACACCTTCGCCTGACCCCCTGAAGCAACGCGGTGTGCCAGGCACACCGCTCGCGCCTGCACCTTCGCCTTTTTCCCGATAACCCTTGTGGCGCCTCGCCGCAGGCATCGTCGTGCGCGCTCTTGAGCGGTGTCATGACAAACGGCAGCGGGACGACGCTTGACATCCCCAGGTGGTAAACGTATGTTTCAAACACCTGTTTGACCGCCATAACAAATCCCACGCGGTTGTTCATCCCAGACACATCAGCAGAGGTTTATCGCTATGCCTGACTACAAGGCCCCCTTGCGTGATATTCGCTTCGTTCGTGACGAACTGCTCGGCTATGAAGCGCATTATCAAAGCCTGCCGGCTTGCCAGGACGCTACTCCGGACATGGTTGACGCCATTCTCGAAGAAGGCGCCAAGTTTTGTGAGCAAGTACTGGCACCGTTGAACCGCGTGGGTGACATCGAAGGGTGTACCTGGAGCGAGTCAGGCGTTAAGACCCCTACTGGTTTCAAAGAAGCCTACAAACAGTTCGTTGAAGGCGGCTGGCCGAGCCTGGCCCATGACGTGGAGCACGGTGGCCAAGGCCTGCCGGAATCCCTGGGCCTGGCGGTCAGCGAAATGGTCGGCGAAGCCAACTGGTCGTGGGGCATGTACCCAGGCCTGTCCCATGGCGCGATGAACACCATCTCCGAGCACGGCACCCCCGAGCAACAAGACGCCTACCTGACCAAGCTGGTGTCGGGCGAATGGACCGGCACCATGTGCCTGACCGAGCCTCACTGTGGCACCGACCTGGGCATGCTGCGCACCAAGGCCGAGCCTCAGGCCGACGGCACCTACAAAGTCTCCGGCACCAAGATCTTCATCTCGGCCGGCGAACACGACATGGCCGACAACATCGTCCATATCGTCCTGGCCCGCCTGCCGGACGCACCGGCCGGTACCAAAGGCATCTCGCTGTTCATCGTGCCCAAATTCCTGCCGAACGCCGATGGCTCGATCGGTGCGCGCAACGCGGTGACCTGCGGTTCCCTGGAACACAAGATGGGCATCCACGGTAACGCCACCTGCGTGATGAACTTCGACGCAGCCACCGGTTTCCTGATCGGCCCGGCGAACAAAGGCCTGAACTGCATGTTCACCTTTATGAACACCGCTCGCCTGGGCACCGCGCTGCAAGGCCTGGCCCACGCCGAGATCGGCTTCCAGGGCGGCCTGAAATACGCTCGCGATCGCCTGCAAATGCGTTCCCTGACCGGCCCGAAAGCGCCGGACAAAGCGGCCGACCCGATCATCGTCCACCCTGACGTGCGCCGCATGCTACTGACCATGAAAGCCTTCGCCGAAGGTAACCGTGCGATGGTGTACTTCACCGCCAAGCAAGTGGACATCGTCAAGTACGGCACCGACGACGAAGCCAAGAAACAGGCCGATGGCCTGCTGGCCTTCATGACCCCGATCGCCAAGGCGTTCATGACCGAAGTCGGCTTCGAGTCCGCCAACCACGGCGTGCAGATCTACGGCGGTCACGGCTTCATCGCCGAGTGGGGCATGGAGCAGAACGTGCGCGACAGCCGCATTTCGATGCTGTACGAAGGCACCACCGGCATCCAGGCGCTGGACCTGCTCGGCCGTAAAGTGCTGATGACCCAAGGCGAAGCGCTGAAGGGCTTCACCAAGATCGTCCACAAGTTCTGCCAGGCCAACGAAGGCAACGAAGCGGTCAAAGAGTTCGTGACACCGCTGGCCGCGCTGAACAAAGAGTGGGGCGAGTTGACCATGAAGGTCGGCATGGCGGCGATGAAAGACCGTGAAGAAGTCGGTGCCGCGTCGGTGGACTACCTGATGTACTCCGGTTACGCCTGCCTGGCTTACTTCTGGGCCGACATGGCACGCCTGGCGGCCGAAAAACTGGCCGCCGGCACCAGCGAAGCGGCGTTCTACACCGCCAAGCTGCAGACCGCGCGCTTCTACTTCCAGCGCATCCTGCCGCGTACCCGTACTCACGTGGCCACCATGCTGTCGGGCGCCAACAACCTGATGGACATGAAAGAAGAGGACTTCGGCCTGGCTTACTAAGCCTCACCGAGCCCACTTGAAAAACCGTCGCTCCTGTTGGGGGCGACGGTTTTTTTTTGCCGAGAAAAAACGCAGCGGGGCGCTCAGGGATTGCGATTGGCTGCCGTTACAGTGATGGCAATGTGATACAGGCCGGGCAGGGTATGTTTAACTGTCTGGAGTAAGGCACAGTGCCATCATTCCTGGCGGGTCGGAGTTTTACCCTTGTCACGCGCGTCCGCTTTACGTTTCAGTCATTTCCTCCCTTCATTGCTGCTGTTACTGGCCGGGCTCTCGGCTGCGTATGTCAAGGACCTCAACGTCTTCTTCACCTCGCTGTTCAACGTGTTGCCGACCCTGGTGCTGTTGCTCGGCGGTTCGTATTGCGCGGTCTATCGTCGCCAGCGTGAACTGTTCCTGATGATCACGGTGTACATCGCCTACTTCCTGCTCGACACCCAGACCGACTACTACCGCGACAACGGCCGCGTGCGCGAAGACGCTGCAGTGGTGTTCCACTTGTGCTGCCTGTTGCTGCCGCTGCTGTTCGGCCTCTATGGGTTGTGGCAGGAAAAAACCCACTTGTTCCGTGATTTTGTCGCGCGCTGTGCGGTGCTGCTGGCGGTCGGCAGCGTCGCGTTGGCGCTGGAGCAAAGTTATCCCCAGGCGCTGCTGAACTGGCTGGCGGAAATTCGCTGGCCGGCGCTGCATGGCGCCTGGATGAGCCTGATCCAGCTGTCGTACCCGATGTTCCTGATCGGTTTCCTGACCCTGGCGGCGCAATACTGGTACCAGCCGCGCCCGCTGCACGCGGCGCAGATGGTGGGGCTGGTGGGATTGTTCTGGATGTTGCCGCAGACGTTTATCCTGCCGTTCACCCTGAACATCATGTGCAGCCAGGTGATGCTGATGATTGCGGCCGCGGTGGCCCACGAGGCCTATCAGATGGCGTTTCGTGACGAGTTGACCGGCCTGCCGGGGCGTCGCGCACTCAATGAGCGCATGCAGCGACTGGGGCGCAACTATGTGCTGGCGATGAGCGACGTCGATCACTTCAAGCGTTTCAACGACACCCATGGCCACGATGTCGGCGACCAGGTGCTGCGCCTGGTCGCCAGCAAGCTGTCGAAGGTCAATGGCGGCGGACGCGCCTACCGTTATGGCGGTGAAGAGTTCGCCGTGGTGTTTGCCGGCAAGACCCTGGATGAATGCATGCCGCACCTGGAAGAAATCCGCGAGATCATCGCCAACTACGACATCAAGCTGCGCAACCCGGACCGTCCGCAGGATGACCTGCAAGGTCGCCAGCGGCGCGCGGGCAGCGGTGCGTCGAGTGTCTCGGTGACCATCAGCATCGGCGTGGCCGAGCGCCAGGCCGAGCACCGCACCTCCGAAGAGGTGCTCAAATCCGCCGACCAGGCGCTGTATGCCGCCAAGGGCGCGGGGCGTAACTGCGTGATTGCGGCCGGGCAAAACCGCCGTGGCGCGGTACGCACGCAGAGTGCTGCCGGTTGAGTGATGGTGCTGTATTCAGCGGCGCTACAGTGATTGTCCGGGGCGGTGGCCGGCAGTAGGTTGAAACCATCTGCTGCCGGAGACATCGCCATGCCTGAGTACAAAGCTCCCCTGCGCGACATGCGCTTTCTGATCGACAACGTGTTTGATTTCCACGCTCACTACGCCGCCCTCGGCGCGACGGACGCCAGCCCGGACATGGTCAGCGCGATCCTCGAAGAAGGTGCGAAATTCTGCGAGAACGTGCTCGCGCCGCTCAACCGCAGCGGCGATGAAGAAGGCTGCCATTTCGACAAAGGCGTGGTGACCACGCCCAAGGGCTTCAAGGAAGCCTTTGCTCAGTATGTGCAAGGCGGCTGGCACGGCGTGGCAGCCGACCCGGCCTACGGCGGTCAAGGCCTGCCGCAATCCCTGGGGCTGGTGCTCAGCGAAATGATCGGCTCCAGCAACACCTCCTGGGGCATGTACCCGGGGCTGACCCACGGCGCGATGTCGGCGATCCACGCCCACGGCAGCGCCGAACAGAAAGCCACCTACCTGAGCAAACTCACCGCTGGCGAATGGACCGGCACCATGTGCCTGACCGAAGCCCACTGCGGCACCGACCTGGGCCTGATCAAGACCCGCGCCGTGCCCCAGGCGGATGGCAGCTATGCGGTCAGCGGCAGCAAGATCTTCATCTCTGCCGGCGAGCACGACCTGAGCGCCAACATCATCCACCTGGTGCTGGCCAAGCTGCCGGACGCCCCGGCCGGCACCAAAGGCATCTCGCTGTTTATCGTGCCCAAGTTCCATGCCGATTCGGGCGAGCGCAACGCGGTGCATTGCGGCTCCATCGAGCACAAGATGGGGATCAAGGCCTCGGCCACCTGCGTGCTGAACTTCGACGGGGCCAAGGGCTTTTTGATCGGCGAGGCGAACAAAGGCCTCAACTGCATGTTCACCATGATGAACCACGCGCGCCTCGGCACCGGGATGCAAGGGCTGTGCAACGGCGAAGCGAGCTTCCAGGGCGCGATCAGGTACGCCAACGACCGCCTGCAAATGCGCGCGCTGACCGGCGCCAAGGCCCCGGAAAAAGCCGCCGACCCGATCATCGTCCATCCCGACGTGCGGCGCATGCTGCTGACCATGAAGGCGTTCAACGAAGGCAACCGGGCGCTCACCTATTTCACCGCGCAACTGCTCGACACCGCGCACTTGAGCGCCGACGCCGGCCAGCGCCAGGAGGCCGAAGACCTGTTGGCATTCCTCACGCCGATCTGCAAAGCCTTCATGACCGACACCGGGCTGGAAGTGACCAACCACGGCATGCAGGTGTTCGGCGGCCATGGTTTTATTCGCGAGTGGGGCATGGAGCAGTTGGTGCGCGATTGCCGCATTGCGTCGATCTACGAAGGCACCAACGGGATCCAGGCGCTCGACTTGCTGGGGCGCAAGGTGTTGGGCAGCCAGGGCAAGCTGCTGCGCGGTTTTACCCGGATTGTGCATAAGTTCTGTGAGGCGAATGCCGAGCATGCGCAGCTCAAGGCGTATGTGGCGCAGCTTGATCAACTGAACCGGCAATGGGGCGAGCTGACGACCGAGGTCGGCATGGCCGCGATGAAAAACCCTGACGAAGTGGGCGCCGCCGCAGTGGACTACTTGATGTACAGCGGCTACATCGTCCTCGCCTATTTGTGGCTGCGCATGGCGATCGCGGCGCAGACCCACGACGATGCCGACTTCGCCAAGGCCAAGCTGGCCACCTGCGACTTTTACTTCAAGCGCCTGCTGCCGCGCACCGCCACCCATCGGGCTGCCGTGCAAGCGGGCAGCGAGTGCCTGATGAGTCTGCCTGCGGAGGCATTCGGCGGCTGATGACTTAAAAATACCAATCAGTCAAAAGTGGACCCTATGTGTCTGAAAAGTTGTTCGGGTACACTCGGCGCCTGTAAAACCGACCCTATCGAATTACTTTTCACGTTCTCACGAGGTTTGCCATGGCTGATTACAAAGCGCCGCTGCGTGATATGCGCTTCGTCCTCAACGAAGTTTTTGAGGTCGCCACACTTTGGGCCCAATTGCCGGCATTGGCAGACACTGTCGACGCCGAAACCGTTGAGGCAATCCTCGAAGAAGCCGGTAAAGTCACCGCCAAATCCATCGCCCCGCTCAGCCGCAGCGGCGATGAACAGGGCTGCCGCTGGGCCGACACGGTTGTCAGCACCCCGGACGGCTTTCCACAGGCCTACACCACCTACGCCGAAGGCGGCTGGGTGGGCGTAGGCGGCGATCCGGCGTTTGGTGGCATGGGCATGCCCAAGGCGGTGTCGGCGCAAGTCGAAGAGATGATCAACTCGTCGAGCCTGGCGTTTGGCCTGTACCCGATGCTGACTTCCGGCGCCTGCGTGTCGATCAACACCCACGCCAGTGAAGCACTCAAGGCCACCTACCTGCCGAATATGTACTCCGGCAAGTGGGCCGGTTCCATGTGCCTGACCGAGGCGCATGCCGGCACTGATCTGGGCATTATCCGCACCAAGGCCGAGCCTCAGGCGGACGGTTCCTACACCATCAGCGGCACCAAGATCTTCATCACCGGCGGCGAACACGACCTTACCGAGAACATCATCCACCTGGTCCTGGCCAAACTGCCGGATGCGCCGGCCGGTCCCAAGGGCATTTCGCTGTTCCTGGTGCCGAAATTCATGGTCAATGCCGACGGCAGCCTGGGCGCGCGTAACCCGGTGAGCTGCGGCTCCATCGAACACAAGATGGGGATTCAAGCATCGGCGACCTGTGTGATGAACTTCGACCAAGCCGTGGGTTACCTGGTGGGCGAGCCTAACCGGGGCCTGGCGGCGATGTTTACCATGATGAACTACGAGCGTCTGGGCGTAGGCATCCAGGGCCTGGCGTCCGGTGAGCGGTCTTACCAGAACGCGATTGAATATGCGCGCGACCGCCTGCAGAGCCGTGCGCCGACCGGTGCCCAGGCCAAGGACAAAGTCGCCGACCCGATCATCGTCCACCCCGACGTGCGTCGCATGCTGTTGACCATGAAGGCGTCGAACGAAGGCGGTCGTGCATTCTCCACATATGTGGCGATGCAACTGGATATCGCCAAGTTCAGCGAAGACGCCGCCGCCCGCGAGCGCGCGGATAACCTGGTGGCCTTGCTGACCCCGGTGGCCAAGGCATTCCTCAGCGATCTGGGCCTGGAAACCACGGTACTCGGCCAACAAATCTTTGGCGGCCACGGTTACATCCGCGAGTGGGGCCAGGAGCAATTGGTGCGTGATGTACGCATTACCCAGATCTACGAAGGCACCAACGGCATTCAGGCCCTGGACCTGATGGGACGCAAGATTGTCGGCAGCGGCGGCGCGTTCTACACCCTGTTCGCCGACGAGATCCGCCAGTTCACCGCCACCGCGGGCGCGGAGCTGGCTGAGTTCACCGCGCCGCTCAATGCCGCGGTGGATAGCCTGGATGAGTTGACGGCCTGGGTGCTGGACCGTGCCAAGAGCAACCCGAATGAAATCGGTGCGGCCTCGGTGGAGTATTTGCATGCATTCGGTTACATGGCCTACGCCTACATGTGGGCAAGGATGGCCAAGGCGGCGCTGGGCAAAGAAGCCGAGGAAGGTTTCTACGCCAGCAAGCTGGGCACCGCACGTTTCTACTTTGCCCGTCTGCTGCCGCGTATTCAGTCGTTGAGCGCGTCGGTAAAAGCCGGTAGCGAATCGCTGTTCTTGCTGGATGAGGCCCTGTTCTAAGGGTGTAGAGGCTTTGTAAGCATTCTCTTACATGACGTGCTGCTAATCGTCCTCTATCGCCAAATTGGATCCACGGATAATCTACTTCACATGGACGTCGCGCAGGAAGCGCAAAGCAACAACACGGACACGTAGGATTCTGCCAGGATGGCGGAGTGAAATGGATGTCAGGGAAACAGTCTGCAAAGCCCCGCTTCGGCGGGGTTTTCTTTTGCCCGCGAAAAACTCAGCCCGGCACCTGCGGGGCGTTCATCACGTCCTCCAGCAAGGTGCGCAGCAGCGCCAACGTCGCTTGCTGGCGCTGCACATCGCGGCACACCAACCCGACTTTCAGCGGCACCCTCGGTTCACTCAAGGGTTTCCACAGCAGCGACTGGCTGTTGTGTTGGTCCTGGGAACGTCCCGGCAGCACCGTGGCCAGTTTGGTATGCGGCAGGCTGTCGAGAATCCCCACCATGGTATTCAACTCCGCCTGCACCTGCGGGCGCCGCCCGAGGTTGGATAGCTGGCCCTGCCAGATCTGCCGGATCTGAAACTCCTCCCCGAGCAGCAACATCGGCAACTCGGCCGCTTGTGTCAGGGAAACTTTCTTGAATTCACGCAGGGGGTGATCCTCCGGGATGACCACCTTCAGCTCATCTTCATACAGCAGCACGCCGTGCAGCCCCGGCTGGCGGGGTGGCAGGTAACTGATGCCGATGTCCAGCGAGCCATTGAGCAGGCGCCGTTCAATCTCCAGCCCGGTCAGTTCGTAGATTTGCACCACCAGGTGCGGCTGGGCCTTGCGCACACGCTCCAGCATCTGCGGCACCAGGCTGGTGTGTACGGTTTGCAACACACCGATGGCCAAGGTGCGCAATGCCTGGCCCTTGAAGTTGCGCAACGCCTCCACGGCTTGTTGCATGCCATCGATCAACGGCAAGGCGTGGTTGTATAACGTATGGGCCGCGAGGGTCGGCAGCAGGCGCTTGCTGCTGCGTTCGAACAGGCTCACATCGAGGTTTTGTTCGAGCTGGCGGATCTGCTGTGACAGAGCCGGTTGGGAGATCGACAGGCGCTCAGCGGCACGGCCTACGTGGCCTTCCTCATACACCGCGACGAAATAACGCAGTTGCTTAAAATCCATAAGTAATTCTTATCGGAAAAGCTGGAAAATCGAAATGGCCGTTGGCCCCCAAGACGCCTAGTCTAGCGCCTATCCACAAGGCTTACAGGGCCAGATCGGGCGATGATTAGCGTTTATGTTGATGGTGTTTGCATAGGCAAGTCAAAAAACCTCCAGGCAGGTTTTGCGGGGTACACCGACCACGGCATGGTTGCCATGGGAGGAAAAGTGTGAACCTGTTCAATTTGCGCCGCTCGGCGGCCAGTCTGGATGACCTGATCCTGGATGCTTGTGGCGAAGATTTTCCCAGTGGATGCCTGATGCCTACCGTAGCGCGCCCCCCGCAGGTCTTTGTGCGCGGCCAGGGTTCCTGGTTGTGGGACAGCGATGATCGCGCCTATCTGGACTTCAGCCAGGGCTGCGCGGCCAACAGCCTCGGCCACAGCCCGCAGGTATTGATCCGGGCCCTGGCCGATCAGGCCCAGGCGCTGATCAATCCCGGTAACGGCTTGCATAACCGTCCCCAACTCAACCTCGTCGACCGCCTGTGCCACCGCACCGGCAGCGACCAGGCGTATTTGCTCAACAGCGGCGCGGAAGCCTGCGAAGCGGCGATCAAACTGGCGCGCAAGTGGGGCCAGCTGTATCGCGGCGGTGCTTATCGCATCATCAGCGCCAGCAATGGTTGCCATGGGCGCAGCTTCGCGGCGATGTCGGCCTCGGCGAGCAGCCGTGAAAACCGCTTTGAACCGCAACTGCCGGGCTTCAGCCACGTCCCGCTCAACGACCTGGCGGCGCTGCACGCGGCCGTTGACGCGCAAACCGTTGCCATCATGCTCGAGCCGATTCAGAGCGAAGCCGGCGTCATCCCTGCGACCGAGCATTACCTCAAGGGTGTCGAGCGGCTGTGCCGCGAGCTGGGCATTCTGCTGATCCTCGACGAAGTGCAAACCGGTATCGGCCGTTGCGGCACCTTGCTCGCCGAAGAGCAGTACGGTGTACGCGCCGACATCATTGCGCTCGGCAAAGGCCTGGGCGGTGGTGTACCGCTGGCGGCACTGCTGGCGCGTGGCAAGGCTTGTTGCTTTGAAGTCGGTGAGCTGGAAGGCACCCATCATGGCAATGCGCTGATGGCCTGCGCCGGGGGGGCGGTGCTCGATGCTGTGCTGGGGCATGGCTTCTTCGAGCATGTGCGTGAGTCTGGTTGTTACCTCGGCGAAGGTCTGGCTCGCCTGGCTTATCGCTATGGCCATGGTCAACTGCGCGGCCACGGCCTGATGTGGGGACTGACGTTATCGGATGATTCTGCGGATGCCGTAGTAAAAGCGGCTCTGGACGAAGGACTGATCCTCAACGCCCCGCAACCCAACTGCCTGCGCTTCACCCCGGCCCTGACGGTGAGCAAAAGCAACATCGACGAAATGCTCCTGCGCCTGGGGCACGCCTTTTCCCGGGTACGCACCGCACAAATGCAATGCCGCAAGGGCATCGCCGTCTGACCCCTTATTCCTGAACCGTCTCGCGGTATACGCGGCGCCCCCAGCTTGTTTTTTTTGGCTGGGGGCGTTTTTTTTTGTGCAGCGAACGACGGTCGCGGTGCCAGATCCTACTGAACCCTCACGAACGTCCAAGGTCGATTAGCTAGACGGCTCACACGAGCCGATTTTCAGGAGCTGAACCCATGGACATCATTCGTATCATCATCGCCATTCTGTTGCCGCCACTGGGTGTGTTCCTGCAAGTGGGTTTCGCCGGCGCGTTCTGGCTGAATATTCTGCTGACCTTGTGCGGTTACTTCCCAGGCATCATTCACGCGGTGTACATCATCGCCAAACGCTGAGGCTCTCAGCTTTTTGCGATGAGTCGTGAGTTGCGCTCGTTGCGAAAGGCCAGTTGCTCGATGGTCTGGGTGGCGTGTTCG
The DNA here is from genome assembly GCF_059423025.1 of Pseudomonas sp. GW704-F2. Classification (NCBI taxonomy): domain Bacteria; kingdom Pseudomonadati; phylum Pseudomonadota; class Gammaproteobacteria; order Pseudomonadales; family Pseudomonadaceae; genus Pseudomonas; species Pseudomonas sp. GW704-F2. The sequence continues at coordinate 68,070 of NZ_JBWKXO010000026.1, read as the reverse complement.
GCCTCTTCCCGTGCTTGAAGGATGATGCCGTGGTGCTCGGACTTGCTGCACACCGGGTCGGCATTGCTCGCATCCCCGGTCAGCATGAACGCCTGGCAGCGGCAGCCGCCGAAGTCCTTTTTCTTTTCATCGCATGAACGGCACGGCTCGGGCATCCAGTCGTAGCCGCGAAAGCGGTTGAAGCCGAAAGAGTCGTACCAGATGTGCTGCATGCTGTGGTCGCGCACGTTGGGAAACTGCACCGGCATCTGTCGGGCGCCGTGGCAGGGCAGGGCGGTACCATCCGGGGTTACAGTCAGAAAGATGCTGCCCCAGCCGTTCATGCAGGCTTTCGGGCGTTCTTCGTAGTAATCCGGGGTGACGAAAATCAGCTTGCACGGGTGCCCTTCGGCTTCGAGCTTGGCGCGGTATTCGTTGGTGATGCGTTCGGCGCGCACCAACTGTTCCTGTGTCGGCAACAACCCCACGCGATTGAGCTGCGCCCAGCCATAGAACTGGCAGGTGGCGAGTTCGACAAAATCCGCTTCCAGCGCAATGCACAGCTCGATGATGCGGTCGATCTTGTCGATATTGTGCCGATGGGTGACGAAGTTCAGCACCATCGGATAGCCGTGGGCCTTCACTGCGCGGGCCATTTCCAGCTTTTGCGCGAAGGCCTTTTTCGAGCCGGCCAGCAGGTTGTTCACCTGTTCGTCGCTGGCCTGGAAGCTGATCTGGATGTGGTCCAGGCCAGCCTTCTTGAAGTCGCTGATCTTCTGCTCGGTCAGGCCGATGCCGGAGGTGATCAGGTTGGTGTAGAAGCCCAGCTTGCGCGCTTCGGCGATCAGTTCGGCGAGATCCTGGCGCACCAGCGGTTCGCCGCCGGAAAAGCCCAACTGCGCGGCGCCCATCTCACGGGCTTCGCGAAACACCTTGAACCACTGCTCGGTGCTCAGTTCCTTGCCCTGCTCGGCGAAATCCAGCGGGTTGGAGCAATACGGGCACTGCAGCGGGCAGCGATAGGTCAGCTCAGCGAGCAGCCACAAGGGCAGGCCGATGGCTGGTTTTTCAGGCAAGGGTGATCCAGTGCTCGGCACGGGCGACCTCCATGAATTGCTCTACATCATTGCCCAGCTCAGGCACACCGGGAAATTGTTTATCCAGCTCATCGATGATCGTGGCGACGTCGCGCTCGCCGTCGATCAGTCCACCGATCAAGGCGGCACTTTCATTGAGCTTGATCATGCCCTCGGGGTAGAGCAGTACATGGCCTTTTTGCGCAGGCTCGTACTGGTAGCGATAACCCTGGCGCCAGGTCGGTTTCTTGCTGCGATCAAAGCTCATAGGGCGATCCCTTTATGCCAGACCCGCTGCGTGGTCACGCTGTGATAGGGCGGGCGTTTCAATTCGTAGGCCATGCTCATGGCATCGAGCATGCTCCACAGGATGTCCAGTTTGAACTGCAGAATTTCCAGCATACGCTCCTGGCCTTCGCGGGTGGTGTAGTGCTGCAGGGTGATCGCCAGGCCGTGTTCCACGTCGCGGCGGGCCTGGCCCAGGCGGGTGCGGAAATACTCATAGCCGGTGGGGTCGATCCACGGGTAATGCTGCGGCCAGCTGTCGAGGCGCGATTGGTGGATCTGCGGCGCGAACAGTTCGGTCAGCGAGCTGCTGGCAGCTTCCTGCCAGCAGGCGCGGCGGGCGAAGTTGACGTAGGCATCCACCGCAAAGCGCACGCCGGGCAACACCAGCTCCTGGGAGCGCAGTTGGTCCGGGTCGAGGCCCACGGCCTGGCCCAGGCGCAGCCAGGCTTCGATGCCGCCGTCTTCGCCGGGGGCGCCGTCGTGGTCGAGCAGGCGCTGAATCCACTCGCGGCGGATTTCACGGTCCGGGCAGTTGGCCAGGATCGCGGCGTCCTTCAGCGGGATGTTCACTTGATAGTAGAAGCGGTTGGCGACCCAGCCCTGGATCTGCTCGCGGGTGGCGCGGCCTTCATACATCGCCACGTGGTACGGGTGATGGATATGGTAGAAGGCGCCCTTGGCCCGCAGGGCTTTTTCAAATGCATCGGTGCTCATCGGTATATCAGTCATATGGGTCTCCTGTGGGAGCGAGCTTGCTCGCGAAGGTCGTTAACGGTGACGCGTGCACCCTGAGTATCTGCGGTGTTCTTGCGTTTTTCGCGAGCAAGCTCGCTCCTACAGTTCAATGCTCATGCCGTCGTAAGCCACTTCGACATTGCGCCGCACCAGCTCGACCCGCTCGGGAGAATCTTCATCGAGGATCGGGTTGGTGTTGTTGATGTGGATAAGTACCTTGCGCTGCTTCGGCAGGTGTTCCAGCACTTCGAGCATGCCGCCGGGGCCGTTCTGCGCCAGGTGGCCCATCTCGCGGCCGGTGCGGGTGCCGACGCCACGGCGCTGCATTTCATCATCGTCCCACATCGTGCCGTCCACCAGCAGGCAGTCGCTGCCGGCCATGATTTCCAGCAATGGCGCGTCCACCTTGCCCAGCCCTGGGGCGTAGAACAGTTTGCCGCCGGTGCGCAGGTCTTCGACGATCAGGCCGATATTGTCGCCGGGGTGCGGGTCGAAGCGGTGCGGCGAATACGGTGGCGCGGCACTGCGCAGCGGCAGCGGGGTGAAACGCAGGTTGGGGCAGGCCGGGATGGTGAAGCTGGCGTCCAGCTCGATGCGGTTCCAGGCCAGGCCGCCATTCCAGTGGGTGAGCATGGTGAACAGCGGGAAACCGCTGCTGAGGTCTTCATGGACCATGTCGGTACACCACACCTGGTGCGGGCAGCCTTCGCGCAGGCTCAGCAGGCCAGTGGTGTGGTCGATCTGGCTGTCCATCAGGATGATCGCGCTGATGCCGGTGTCGCGCAGGGCGCGGCCGGGTTGCATCGGCGCGAAGCCCTGCAGTTGTGCGCGGATATCCGGCGAGGCATTGCACAGTACCCAGTTCACGCCATCGTCGGAAATCGCGATGGATGACTGGGTACGCGCCTGTGCTCGCAGGCTGCCATCACGAAAGCCTGCGCAGTTCGCGCAGTTGCAGTTCCACTGCGGGAAGCCGCCGCCGGCGGCGGAACCTAGAATCTGGACAAACATGGCCGCTCCATCAAACAAAGCTGAAAACAAAAACGCCCCGGACGAGCCGAGGCGTTGTCTTACCCAGCCAATCAGCGGCTGGCGAAGTACATAGTCACTTCGAAACCGATGCGCAGATCAGTGTAAGCAGGTTTGGACCAAGTCATATTCTTACTCCTACGAAGGGATGGGACGTTTACTACCAAGTAATACATATAGTCCACCTCCAGTCGGAGATGTTCAGATGTGTGCCTATGAATATTACGCATTTTTTTCCAAGTTAGCGCTGTCTTGGTGGAAAAAGCCTATTGCGGCAGCAGCAACGATCAGTCTGCCGATTGCCAGTCACCGCCGCTGCGCGGGCCGTTGGCGATGCAGCGCCAGCCGCCCGCGGCGTCCTGCACCTGTTGGGCGGCGCGCTGCAGATCCGCGTGCGTCAGGGCTTGGATCTGGTGTTGAAGCAGCGCCAGATACTCTGCTGGATGGCCGGCCAGGCGCGCCTGCCACAACAGTTCGGCGGCCTGGGTGAGGGGCAGCGCCTGCGCCGTGAATTGTTGCGCCAGCGCTGGGTGGCCGAGGTCGTCGCTGGCGTCGATCAATGCCGGTAATTGCGCGAGGAAGGTGCGCAGGTGCTGCATGATGCCCTCAAGGGAAACGCTGGGCGACTGCACGCCAAACAGCAGGCCGGTTTGCCCATTGATCTGTCGGATACCGCTGAACACCGCGTAGCCGATTTGCAGCTCTACCCGCAGGCGTTGGTAGAACGGCCCTTGGAGCAGGTGCGCCAGCAGGCGCCATGCGGCTTCATCTGCCAAGGAGCGCGTCGGCGTCGGGCAGAACAGCAGCAAGGCCGCATCGAGGGCATCGGTGTGGACCTCATGCCATAGACGCTGGCCGTTGAGGCTGGGGCATTCGGATTCAAGAATGGCCGGCTGCCCGGGCAAGCGGGTGGCGGCGGATCTGAGCGCCGCTTCGCAGTGGGCGGGCAGCCCAATGCCCAGGCCTTCCCAGCGTGCGTGGGTCCACGACAGCGAGGGCGCAGGCGGGTTTGGTCGAACGCCGACACAGCACGCCGGCAGCGCCTTGAGCAATTGCCGGATGGCAATCGGCGGTGTACCAGCAGTGGCGTGTTGCCGATCCTCCTCAAGCAGGTTCAGGCTGCGCGCGAGTTCATCGAGTATCGCCGGCATGGGTTGGTGAAGACCGACCATCTTCATCAGCCAGTCATTGCCGATCGCGTCGAAGGATAAGTCGACACCGGCCTGGCGGGCATTTTCGCGCAACGGTGCCAGGGTGTTTTCCAGCGTCGATGGAAGCGCGCAATCCAGCCGCCAGCGCAGGTAGAGCGCGCCTTCCTCATGGGCATCGGCCAACGCCGGGCTGAACGACAACGCCGACAGCTCTCGCCGCCCTCGGGAACGGTCCTGGGCAAAGGTGCGCAGACCCCGGTGGGCGCTGGTCTGGCCGCGAATCAGGCCGGCGCGTTCGTCCTTCACGGGTGGGCGCAGGAACGGGTTGTTGGGCGGCAGTTGCCACGTATGTCGGCAGGCTTGCAGCGGCAGGGCGTCGAGCAGGGTCTTGAGGGCGGCAACGTGCTGCTCCGACACCGGCGCTTCGAGTTCTTCGCTGTCATGCCGCGCCAACGCGAGGGCGCCTTGGACCTGCTGTTGGCGTGCGTTGAGCAGGGCGAATTCCTCGCGCAGAGATGTCCAGTCGCTGTGTGCGAAAAAGCTCAGCCAGTCGTACAACAACGCTTCGATCTGTGTCGCCGCGTCGCTTTGAGTTCCGAGGGTAAAATCGAGATCCAGTAGCGCTTGCCCGGCGAAATGGTAGAGCACGGAGGCCTGCACAGTGCTCGCCAATTGCCGCGCTTGCAGTTCCGCGCGCAGCCCGCCGGGCGCCGAGGCGTTGAGCCAGAAACAAAGGAAATCCAGGGCTTCTCTGGGGGCGTCGACGCTGATGACGTGATGCAGATGGCCGTCGGCGCTGTGTTGGAAATGCTGCGTATGAGCGGCCATCAGCGCCGGCGGGGCCGCCTGCGGGTATCGCGGGCCGGCGCGCAGTTGCTCACTGAAGCGCTGCGCCAGGCGTTCCAGTTCTGCCAGCGGTTGTGGGCCGGCCAGACTCAAGGTCATTTGCCCCGACTGATAGAAGTGCTGGTGGAAATCCCGCAATGCTTGCTGAAACGCCTGACGTTCCACCGGCAGGCTGTCGCGATTGCCCGCATGGAAGCCGCGCAGCGGATGATCGGCCGCCAGGCCCTCCAGCAGCGCGACCTGTTGTTGTGCGTTGGCGTCCTGGGACCAGGCGATGAATTCCGCGTGCAGCACTTCGCGCTCGCGCAGTTGATCGTCCAGCGCCAGGCGCGGATGGGTCAGCAGATCGGCCAGGCGTTCGAGCCCATCGGCAAAGGTCGACAACGGCAGTTCAACGAAGAAATCCGTGGTGCGCTCGCGGGTGCTGGCATTGACCTGGCCACCGTGGCGCTGCACGTAGGTCATCAGCCCTTCATCGCTCGGAAAACGCTCAGTGCCAAGAAACAACAGATGTTCCAGAAAGTGCGCCAGGCCGGGCCACGCCAACGGCACGTCATGGCTGCCGGCCGCCACCCGCAAAACAGCGGCGCAACGCTTTAAACGCGGGGCATGGCGCAGGGAAACCCGCAGGCCGTTGGCCAGGGTCAGGTGAAGGTGATGGGGCTGGGCCGGCGCAGGCATGGGCACTTCCGATACGAGGGAAGTGCCTATGCTAGCAAACCCTCCAGATCAGGGCTTGTGCAGCGTGCCGTACAGTTCGGGGCGGCGGTCTTGCAGGTAGTCATTGGCGGCGCGGGCATCGAGAATCGATTGGTGTTCCAGCGTGCCGACGATCAAGGCTTCATCCAGGCCGGCCTGGGCGATTCGCTGCCCATCCGGCGCGGCGATGCTGCTTTGCCCGCAATACTGAATCTCGCCTTCGTGCCCGCAGTAATTGGCGTAGGCCACGTAGCACCGGTTCTCGAAAGCCCGCGCCCGCACGGTGACGTCGGCGACAAAGTCGAACGGCACCATATTCGCAGTGGGCACCACGATCAGGTCGGCGCCGGCCAGGGCCAGGCGCCGGGTGTTTTCCGGGAACTCCAGGTCGTAACAGATCAGCACGCCCAGTTTCCAGCCGTTGAGTTCCACCAGCGGAAAATCATCGCCGCCGGCACTGAACATCGAATGATCAAGGTCGCCGAACAGGTGCGTCTTGCGGTAGTTGCACAGGCGCTGGCCGTGGGCATCGATCAACTGCACGGCGTTATAGATCTGCCCGTTCGCGGCGCGCTCCGGGTAGCCGTACAGGATTGCCAGCCCGGCACTTCGCGCCAGTTCGGCAATCGTTCGCGCCGACTCGCCATCCTGCGCCTCGGCCAATGCGCCGACAGCTTCGGCACCGATGTTGTAGCCGGTGAGGAACATCTCCGGCAGCACCAGCAGGTCGGCGCCGGATGCCTCATGCGCGAGTCGATGCAGGCGCTCGAGGTTGCCGGCCACGTCCAGCGGCAGCGGCGGGCATTGGTACAGGGCGACACGCATGGCTTGGCTCCTTAATCGGCCAGGGCAATTGGCCCGATTTCATCGAACACATCACCCGGCCCCGGGTTCTCTGGGTGAGTGTGGCCGCCGAAGTGGGTCATGATGCCCCACACCGCGTTCAATGAGGTTTGCACCGCGCCTTCGACCCAGGCCGGTGTCCAGGATACGTCATCGCCGGCGATAAAAATCCCACGTTGCTCGGCGGGCATGTCCTTCTGCATGAAGTGCGCGTACATCCGCTGGTTGTAGCGATAGTGACCGGGCAACGCACCTTTGAAGGCCCCGAGGAAATGCGGGTCGGCTTCCCAGGACACGGTGATCGGGTCGCCGATGATGCGCGCCTTGATGTCGACTTTCGGGTAGATCTTGTTCAGTGCGTCGAGGGCCAGCTTCACGCGTTTATCGATGGGCTGCGGGAGCATTTTCAGCGCATCGCTCATCCACGAGTACGACAGGCAGATCACGCCCGGCTTGTCGTCGCCGTTGTCGAACAGGTAAGTGCCACGGGTCAGGCGATCGGTGAGGGTCATGCTCATCAGGTCGCGGCCGGTTTGCGGGTCTTTGTCTTTCCAGAACGGGCGGTCGACCATCACGAAGGTCTTCGAGGATTGCATGTAGCGGGTGCGGTCCAGGGCCATCCACATCTTTTGCGAGAACAGGGTTTCGTCGCATTCGATCTGGGTAGTCAGCAGCCAGCTTTGGCAGGTGGTCAGCACGGCGGCGTATTCGCGGGTATCGCCGTAGTTGTCGGTCACGGCGAAACGGCCGCCGGGCGCGTGGGCAATGCGCTTGACCCCGGCCCTTGGCGCGCCGCTGTGCAGCGAACTCAGGCTGGTGCCCGCCGGCCAGTGGGCGCAGCGCTCCGGCACATGGCGCCAGATACCCATGGGCACCTGCGCCACGCCGCCGACCACCAGGTGTTGATGGTCGTCGCAGTTGGTCATCACCACACGGAAGATTTCCAGCATGGAGTTGGGGAAATCCGAATCCCAGCCACCGGTGCCGAAGCCGACCTGGCCGAACACTTCGCGGTGATGGAAGGACAGCTTGGCAAAGGCCTTGGAGGTGGCGACGAAGTCGTAGAAGGTGCGGTCGTCCCACAGCGGCACGAGTTTGTTCCACAGTGCCTTGAGGCGCGGCACATCGCGGTCGCGGATAGCTTGCTGGATATCGCCGAACTGCGAGCCGGCTTCCAGGGCGTCGGCCCACGCGTCAGCCACTTCCTGGAACAGCGCAGGCAAGTCGGACAGTTTTTGTGCGTAGTGGGTCTGGCCTTCCAGGTCGATGACCGTGCTGCCGGACGCCGGCGTCAGCGGGTTGGGGAAGGGTTTGGTGTCCAGGCCGAGCTTGTCGACATAGTGGTAGAACGCGGTGGACGACACCGGGAAACGCATGCCGCCCAACTCGGCGATGATCCCTTCGGCGCCTTCAAACGCCTGGGAGCGCAAACGGCCGCCCATCTTCGAGGCCTCGTACACCACGGGCTTGAGGCCCAGCTTCATCAGTTCGTAGGCGGCCACCAGGCCGGCGATCCCGGCGCCGACGATCGCCACTTCGGCGCCGTGGTTGGCGGCCGGAATACTGCCCAGGCCGGCGGGGTGTTCGATCCAGTCATCAAACGCAAAGGGGAAATCCGGGCCGAAGATGGTGATCGGTTTTTTACCGTCGGCGGGGTGGCGATTGGTCTTGCTGATGCTGCTGGACGGAATGCTCATGGCTGACCTTACTAGCGGCTCGCGGGACGTACCCGCTGAGTATAGGAAAAGATGGCAGCCAGTTTAGGGAGCGTAGCGTTCGTTAATAAGACGCAAAGTGTCGTCGAATTGAATTGTTTTCAGTCAAAGTGACGAGGTTGGCGGTCAGATTGGTTGTCTGCGATCGAGTTTGTTGCTGAGGATGATCGACGTGGTGGTTTTTTCCACGCCGTCGACGCTGCCGATCTGGTCCAGCAATTGATCGAGCTGTTCTGGCGAATCGGTGCGCAGCCATGCCACGTAATCGAACTCGCCGCTCACCGCGCACAGTTGCTGAACCTGGGCCATGGCGCTGAGCTTGCGCAGCACGTCCTTGCCCGAGCGCGCCTGCACGGTGATGCCGACATACGCCTGCAGCCCGCCATCCACCACACGCTGGCCGAGGCGCACGCCATAACCGGTAATCACCTGGGTTTTCTCCAGACGAGCCAGGCGCGACGTCACCGTAGTGCGCGCAATACCGAGTTGCCGTGCCAGCATGGCGACGCTTTCACGGGCATTGATCTGCAATGCGGCGATCAGTTGGCGGTCGATTTCATCGAGGACAGGCAAGGGCAGCTCCGGTGCGGACGGATAGGGGGCATATGTTACAGGCTTGCGTCAGCCAACAGACAGCGGGCAAACAGTTGCGGCACGGGCAGGTTGCGGTGGTTGTAGCGACTGAGCAGGATGATCTCCCGGTAAAAGGTCAGATGGCCTAGCGGGATAATTCGTACCTGGGGCGAGCGTTCGAGCCACAGCCCCGCCTGAGGAATCAGCGACACCCCCAGGCCACACTCGACCATCTTGACGATGGCTTCCAGCTCATCCAACTCTAGCGCCACCTGCACTTCGAGTTTCTGCTCGCGCAGAAACCGGCTGACCAATCGACCGCCAAACGACGCCCGGTCGTAGCGCACATGGGGCTGGCTGCCGAGCAACTGCAAGGGGTCATCGCCTGCCAGTGCATGCGGCACGATCAGCGCAAAAGGCTCCTTGCGCAGCACCTGTACGTGCAGCTCCTTAGGCAAGTCAAAAGGCGGTCGAATGATAATAGCCGAGTCCAACTCGCCGGCGTCCACCTGGCTCAGTAATTCCAGGGACACGCCGGGCACCAACTTGCATTCCACGGTCGGCGCGGCCTGACGTAACCGGACCAGGGCCTGGGGCAGCAACCCGGTCTGCGCAGTGCCGATCGCCCCGACTTTCAGCTCGCCCCGGTATTCATTGGCCTCCACCGGCACTGCCATGCGGTTGAACGTCTCCAGAATCTCCTTGGCCAGCGGCAAGGCGCGAACGCCTGCGGCATTCAGCGTAGCCTGGCGCCCGGTGCGGTCGAACAACGCCACCCCGAGCGCCTGCTCCAGTTGACGAATCTGCGCACTGACCGCCGATTGCGTCAGCCCGATATGCATGCCCGTCGCGGCGAACGTACCGTGGCGCGTTACCGCGATAAAGGTCTTCAATTCACGCAGCATGGGCGCCTCAACTCATCGAAATTATTTGAGCTCGGCGCAAAAACTATCGTCTTTTCATCGCCAACAGCAAGGCTAAACTCAAGCCTCTCCACGACCCGCAGAGGTTTGACCTGATGACACTGGCACCTTTTCACTTGGCCATTCCGGTATTCGACCTGGCCGCTGCGCGGCATTTTTACGCTGACGTGTTCGGCCTGCAAGAGGGGCGCTCCAGCGAGCACTGGGTCGACTTCAACTTCTTCGGCCATCAACTGGTGATTCATGAACACCCCAAAACAGCCTCCCAGGCTGCGGCGCACACCAACGCAGTCGACGGCCACGACGTCCCCGTGCCGCATTTCGGCGTGGTATTGAGCTGGGACGACTGGCATGCCCTGGCGGCGCGCTTGCAGGCACGGCAGACCGCGTTCGTGCTGGAACCGCACATTCGCTTCAAAGGCCAGGTGGGGGAGCAGGCGACACTGTTTTTGTTTGACCCCTGCGGTAACGCGTTGGAGTTCAAAGCGTTCCGGGATATTGGGCAGTTGTTTGCGACGTGAGCCTGAGGGCGAGGGCGCTGGCTAAAACGGCAGCGACAGACACACAAAAGCCGCGCAATGCGCGGCTTTGGAGTTGGTGGGCCCACACGGACTTGAACCGTGGACCAAAGGATTATGAGCCCGAGTAAAAGTCCTGTCTCCATTGGGAAACCCCATAAAACATAGAGTTTTTTGGCATTTTTTTCATATGTGCCGAATAGATTTACAGTTGGTGTGGACGCTTTGTGGACGGCCCTCGGTGCCATCCATTGCACTCCCTTGCAAAACCTCTCACATCGTGCAATTGCCATTACCCTGGGAAGAACCACGGCCGGCCTCGCCTGGAGCCCCGATTGCATCACCTTGATGGCTTGCACAAAAAACCTAGGCAAAGCCCGTCGGCGGGAGGGGGATAAGTGCTTTTCCGTCGCATTTTTTCTTGTGCAGCAATCTTATACCTCTCGCAAAGGTCTTTAGTGTGTATGGTGTGTATTCTGTCTTGATCGCCACGCCAGTCGTGTGTACCATACACAACATGAGGGTGTGGGTATGGGCTGATGCGAAGTCGAGATGTGATTGAATTGATAGAGGCGGATGGGTGGTTTGAAGTGGCGGTAAAGGGAAGTCACCACCAGTTCAAACACCCAACAAAAAAAGGCCGGGTGACGGTTCCCCACCCCAAGTCTGAGATAGCTAAAGGAACGCTACACAACATACTGAAAACCGCCGGCCTAAAGTGAGGCCGGTTTGACCATCGAAGGCGCCTGCATGGGTCTCGGTGAGGCGGTACTGGACGAGTGATGGTCTTCACGGAGACCGTCAAACCTGCAGATACTGAATCTCAAGTGTTCGGCGAGACGAGCGCTTTAATTCTCAAGGGAGAATTACATAAATGAAATTTCCAGTCGTAATACATAAAGACGCTGATTCTGATTTTAGTGTGACCGTACCCGACGTGGCTGGATGCTTCTCCGCTGGTAGCACCTTCTCGGAAGCGCTTGAAAATGTACACGAGGCACTGGCGCTGCACCTGGAAGGGCTCGTCGCAGATGACGAAGCCTTGCCTCAAGCGCAAGAAGTAGACGCTCACTTGGATAATCCTGATTACGCTGGTGGCGTGTGGGCAGTGGTCGACTTCGATTTGACCCCGTATCTGGGCAAGTCGGTGAGATTTAATGCCTCGCTGCCCGAGCATCTGTTGAATCGGATTGATGAAAAAGTACAGAAGGATCATCGCTACGCATCACGATCAGGCTTTCTGGCCACTGCCGCGTTGCGGGAGCTGTGCGCTTAATTAATTGAAACGACTGAAAGGGCGCCAATCGGCACCCTTTGTCTTTCTATGGCTGATGAGAACGCAAGGGCTGATTGGCCTTCGCTGATAACAGTTAGGTTTGTTGGACGATTCGAAGCAAACGAACGACCCAGTAAGCCGTTTGCATGGGTATAGCTCGAAAGTTGTGCGTTCATCTGTTGCATCAAGTCGAGCAGATCACACACCACCTGAAAGATGTTCACGCTCTCAGATCCGACATGATTTTTTGGTGCATGCATCTGCAGACTGACCCCCGCTACGCTCTTACGCAGCCCCTCAATCCTGTCCTCCATATCCCCACCCACCGTGGCGTTGCGTTTTTGCCCCACCACCAAGTTCAAGTCCGGCCAGTCGCTTGGTGCAGATCATCCACTGCCGCTAGGCTTGCAGCTCCAGGTATTGGAATGGAAAGGTTGAGCACTATATGGAGATACACGCTTTCCTATTGAGGGCGTTGAACCCCACCTATCAGGATCTCCAGATAGGGTGATGTGGACGTTTTGTGGACGGTAGTGCCTTTATGAAATTTCCTGGCTGAAGATTTTGCATCTTAAAAAACGACGAAAGCCGCGCAATGCGCGGCTTTCGAATTGGTGGGCCCACACGGACTTGAACCGTGGACCAAAGGATTATGAGTCCTCTGCTCTGACCAACTGAGCTATAGGCCCTTAACAGGTCGCGGATTATAGCGATGGTTTCTCCGCTGTGCTATCCGAAAAATCCTGAACCCTCATACGAAGAAACGTTGCGGCAAAAAGCTCCGGGGGCAGGGGCAGGCTGACGATGTAGCCTTGCATCTGTTCGCAGCCCTCGGCGGCGAGGAAGGTTTGTTGGGCGGGGGTCTCTACGCCTTCGGCGATGATGGTGAATTGCATGCTGTGGCCCAGGGCAATGATGGCGCGCACGATCGCCACATCGTGGGGGTCGTCGGGCAGGCCGCGGATGAAGGATTGGTCGATTTTCAGGAAGTCCAGGGGCAGGCGCTTGAGGTAGCTGAGGGATGAATAGCCGGTGCCGAAGTCATCGATCGCCAGTTGTACGCCCAGGCGTTTGAGTTGGTGCAGCACGTCCAGCGCTTCTTCGGCCTGGCTCATGATGAAGTTTTCGGTGATCTCCAGTTGCAGGCAGCCGGGTTCGAGGCGGTAATCGCGCAGTAGCTGTTCGATGCGTGACAGCAGGTTGGGCTGGCGCAGTTGTGCGCCGGCGAGGTTGACTGACAGCGGGCCGAAGTGATCGAACACGGTTTGCCAGGCGTGCATTTGTTGGCAGGCCTGTTCCAGGACCCAATCGCCGATCTGCAGGATCATGCCGTTCTCTTCGGCCAGGGCGATGAAGTGTTCGGGCGGTACGTCGCCGAAGGTCGGGTGGTGCCAGCGGATCAGCGCTTCGGCGCCGATCAGTTCCTGGGTCTCCAGGCTCCGTTTGGGTTGGTAATACAGGCTCAGCTCATTGCGTTCGATGGCCCGGCGCAGTTCATGTTCCAGCGCCACGCGTTCTTTGGCCTGGGCGGTCAGGTCGCGGGTGTAGCCTTCGACGCGGTTGCGGCCCTTGGCCTTGGAGCGGTACATCGCGGCGTCGGCGTTTTTGACCAGGGTGGCGACGTCCATGCCGTCCTGGGGGTACAGGCTGGTGCCGATGCTGGCGCTGATAAAAAACTCGTGCTCACCCGCCTGGAACGGCGGGGTGAAGCAGGCCAGCAGTTTATTGGCCAGGTGCTGGGCGTCGCTGGCTTGCTGCAGGCCGGGCAGGAGGATGATGAATTCGTCGCCGCCCAGGCGGGCGACGGTGTCGATGTCGCGCAGTTGCTCCTTGAGGCGCACGGCGATGTTCTGGAGCAGCAGGTCGCCGATCGGGTGGCCGAGGCTGTCGTTGATGTGTTTGAAGCGATCCAGGTCGAGGAACAGCACGGCGCCCTGGTGGCCGCTTTCCTGTTGATTGTTGAGCGCGGCCTGTAGCCGGTTTTCAAACAGGGTGCGGTTGGGCAGGCCGGTCAGCGGGTCGTGATGGGCTTGGTAGTCGAGGCGGGCCTGGGCGTGTTTGAGGCTGGAGATGTCGGCAAACACCGCGACGAAGTGCGTGATCGCCTGGTCGCGGTTGCGCACGGCGCTGATGGTCAGCCAACTGGGGTAGACCTCGCCGCTCTTGCGACGGTTGGAGATCTCGCCCTGCCAATGCCCGTGAGTGGTCAACTGGTGCCACATTGCGGCATAGAATGCGCTGTCATGCAGGCCGGAGGCGAGCAGGCGCGGGGTGTGGCCGAGGGCTTCGGCTTCGCTGTAGCCGGTGATCTCGCTGAAGGCGCGGTTCACGGCGCTGATGTTTTGCCGGGTGTCGGTGATCAACACGCCTTCGGCGGTGCTTTCGAAGACGGTGGCGGCCTGTTGCAGTTTTTCCTGCATCTGTTGGCGCTCGGTAATGTCCCGGGCGATGGTCAGCATGCAGTCGTCATCGCCGATGGGCAGCGGACGGCTGGACAACTCGCACAGCCGGATCTGCCCGTCGCTGCGGCGGATATGGCAGATGAAATCGCGGACAAACCCGTCGCGTTGCAGCAGCTCCAGCATGTGTTTGCGTTCGTTGAGGTCGACCCAGATGCCCAGGTCCAGGGTCGACTGGTCGAGGGTACTCACGCTGGCGATGCCGGTAATGCGGCTGAACCCTTCGTTGACCTCGATCAGTTGGCCATCGCTCTGACGGCTCAAAAGCAAACCGTCGGGCGAGGCATGGAAGGCCTTGGCGAATTTCTCTTCGGAGGTTTGCAGCTGTTGCTGGGTTTCCTTGAGCTGGGTGATGTCTCGCACCACAATTACCAGGGCTTCGGTCGTGTCGAGTTGGAACGGTTCGGCGGAAATCAGCCCGGTAAAGGCTTGGCCGTTGCTGCGCAGAAAGCGCATTTCCAGGTTGCGGATGCTGGTGGTCTGCAGCCGTTGCAGCAGGTCCGGACCGATGCCCGGGATACCCCAGATATTCAGCGAAGTAGCGGTTTTACCGATCACGTCCTCGGCCTTCAGGCCCACCTGGTCCTCAAACGCTTTGTTGACCTCCAACAGGCAGCCGTCGGACATTCGTGCGATCACCAGAATGTCTGGGCACTGTTGGAACACCGAGGCAAATTTTTGCTCGGACAATTGCAGCGCCTCTTCCGTGCGCTTGGCGTCACTGATGTCGATCATCAAGCCACGGAGTACCGGTTCATGGCCGTGTTCGATCAGGCTGACAATATCGCGTACCCACAGGCAACGGCCGTCGGCGGTGATCACCCGGTAATCGACGCTGTGATCACGGCTGGCGCGGGTTTCGCGGTAGCAATAGGCTTCGGTGCGCGTCAGGTCGGCGGGGTGAATGATGCTGCGCCAGAAGCCTGGAATCAGCCAATGGGCGCGGGGGTAACCGAGCAGTTCTTCGGCATGCGGCGACACGTAACTGTAGGTGAAATCGCTAATGCTGGCTTCCCAGGCGATGGCGGACAAGCTCTCCACCAGGCCGCGATAGTGATATTCGCTGCTGCGCAATTCCTGCTCGAGGGCGACGCGGCGGGAAATTTCCGAGCTGAGCCGACGATTGATCCGAATCACGACGACCAATACGCTGCTCAGCAGCAGTATCGTGGGCAGGCCATACGTCAGCAGATCCGTCCAGAACGTGCGGTGATCGGTGAGGCTGCCGACCCAGTGTCGCTGGATCGCTTGCGTTTCGTCCGGGCTGAGGTCGGCGAGGACCTTGTCCAGAATCCCTACCAGCATTTTGTTTTCACGAGGCACGCCCATCGCCAGTTGGTAGCGGTAGGGCGTTTCACCGCTGACGTACAAGCCGTCGAGCTTGAGTTGGCGCAGGCTCCATACGCTCGAAGCCAGGTCGCCGACTACTGCGTCCACTTCATCGGTGGCCAGCGCCTGCAGGGTCGAGCTGACATTCGGCAAGGCCACCAGGTTGAGGTCGGGGTGGTGGGTACGCAGCAATTCATGGGGCGCGTAGTTTTCCACCACGGCAATCTTCAACCCATAGAGGTCCTTCAGGTTGTGCGGTTGCGCACCGCCTTCATGGGCGAGGATGACGATGGGGAAGTCCAGGTAAGGCCGCGTGAACGCCATGTAGGCCTGGCGCTCGGGGGTGGACATGATGCCCGGCAGCAGGTCGAGCTGGTTGTTGCGGGCCTGTTCGAGGACGGCGCTCCAGTTCACCGGCTCGATCAGCTTGATCCGGACGCCCAGGCGGTCTTGGATCAGGCGCACGTAATCCGCCGCCAAGCCTTGGTAGCGTCCGTTCTCGTCGCGGTATTCGAAGGGCGGCCAGGAGGCATCTACCCCCAGGCGCAGCTCCTGATGGTCCGCCAACCAGCCACGCTCATCCTCCGTGAGAGTCAAGGCGCCAGCCGTTGCGGTCCAGGTCAGCAGCGACAGCAAAAGCACGGTCGGCAATCTGGGCATAACGGTCTCGTTATGGCACGGGGAATGTTTCGAGTGTAGACGGGCATTGCGGGGGAGGGAGGGCGCAGCGGTGAATCTATAAAAAGTAATCGGTAGAAAGCAAAACCCCCGGCCTGGGCCGGGGGTTCTGGGATCACTCGTCGAGGAAGGAGCGCAGATGCTCGCTTCGCGTCGGGTGACGCAACTTGCGCAGCGCCTTGGCTTCGATCTGACGGATCCGCTCGCGGGTCACGTCAAACTGTTTACCGACTTCCTCAAGGGTGTGGTCGGTATTCATGTCGATGCCGAAACGCATGCGCAGTACCTTGGCTTCACGGGCAGTGAGGCCGGACAGTACGTCGCGGGTCGCTTCTTTAAGGCTCTCAACGGTGGCTACATCGATTGGCGACTGCATGGTCGAGTCTTCGATGAAGTCGCCCAGGTGGGAGTCTTCGTCATCACCGATCGGGGTTTCCATGGAGATCGGCTCTTTAGCGATCTTCAATACCTTGCGGATTTTATCCTCAGGCATTTCCATGCGTTCGCCCAGCTCTTCCGGGGTCGGTTCGCGACCCATTTCCTGCAACATCTGCCGGGAAATACGGTTGAGCTTGTTGATCGTCTCGATCATGTGCACCGGAATACGGATGGTGCGGGCCTGGTCGGCGATCGAGCGAGTGATCGCCTGACGGATCCACCAGGTGGCATAAGTCGAGAACTTGTAGCCGCGACGGTATTCGAACTTGTCCACCGCCTTCATCAAGCCGATGTTGCCTTCCTGGATCAGATCGAGGAATTGCAGGCCACGGTTGGTGTACTTCTTGGCAATGGAGATCACCAGACGCAAGTTCGCTTCAACCATCTCTTTCTTCGCGCGGCGGGCCTTGGCCTCACCGATCGACATGCGACGGTTGATGTCCTTGATCTCGGCAATCGTCAGGCCGGTTTCGGTCTGAAGTGCGGTCAGCTTCTGCTGGCAACGAATGATATCGGGCTGCAGGCGACCAATGGCTTCGGCGTATTTCGCCTTGCCCTTGGCCAGAGCGTCGGTCCAGCTTTCGTCAACTTCGTTGCCCGGGAACTGGCGCAGGAAGTCGGTACGCGGCATGCGCGCATCACGTACACAGAGCTGCATGATCGCCCGCTCTTGTGCGCGCAGACGCTCAAGGGCGCTACGAACACGCTCGACCAGGCCTTCGAATTGCTTCGGCACCAGCTTGATCGGCATGAACAGCTCAGCCAGCGCCACCAGCTCGGCAATTGCCAGCTTGTTGGAGCGACCGTGCTTTTTCAGGGCCTTGCGGGTGATTTCCATTTGATCGGAAACCGCACCGAAACGCTGGGCAGCGATGATCGGGTCTGGACCGCTTTCGACTTCATCTTCGTCGTCGGTGCTGGCTTCGGCATCGTCGTCTTCGGCATCGTCGTCCGCTTTCACGGCTTTCGGGTCGACAGGCGGCGGCACTTCGGCAGCAGGTGGCGCAATGCCGTCGTCCGGGTCGATATAACCGCTCAGGACGTCGGACAGGCGGCCACCTTCGGTGGTGACGCGAGTGTACTCGGAGAGAATGTGGTCAACCGTGCCAGGGAAGTGCGCAATTGCGCCCATCACTTCACGGATACCCTCTTCAATACGCTTGGCGATTTCGATTTCGCCTTCGCGTGTCAGCAACTCGACGGTACCCATTTCACGCATATACATGCGTACAGGGTCAGTCGTGCGACCGATGTCGGTCTCCACCGCGGCCAACGCGGCAGCGGCTTCTTCAGCGGCTGCCTCGTCGGTATCGGCGTCGGCCAACATAAGGGCGTCCGCATCCGGAGCACTCTCGTGTACGGGGATCCCCATGTCGTTGATCATGCGGATGATGTCTTCCACCTGCTCTGGATCTGAAATATCCTCAGGCAGGTGATCGTTGACCTCTGCGTAAGTCAGATACTTCTGCTCACGACCCAGGGTGATCAACTCTTTGATACGAGACTGCTGTTGCGCTTTTCCGGACATAACACCCTATCCACTGAAGGTCTTGGCGGGCAAAAAACAAGCCGAGGATTATACCCGAGCTATGACCTCACGCGCCAGCTGAGGTCGGGTTTGATGCGGAAACATTCTGTTTTAAGAGGTCACGCATCTGTTTTGCTATCTGAATTTGCTCTTCAGCCGATAATCCCGGCTGCCTCGCTCTCTTGATGAGTTCATCGAGGGTCTGCGTGTGCTGACCCGCGGATAACCTAGTAATGGTGTCTAAAAACTGTTGTTCAAGGTTATCGCCGTCAATTAGCCACTCCTTTTCCGCGAGTGCTTTCAACAACCGCCCTTGTTCGGTGCCATGCCAGCGAGCCATCAGCTGAATGGAGTTTAGCTTAGGATTTTTCTGCACCGCCTCGATCAGCGCGATCAGTACCTGGGCATAGGTACTGCTCTCGTTGGCAAAGTGCTCGGCACTCTCGACCTTGCCCGCCAATTGCGGATGGTGGATGAGCGTGCGCAGGGCAATCAGCGTCGGCGCCTCTACGGCCACCGGGGTGCGCGGGGCGTAGGCCTCGTCGCGGTCACCACGCTTGCCGTTTTTGTTCCAGGGCTTCTTGTCCCATTTCTTGCCGCCGGCGCCGGGCTTTTTCGGTGTCCACTCCTGCTGGGGCGTGTAGGCCTCCTGCGGTTGGTGGAAGTCGGAATAGTCCGGCATGGCGTCGTAATCCATGCCTGGGTCGTAGGCCGGCGGCGCATCTTGCGGTGCGCTGTGGACCAGCTGGCTGACCGCTTCGCCGCTCAGTCCGGTGATTTCCAGCAGGCGTTGACGCATCAGGGTGCGCAGGTTCGCGCCCGGCACTTTGTCGATCAGCGGCGCTGCGAGGGTGGCCATGTGCGCCTTGCCTTCGAGGGAGCGCGGGTCGGCTTCTTCGGTCAGTTGCTGGAAGAAATAGTCCGCCAGCGGCTGCGCATGCTGGTTGATGCGCGCGCGGAAGGCGTCGGTGCCTTCGGAGCGGACCAGGGTGTCCGGGTCTTCGCCTTCGGGCAGGAACAAAAAGCGTGCGCGGCGCCCGTCCTGCAGGCACGGCAGCGTGGCTTCGAGGGCGCGCCAGGCAGCGTTGCGGCCGGCCTGGTCGCCGTCGAAGCAGAACAGCACGCTGGGCACTACGCGGAACAGGCGCTTCAAGTGTTCTTCGCTGGTGGCGGTGCCCAGGGTCGCCACGGCATTGCGCAGGCCTTGCTGGGCGAGGGCGATCACGTCCATATAGCCTTCAACCACGATGATTTCGTCGAGGTTGCGGTTGTTCTTGCGCGCTTCGAACAGGCCGTAGAGTTCCTGGCCCTTGTGAAACACTGCGGTTTCCGGCGAGTTGAGGTACTTGGGTTTGTCGTCCCCGAGCACCCGGCCACCGAAGGCGATGATCCGGCCACGGCTGTCGCGGATCGGGAACATCACGCGGTCGCGGAAGCGGTCGTAGCGCTTGCCGGTCTCGGCGTTTTCCACCAGCAGGCCGGCGTCGATCATGGCTTTTTGCTGGAGGGTGTCGCTGCTCAGGTGTTTGTACAGGTTGTCCCAGCCCGGCGGGGCGAAGCCCAGGCCGAAGTCGCGGGCGATTTCGCCGGTGAGGCCGCGCCCCTTGAGGTAGTCGACGGCGGCTTTGCGCTGCGGATGGCTCTTGAGCGCCTGGCGATAAAAGTCGGCGGCGGCGGTCAGCAGCGGGTACAGCGGCGAATCGGTGGGTTGCCGCGGTTTGTGCGGGCGGCCGCTTTCTTCGCGGGGGATCTCCATGCCGGCGGCTTTGGCCAGTTCCTCGACGGCCTGGGGGAAGTCCAGGTTGTCGTGGTCCATGATAAAGCCGAGGGCGTTGCCGCCCGCGCCGCAGCCGAAGCAGTAGTAGAACTGCTTGTCGGGGCTGACGCTGAACGACGGGGTCTTTTCCTTGTGGAACGGGCAGCAGGCGGTGTAGTTCTTGCCCGCCTTCTTCATTTGCAGGCGCGAGCTGACCACATCGACGATGTCGGTGCGGTTCAGAAGGTCGTCAATAAAGCTCTGGGGTATCAGCCCGGCCATGGCGTTCTCGTCATCACTGCGTGGAAATGAGGGCCCGTGAAGTGCTCAAGCGCACGTATCGTATGGCTCGACCATCAATCGTCTGCTTGGGCTGTCAGGAAGTGTATCTGCCGAACATCCACTGACGTTAATTTCTACTCAGTCTGTTCGGCGAAGAAATGTTGCCCCGGCGTCCGGTCTTGGCCAATGGCGGGCCTCGGAAGCGCATCGATGGGCACAGCCGACACAGTCGATCGTCTGCTTGAAGAAATAAGTGTGCTCGTCAGTAGCCTTGTTAGACTCGTCAGAAGAGACGCGCACCGCTGGCAGAAGAGCCAGTCCTGACGTGTGAAGCAGTGTCTCGGTCGCATGCGCGGCGTCGACGGTGAAGCATCAAGCGATATCCGCAAATGCCAACAGCCCGGCTTAGGGCCGGGCTTGGCAGAAGCTTGCTACGAACGTCTGTGTATTAGTACAGACGAACGGCGCGGCGCTGCTCGCGCTGAACTTTCTTGGCGTGACGCTTAACAGCGGCTGCTGCTTTACGCTTACGCTCAGAAGTTGGCTTCTCGTAAAATTCGCGGCTACGAACTTCAGCCAGAACACCGGCTTTTTCGCAGGAGCGCTTGAAACGACGCAGAGCTACGTCGAAGGGTTCGTTCTCTTTTACTTTGACGGCTGGCATCCAGAGCTACCTTCTTTCATTACCGGGAATCAACGTTCTCGTCGCAAAAAATTCGCGGCTGAGGTCGTCGGTTTTTAAGGGTTGCGGATGTTAACCCCTCATTGCCAGGAATGCAAAGCCTCTGATCGAAAACCGCTAGTCGGGAGGGGGAGTGGCGACTATTATGCGCGCCTTCGAATTCAGCCTCTACAAGGCGCAAACCCATGCTAGTACTGGGACTTGAAACCTCCTGCGACGAAACCGGTGTCGCACTTTACGACAGTGAACGCGGGCTTTTGGCCGATGCGCTGTTCAGTCAGATCGACTTGCATCGCGCCTATGGCGGCGTGGTGCCGGAGCTTGCCAGCCGTGATCACGTCAAACGCATGCTGCCGTTGATTCGGCAGGTGCTGGACGAGGCCGGCTGCGTGCCGACCGAGATCGATGCGATCGCCTACACCGCCGGCCCCGGATTGGTCGGAGCCCTGCTGGTTGGGGCTTCTTGCGCCCAGGCGCTGGCATTTGCCTGGGACATTCCGGCCCTCGGCGTACACCATATGGAAGGCCATTTACTGGCGCCGATGCTGGAAAAAACACCGCCGCAGTTCCCGTTCGTCGCTTTGTTGGTTTCGGGTGGCCATACGCAGCTGGTTCAGGTCGATGGGATCGGTCAATACACGCTATTGGGCGAGTCGCTGGACGATGCCGCCGGTGAGGCGTTCGACAAGACCGCGAAGATGATGGGCCTCAATTATCCCGGCGGTCCGGAAATCGCGCGCCTGGCCGAAAAAGGCGTCGCCGGTCGCTATACCTTCCCGCGTCCGATGTGTGATCGCCCGGGGCTGATGTTCAGCTTCAGCGGTTTGAAGACCTCTGCCCTGAATACCTGGCAGCACAGCGTCAGCGCCGGGGACGACAGTGAGCAAGCCCGTTGCGACATCGCGCTGGCGTTCCAGCAGGCTGTGGTGGAGACTTTGACCATCAAGTGCAAGCGCGCCCTGAAACAGGCGGGCATGCAGCGCCTGGTGATCGCAGGCGGCGTCAGTGCCAACAAGGCCTTGCGCGCATCCCTGGAAAAAATGCTCGGCGACATGAAGGGCGATGTGTTCTATGCGCGCCCTGAATTCTGCACCGACAACGGCGCGATGATCGCTTATGCCGGTTGCCAGCGCCTGCAGGCCGGGCAGCACGAAAGCCTGGCGATCAGCGTGCAGGCACGCTGGCCGATGGAGCAGTTGTCACCGTTGTAGGCGCTCAAGGTGAGCGGAATTCATCGGCCGGATTTAAAAATGCCGTTCGCGCCCGGCAAACAGGTCGCGTAAATTGCCGCGATGGCGCCAGACGATCAGCAGGGTCAGCACACTCATCGGCAACAGCGCCGCCGGTTCCTGCCAGGCCAGCAACGGTAGGGTGAGCGGCGTGGCGATCAGCGCGGCCAGCGAGCTGGTGCGGGTCAGGTAGAAGGTCAGCAGCCAGGCGAGCATGGCCAGCAGCGCCGCCGGAGGGTAGATCCCCAGCAGCATGCCGGCCGCCGTGGCGACACCCTTGCCGCCGCGAAAACGAAAGTACAACGGAAACAGATGGCCGAGGACGGCGCACACGCCAATCCAGGCTTGCTGTTGCAGGGTAAGGCCGGCAAGGCTGGCGATCAGTACGGGCAACAGGCCCTTGCACACGTCGCCCAGCAGCGTCAGCACGGCGAGCTTCTTGCCGGCCAGGCGCAGCATGTTGGTGGCGCCGGCATTGCCTGAGCCACTCATTCGCGGGTCGGGATTTCCCGTCAGGCGGCTGAGCAAGATGGCGAAGGACAGCGAGCCGAGCAGGTAGGCGAAAATCGCCAGTGACCAAAACATGCTAACTATTCCGGGCGAGGACGCCCTGATTCTAACGGGGCATCGCGCCCTTGTCGTGCTGCGGAGAAGAGCTTGGACAGAGTGTTTATCGAAGGCCTGGAAGTCGACACCGTGATCGGGGCCTACGACTGGGAGCGCGGCATCAAGCAATGCTTGCGCCTGGACCTGAGTTTCGCCTGGGACAACCGCCCGGCCGCTGCGGGTGACGACCTCACCCTGGCACTGGATTACGCCAGTGTGTCCGCGCGTATCCAGGCCTTTGCCGAGCAGTCGCAGTACCAGTTGGTGGAAACCTTTGCCGAGCGTCTGGCCGAAGTGCTGATGAGCGAGTTCCAGATTCCCTGGCTGCACCTCAAGTTGACCAAGCCGGGGGCCGTGCCGGCCGCCAAGGGCGTGGGCGTGGAGATCGAGCGCGGATGTCGCTAACTCAGGTTTACCTTGGTCTTGGCAGCAATATCGAGCGCGAGCCCCATCTGTGCGCGGGCCTGGATGCACTCGCGGGCTTCTTGATCGACATGCGCTGCTCGGCGGTGTTCGAGAGCCAGCCGGTGGGCATCAAGAGCGGGCTGTTCTTCAATCTGGTGGTGTCGGCCTATACCGACCTGTCGTTGATGGAGCTGGATCGCCGGCTGAAGTCCATCGAGGCCGACAATGGCCGTTACGCGCCGGACCGCAAGGGCCTGCCGCTGGATATCGACGTGCTGCTGTACGGCGATCTGGTGGGCAACTTCGATGGCCTGATCCTGCCGCGTGCAGAAATCCTGAAAAACGCCTTCGTGCTGTGGCCGTTGTCGATGATGGCGCCAGATCGTGTACACCCTGAAGTGGGCAAGACGCTGGCTGAGTTGTGGCGGGATGCACAGATCGATCAGGTGCTGGCGCCCGTCGGATTCGAATGGCGGGGCCAGCAACTGACGCCGAGCGCGCTGCTATAGGGCGTGCTGTTCCTTGTAGGCTTTCAAGGTCTTGAGCCGTTCGCGCTTCAGGGCCTCGCCCAGTTCGGGGCCCTTGAAACCCTTCTCCAGCAACGGCGCCACCGCGACCTCGCGCGCGGCCTTTGCGGCGCCGCGCAAATAATCTGCCTGTGGATAACTGCGTTGTTCCAAGCCCTTGCGGCCGCGGGCGTCCATTTCGCAGGCGACCACGAACTCTTCAAAGCGCTGCGGCCGCCGGTAAACGTCAAAACTCTGCAGCAACTCCAGTAATGTCGAGGCTTTAAGCTCCAGTGCGCGATGCCCATGGGTGTGGTATTGGCCGACCAACAGCGCCAGTTCCTGGCAGTCCCTCGGCGCCTTGAAGCGTTCATTGACCGCCTTGATCAGCTTCAGGCCGCGCTGCTCATGGGCAATATGCTGTGGCAACTTATCCACAGGCGTCAGGCCTTTGCCGACGTCATGCAGCAGGCAGGCCCAGCGCACTGTCAGCGGCTGGTGATGCAAGGCGGCCTGTTCGAGCACGCTCAAGGTGTGAACGCCGCTGTCGATCTCGGGGTGATGGGCTGCGGGCTGCGGCACGCCGAACAGGGCGTCGACTTCCGGCATCAAGGTTTTCAGTGCGGCGCAATCGCGCAGCACCTGGATGAATACCTGGGGCTGGTCTTCCATCAGGGCACGGGAAATTTCCTTCCAACTGCGCTCCGGCGTCAGGGCTTCGAGTTCACCGGATTCGCTGAGTTGACGCATCAGGTCCAGGGTTTGCGGCGCCACTGTAAAACCCAGGTGGGCGTAGCGCGCAGCAAAGCGCGCAACCCGCAATACGCGCAGGGGATCTTCGGCGAACGCCGGGGAAACGTGGCGTAAAATGCGGGCTTCAAGGTCGCGCTGGCCGTGATAGGGGTCGGTCAGCCTGCCGTCGTCGTCCTCTGCCATGGCGTTGATGGTCAGGTCGCGGCGGATCAGGTCTTCTTCCAGCGTGACGTCCGGGCTGGCGTGAAACACAAAGCCGCCATAGCCCCGGCCACTCTTGCGCTCGGTACGGGCGAGGGCGTACTCGTCGCCGTTTTTCGGGTCGAGGAATACCGGGAAGTCCGCGCCCACCGGTTTATAGCCCTTGGCGAGCATTTCCTCGGCCGTTGCGCCGACGACGACACGGTCGATATCGGTGACCTTGATGCCCAGAAGGCGGTCACGCACCGCGCCGCCGACTTTGTAGATTTTCATGAAAAAGCCTCCATTAGCCGCACAGGATAACGCCTGTGCCCGGCCAATGGCGGCTTTGCCGTTTCAGAGATGAACGACGGCCAGGTCCAGGCGGCCGTAGTCGTTATCGTTGTGATCGCTGCGTGGGGGGACGTGGTGGGTTTTCATCACCTGATCGCCCTGCAGGGTTTCCAGGTGGATGTCGAACCCCCACAGCCGATGCAGGTGCTTGAGTACTTCCTCGGTGGAGTCGCCCAGGGGTTTGCGGTCGTGCTGCTGGTGACGCAGGGTCAGCGAGCGGTCGCCGCGCACGTCGATGCTGTAGATCTGCACGTTGGGCTCGCGGTTGCCCAGGTTGTACTGCGCCGCCAGGGTTTCGCGAATGGTGCGGTAGCCGGGCTCGTCGTGGATGGCCGGTACCACCAGGTCGTCCTTGAGGTCGTCATCGAGGATGCTGAACAGCTTGAGGTCGCGAATCACCTTGGGCGACAGGTACTGCAGGATGAAGCTCTCGTCCTTAAAGCTGCTCATGGCGAACTTGATGGTGGAAAGCCAGTCGGTGCCGGCAATTTCCGGGAACCAGTGGCGGTCTTCCTCAGTGGGGTTTTCGCACATGCGCCGGATGTCGCGGTACATCGCAAAGCCCAGCGCATATGGGTTGATGCCGCTGTAGTACGGGCTGTCGAAGCCGGGTTGGAACACCACGCTGGTGTGGGAAGTGAGGAACTCCATCATGAAGCCGTCAGTGACCAGGCCTTCGTCGTACAGGTCGTTTATCAGGGTGTAGTGCCAGAATGTCGCCCAGCCTTCGTTCATCACCTGGGTCTGGCGCTGTGGGTAAAAGTACTGGGCGATCTTGCGCACGATACGCACGATTTCCCGTTGCCACGGCTCCAGCAGGGGCGCGTGCTTTTCCAGGAAATACAGGATGTTTTCCTGAGGTTCGGCGGGGAAGCGCGCATTGTCCTTGTCGCTGTTTTTGTCGGCGCGTTTGGGAATGGTGCGCCACAGGTCGTTGATCTGCTTCTGCAGGTGTTCCTCGCGCTCCTTCTGGCGCAGGCGTTCTTCTTCGGCGGAAATCGGATACGGGCGTTTGTAGCGATCGACGCCGTAGTTCATCAGGGCATGGCAGGAGTCGAGCAAGTCTTCCACCGCATCGATGCCGTGGCGCTCCTCGCACTGCATGATGTACTGCTTGGCGAACACCAGATAGTCGATGATCGAGCTGGCGTCGGTCCAGGTGCGAAACAGGTAGTTGCCCTTGAAGAAACTGTTATGCCCGTAGCAGGCATGAGCCACCACCAGCGCCTGCATGCAGATGGTGTTTTCTTCCATCAGGTAGGCGATGCACGGGTCGGAGTTGATCACGATTTCGTAGGCCAGACCCATCTGGCCGCGGCTGTAGGACTTTTCGGTGCTGAGGAAGTGTTTGCCGTAGGACCAATGGTGGTAACCCAGGGGCATGCCTACCGAGGCGTAGGCATCCATCATCTGTTCGGCGGTGATCACTTCGATCTGGTTGGGGTAGGTGTCCAGGGCATAACCGGCCGCGATGCGGCTGATTTCCCGGTCGTAGGCCTGGATCAGTTCAAAGGTCCACTCAGACCCCGTGGAAATGGGTTGGCGTTTATGCTCTTTGGCGGTCATGTCACTAACCTGCGCTGGAAGAGTTCACGGAAGACCGGATAGATATCGCCGGCCGAGACCAATTGCTGCTGGGCGAACGTGTCGGCGAAGGCTTCGCCGATGCGCTCGTATTCGAACCACAGCGCCTGGTGCTCACGGGGGGTGATCTCGACATAAGTGTAGTACTGCACGAATGGCATGATCTGGTTGATCAAGATGTCCCGGCAGATCGGCGAGTCGTCATTCCAGTTGTCGCCGTCGGAGGCCTGCGCCGCGTAGATGTTCCAGTCGTTGGCCGGGTAGCGCTCGGCCATGATTTCCTGCATCAGTTTCAACGCGCTGGAGACGATGGTGCCGCCGGTTTCCCGTGAATAGAAGAATTCCTCCTCATCGACTTCCCGGGCGCTGGTGTGGTGGCGGATGAATACCACATCGATCTTGTCGTAGTTGCGCTTGAGGAACAGGTACAGCAGGATGAAAAAGCGCTTGGCGATGTCTTTGGTGGCCTGGGTCATGGAGCCGGACACGTCCATCAGGCAGAACATCACCGCCTTGGAGCTTGGGTTGGGTTGTTTGACCAACAGGTTGTATTTCAAGTCGAAGGTGTCGAGGAACGGCACGCGGTGAATGCGCGCGCTGAGTTTCTCGATTTCTGTCTCGATTTCCTGGATATCGCCGAAGTTGTCCGGTTCTTCGCGTTTCAAACGCGCCAACTCTTCCTTGGCCTCCTTCAATTTGGCGCGGCTGCTGCCGGACAGGGCGATGCGCCGGGCGTGTGCCGAACGCAGGGTGCGGATGATGTTGATCCGTGAAGGGTTGCCTTCGTTGCTGATCCCTGCGCGCACGGTCTTGAACGTGTCGGTGCCGGTCAGGTTGCGCTTGACCAGGTTGGGCAGTTCGAGGTCTTCGAACATGAATTCGAGGAATTCTTCCTGGGTGATCTGGAACACGAACTCATCCATGCCTTCGCCGGAGTTACCCGCCTTGCCGGGGCCTTTGCCGCCGCCACCGCCTTGGGGGCGCTGGATGTGTTCGCCGGTGGTGAACTCCTTGTTGCCCGGATGCACGACAGTCTGCTTGCCACCCCGGCCGTGGTGCAGCACCGGTTCGTCGATGTCCCGTCCGGGAATGCTGATCTGTTCGCCATGCTCCATGTCGGTGATGGAACGGCGGCTGACGGCCTCTTCAACGGCCTTTTTGATGTGGTCACGGTAACGCCGCAGGAAACGTTGACGGTTTACCGTGCTCTTGTTCTTGCCATTGAGGCGTCGGTCGATCACATAGCTCATGGGGAGCCCTCCGGGCAGCTTCACGTTACAAGCTTCAAGCCGCGAGCTGGAAGCTTAGAGACAAGCGGTCGACCGCCAGGCCATGGGCCTGGCAGTACACGCCCGTCGCTGCCTTACTGCGATTTGCGCACCCGCAGATACCACTCGGAGAGCAGCCGTACCTGTTTGTCGGTGTAGCCACGCTCGACCATCCGTGTAACGAAGTCGTTGTGTTTTTGCTGATCCTCCTTGCTGGCCTTGGCGTTGAAGCTGATGACCGGCAGCAGATCCTCGGTGTTGGAGAACATTTTCTTCTCGATGACCACCCGCAGCTTCTCGTAGCTGAGCCAAGTGGGGTTCTTGCCATTGTTGTTGGCGCGGGCACGCAGCACGAAGTTGACGATTTCGTTGCGGAAATCCTTCGGATTGCTGATGCCGGCGGGTTTTTCGATCTTTTCCAGTTCCTCGTTGAGGGCTACGCGGTTGAGGATTTCGCCGGTTTCCGGGTCGCGGTATTCCTGGTCCTGAATCCAGAAGTCGGCATACAGCACGTAGCGGTCGAAGATGTTCTGGCCGTATTCGCTGTAGGATTCCAGGTAGGCAGTCTGGATTTCCTTGCCGATGAACTCGATATAGCGCGGCGCCAGGTATTCCTTGAGGAAGCGCAGGTAGCGTTCGCGGGTTTCGGCCTGGAATTGTTCCTGTTCGATCTGCTGCTCCAGCACATAGAGCAAGTGGACCGGGTTGGCGGCGATCTCGTGAGGGTCGAAGTTAAACACCTTGGACAGGATCTTGAACGCGAAGCGCGTCGACAGGCCATTCATGCCCTCGTCCACGCCGGCGGTGTCGCGGTATTCCTGGATCGACTTGGCCTTGGGATCGGTGTCCTTGAGGTTTTCGCCGTCGTACACGCGCATCTTCGAATAGATATTCGAGTTCTCCGGCTCCTTGAGGCGCGACAGCACGGTGAATTGCGCGAGCATCTTCAAGGTGTCGGGCGCGCAATGGGCCTTGGCCAGGGAGCTGTTGAACAGCAGCTTGTCGTAGATCTTGATTTCATCGCTGACCCGCAGGCAGTACGGCACCTTGACGATGTAGATCCGGTCGATGAAGGCTTCGTTGTTCTTGTTGTTGCGGAAGGTGTGCCATTCCGATTCGTTGGAGTGGGCCAGCAGAATCCCGGTGAACGGAATCGCGCCGAGGCCTTCGGTACTGTTGTAGTTGCCTTCCTGGGTTGCGGTGAGCAGTGGGTGCAGGACCTTGATCGGAGCCTTGAACATCTCCACGAATTCCATCAGGCCCTGGTTGGCCCGGCACAGTGCGCCCGAGTAGCTGTAGGCGTCGGCATCGTTTTGTGGGAATTCTTCCAGTTTGCGGATATCGACTTTGCCCACCAGCGCCGAGATGTCCTGGTTGTTCTCATCGCCCGGCTCGGTCTTGGCCACGCCGATCTGGTTGAGGATCGACGGGTAGAGTTTCACCACGCGGAACTGGCTGATGTCACCGCCGAACTCGGCCAGGCGCTTGGTCGCCCAGGGCGACATGATGGTGTTGAGGTAGCGCCGTGGGATGCCGAAGTCTTCTTCGAGGATCGCGCCATCTTCCGTGGCGTTGAACAGGCCCAGGGGCGACTCGAAGACCGGCGAACCCTTGATGGCGTAGAAGGGCACTTTCTCGATCAGTTGTTTGAGCTTTTCGGCCAGGGACGATTTACCGCCGCCAACCGGGCCGAGCAGGTAGAGGATTTGTTTCTTCTCTTCCAGGCCTTGGGCGGCGTGCCGGAAGTAGGAGACGATCTGGTCGATGCATTCTTCCATGCCGTGGAAGTCTTCAAAGGCCGGATAGCGGCGGATCACCTTGTTCGAGAAGATTCGCGACAGACGCGAGTTGTTGGAGGTGTCCACCAACTGCGGCTCGCCAATCGCCAGTAACAAACGCTCGGCGGCAGACGCGTAGGTGCTGCGGTCACGCTTGCACAGGTCGAGATACTCTTGCAGTGTGAGTTCTTCCTGCTGCGTGGACTCGAAACGTTGTTGGAAGTGGCTAAAAATACTCATGACGTCGTCACCTCGCTCGATACGTGGAGCCGACGCCGGATCAATCAGTCGATGCTGGCAGTCATTGACGAACGCCAATGGCCGTTTTCCCCCCAGAACACCCTGAAACGCTACCGATGACCCGCACGCCGGTGTACCGGCTCTCCCCTGATTCGGATGGCCTGCGCTTAAGGATAGTTCGGAATCCGCGAGGTAAAGGAGGGATACGCAATTAGTTTGGGTGCGCCGTTCGTCAGAAACGGCGCAAGCCCAAGCGTCACGCGGGGTGGCGGGGTGTGAAAAAAATTATTGCGAATCGCCGGAGGCAATTTCTGCAGGATAGGTCGTATGCCACAGCTCAAAGCCGCCGTCCAGACTGTAGACGTCGGAGAAGCCCTGGCTGATCAGATAGGCGGCCGCGCTCTGGCTGGAATTGCCGTGATAGCAGGCCACGATCACCGGCGCGTCGAGGTCGGCGGCGCGGATGAAATCGGCGATGTTGTGGTTGTCCAGGTGCCGGGCGCCTTTGATGTGGTTCAGGGCGTAGGCCTGCGGATCACGAATATCCACCACCACCGCGCCTTGTTCGCGCAGGGCCTGGGCTTGTTCGGGTGGGATACGTTTGAATTCGCTCATGGCGGGCTCCTTGGGTTTGGCTGCAAGCGGCGTCTAGCGCTTCGCGGCAACCGACGGGGTCACGGGAAGAGGGGAAGGGCACTGGCAGCTCAGGCGCTCGCCGGTGTCGATGTTCATCAGGGTCATGGCGCCGCCCCACACGCAGCCGGTGTCGAGGGCGAACACGCCGGGTTCATCGCATTTGCCTTCGAGGGCCGCCCAGTGACCGAAGATGATCTTCGTGTCGCGGGTCTTGCGTTCCTTGTGGGCGAACCACGGTTTGTAGCCGGGCAGCGCGGTGTCGGCGCCTTCCTTGCTCTTGAGGTCCAGTTTGCCGTCGGCGGTGCAGAAGCGCATGCGTGTGAAATAGTTGGTGATCACGCGCAGGCGGGCGACGCCCGTCAGGTCGTTGTCCCATTTCACCGGTTCATTGCCGTACATGCCGTCGAGATAGGCGATGTACAGGTTGTCATCGGCCAGGGCGCTTTCGACTTCGGCGGCGCACTTGAGGGCTTTTTTCAGCGTCCACTGCGGTGGAATGCCGGCATGGACCAGCACCATGTCGCGCTGCTCGTCGTAGTGCAGGATCTTTTGCCGGCGCAGCCAGTCCAGCAAGTCGGCGCGATCCGGGGCCTCGAGGATTTCTCGCAGGGTATCGGCTTTTTTCAGGCGCTCGATGTTACTGCCGGCCGCGAGCAGGTGCAGGTCGTGGTTGCCCAGTACGCACACCAGGGAATCGCGCAGGCCATATAAGTAGCGCAGGGTCTCCAGGGACTCGGGGCCACGATTGACCAGGTCGCCTACCAGCCACAGGCGATCGTTCGCCGGGTCGAAGGCCACGCGCTCGAGCAGGCACTTGAGGGGCTGCAGGCAGCCTTGCAGGTCGCCGACCGCATAGGTTGCCATCAGTGCAAGGCTCCGGGCACGGCCAGGCGAAATGGCTTGATGATCGCGTCGAACAGTTTGCCGTCAGTGGCTTTCATCTGATACGAGCCTTGCATGGTGCCGACCTTGGACGTCATCACCGTGCCGCTGCTGTAGGTATGGCTGGCGCCGATATCGATCAGCGGTTGCTGGCCGACCACGCCGGCACCCCGCACCTCTTCCACTTGACCGTCACCGTCGGTGATCACCCAGTGGCGTGACAGCAGCTTGGCCGGCACCAGCCCGTTGTTTTTCACCGTGATGGTGTAGGCAAAGGCGAAACGGTTGTGTTCAGGTTGCGATTGGTCCGCCAGGAAGCGGGTAACGACGCTGACGTCGATCTGGTAGCGAGGATCGGACATGCAAGAGGCCTTAAAAGCAAAAGCGGAGGACAGCAGATGCGGATCAGTCTAGGCCAAGAGGCGGGCACTAGGCCAGACATGCTGTCGGGCCTGGTGCAGGGCGGGCTTCAGTCCGCGACGGGCGGCGGCTGGATCGCAAGCTGGTCGGCCAGGCGCACGAATGCGGCCAGGTCCAGTTGTTCCGGGCGCAGGCTGCCGTCGACGCCAGCGGCTTCGATCTCGGCGTTGCTCAACAGCGCTTTGAGCGTATTGCGCAAGGTCTTGCGGCGCTGGTTGAAGGCTTCGCGCACGACGCGCTCCAACAGTTTGTGATCCTTGGCCGGGTGCGGCAGCACGGCGTGAGGCACCAGGCGCACAATGGCCGAATCGACCTTCGGCGGCGGGTTGAACGCGCCCGGGCCAACATTGAACAGGTGTTCGACGCGGCAGTGGTACTGAACCATGATCGACAGGCGGCCCCAATCGCCGCCGCCAGGGCCGGCGGCCAAGCGCTCAACCACTTCTTTCTGCAGCATGAAGTGCATGTCGCGGATGATCCCTGCGTTGTTCAGCAGGTGGAAGATCAGCGGCGTGGAGATGTTGTACGGCAGGTTACCCACCACCCGCAGGCTGTTGGGCGCGGCATTGAGGCTGGTGAAGTCGAACTTCAGCGCATCGCCCTGGTGCAGGATGAAGTTGGACTTGCCGCCAAACTGCTGATTGAGGATCGGGATCAGGTCTTTATCGAGCTCAACCACATCCAGTTGCGCGCCGCTGGCCAGCAGGCCTTGGGTCAGTGCGCCCTGGCCCGGGCCGATTTCCAGCAGACGGTCTTCGGGCTTGGCATGGATGGAGCGCAGGATGCGGTCGATCACGCCAGCGTCGTGCAGGAAGTTTTGCCCGAAGCGCTTGCGCGCCCGGTGTTGGTAATGCTCGGTCATATACGGGTCTCGGCCATCTGATAGGCGGTTTCCAGGGCCACGCGCAGGCTGCCGGTATCGATCTTGCCGCTGCCCGCCAGGTCCAGGGCGGTGCCATGGTCGACGGAAGTGCGGATGATCGGCAGGCCCAGCGTCACGTTGACTGCGGCGCCGAAGCCTTTGTATTTCAGCACGGGCAGCCCCTGGTCATGGTACATCGCCAGCACTGCGTCGCAGTGCTCCAGATATTTGGGGGTAAACAGAGTGTCCGCGGGCAATGGGCCGCGCAGGTCCATGCCGTCTTGGCGCAGACGCTCCAGGGTGGGTTCGATGATGTCGATTTCTTCATGGCCCAGGTGGCCGCCCTCACCGGCGTGGGGGTTGAGCCCGCAGACCAGGATGCGCGGTTGGGCGATGCCGAATTTCTGTTGCAGGTCGGCATGCAGGATGCGCGTGACGCGCTCCAGGCGTTCGACGGTGATGGCATCGGCCACGTCGCGCAACGGCAAATGCGTGGTCACCAGGGCGACGCGCAGGCCATGTGTGGCCAGCATCATCACGACTTGGGGGGTGTGGGTCAGTTCGGCGAGGAATTCGGTATGGCCGGAAAAGGCGATGCCGGATTCGTTGATCACACCCTTGTGTACGGGGGCGGTGATCATGCCGGCGAAGTCGCCGTCGATACACCCTTGCCCGGCACGGGTCAGGGTTTGCAGCACAAAGGCCGCATTGGCCTTGTCCAGTTGCCCGGCGACCACCTTGGCCTGCAGCGGGGTATCCCACACATACAGGCTGCCCGCGGGAGCCGGCAGGTCGGGCCAGTTACCCGGCGCAACGTCCAGCAGCTTGACGGCCACGCCCAGTTGCGCGGCCCGCTCAAGGAGCAGGTCGCGGCTGGTAATGGCGATCAGGGGGTGTGGCTGGGGCTGCGAGGCGAGCAGCAGGCACAGGTCTGGACCAATGCCGGCCGGCTCGCCGGGTGTCACCGCGAAACGCTGGGGTTTCACTGGTTTGCCTGGTTGGTGCCTGTTTGCTCGGCGCCTGGCAGTTTGTTTTCTACGTAGGCTTCGTCACGGATCTGACGCAGCCAGGTTTGCAGCTCTTCATCGTACTTGCGGTTGCGCAGGACGGTCAGGGCTTGCTGTTCGCGGGCCTGGCTGGTGTTGTCGGTGGCGCGGCGGCCAAGGACTTCCAGTACATGCCAGCCATATTGCGTCTTGAACGGTTTGGACAGTACGCCTTGCGGGGTCTTGGCCATCACTTCCTGGAACTCCGGCACCAATGCTTTCGGGTCGATCCAGTTGAGGTCGCCACCGTTGAGGGCGGAACCCGGGTCTTCCGAGAAGCTTTTGGCCAGGGTGGCAAAGTCTTCGCCGCTTTCGATGCGGTCATAGATCTTCTGGGCCAGTTCCTTGGTTTGCGCTTCGGTGCGGATTTCGCTTGGTTTAACCAGGATGTGACGAACGTGGACTTCGTCTTTCAGCGAGGTCTCGCCGCCGCGACGTTCCAGCAACTTGAGGATGATGAAGCCGCCTGGGGTGCGGGCTGGCTGGGTAATGCCTCCCACTTCCATGGCACTCAGCTCACGGTCGAACGGCGGTGGCAATTGAGCGGCTTTACGCCAGCCCATATCGCCGCCTTCCAGGGCGTTGTCGCTGCCGGATTGGGCGATTGCCATCTGGGCGAAGTCGGCACCGGCCTTCAGGCGATCATAGATAGCCTGGGTTTTGGCGGCGGCTGCATTGAGCTGCTCAGAGTTGGCGCTGTCCGGGGTCGGGATCAGGATGTTGGCCAGGTGCAGTTCTTCGGAGAGCTGCATCTTGCCCAGGTCCGATGCGAGGAAGTTCTTCACTTCCTGCTCGGACACCTGAACCCGCTCGGCCACACGACGCTGACGCACACGGCTGATGATCATTTCGCGGCGGATCTGGTCACGCGCGTCCTCATAGGACAGGCCGTCGTGGGCCAGGGCGGCGCGGAACTGATCGATGCTCATGTTGTTGCGTTGCGCGATCGTGCCGACAGCCTGGTTCAGTTCTTCGTCCGAAATACGGATGCCGGAACGATCGCCGATCTGCAATTGCAGGTTTTCGACGATCAGGCGCTCCAGCACCTGTTGGTCCAGGACACTGGTAGGCGGCACACCACCGCCACGCTTGGCGATGGTTTGCTGAACTTCCTTGACCCGTTGGTCCAGTTGGCTCTGCATGATCACGTCGTTATCGACGATGGCCACGACCTTATCCAGCTGTTGAACCGCGGCATGCGCCGATGCGGTACCCAGGAACAGCGCGCCCAGCACGAGCGGGCGCAGACAATCAGAAAGCTTGATCTTCACGTTCACGATAACCTTGAATGCCTTTGTCGAGGAAGCTCTCTACCTTGGCGCCGGTCAGGCCGCCGAGTCCTTTGAGGACGATCTGGAAGAAGAGCCCGTGGTCACCCTTTTCGTTAAGCGGGGCGATCTGGCTGTATTCGTCGTTGGAAACCCAGTAACGGTTGATGACGCGCAGTTTCCAGCAGCAGTTGTCGTACTCGAAACCACCGAAGGCTTCCAAGGTACGGTTGCGGGCGTAGTCGTACTGCCAGCGGGTAATCATGTTCCACTGGGGAATGATCGGCCACATCATCGAGAAGTCGTGTTGTTGGATTTTGTAGTAATCCTTCACGTAGTTATCTTGACCGACAGTGCCGTAGTCGCCACCAAACTGCCATTTGCCGGTCAGCTGGTTGTAGACCACTTGGTCGTTGCGATAGCGATAACCGAGGTTGACGATCTTGTTCGGGTTGTCTTCCGGCTGGTAGTGGAACATCGCGCTGCCGGAACGTGGGGCGTGGCTTTCCGTGTCCCAGTTGTAATCGGCAGTGGCGCGCCAGTCGCGGTTGAAGCGGAACTCGTAGTCCAGCGCGATCGGCGAAACGTCGCTCTGGGCGTCGGCGCGGTCGGCTGCCAGGATGCCGGGCAGTTGAACTTCGCGGTCCTTGAAGTACAGGGCCTGGCCGACGCTGACGCGTTGGCGTTCGAAGCCGTTTTCTTCGATCCAGCGGCTGGTGAGGCCCAGGGACAGCTTGTTCTCATCGCCGATCCGGTCGGTGCCGCTGAAGCGGTTGTCACGGAACAGCGAGGCATAGCTGAACGAGTATTCGCTGGTGTCGAAAACCGGGATGTCGCTCTGGTCTTTATTCGGAACATAAAGGTAGAACGCGCGCGGCTCGAGGGTTTGGCGATAGTCTTTGCCGAACCAGTTGGTGTTGCGGTCGAAGTACAGGCCGCTGTCGACGCTGGCGATTGGCACGGCGCGATCTTGCGAGCTCTTGAACGTCTGGCCGGCTGCAGCCATTTGCGTCTTGCCCGTACCGTCAAGGTCGAGATCGTACTTGGTATAGACGTACTTCAACTTCGGCGTAATAAAGCCGTAGGTCCAGTTCATCGGGTAGTCGACGGCGGGAGCCGCGTTCAAGCGAGTACCGTCTGCACGGGTCAGGCCTGTGACGTAGGTGTCCAGACGAGGCGATACAAGGCCATTCTCATCAGTAAACGTGCCGTTTTCCAGGCTACGCTCAAAACGAACAGCTTCAGTCTCGTATGTGAAGTTCAACCCACCCGGATGGTACGGCAGCGCACCATTGAAAGTGATCTGCGGCAAGCGATCATACGGTGTGATCTGAGAGATCGTTGCCAGCTGATAAGCCTGGACGTTCACGCGCGCTTGGTAAGAATCGCCTCGATAAGTCACAGAACCTTGCTGGTTCAGGTAATCCCGACTCTCAACCCCTTCTTCATACGACTTCAAATCCTGGAAGTAGTAAGGATCACTGATCTTGGTGTAATCCACCTGAGTCGTCAGGCGCGAATCCAACCCGCCCTTATGCTGCCAATTGAGCATATAACGGGTTTTTTCGTAATCGGTCTGCTTGCTGCGTTCGTCGTTGTCGTCGTTCAGGTACGCGCCGCCGAACTGGCCTTCGCTGGATTTGGTGAGGTAGCGGAATTCGCCTTCCATCAACAAGCCGCGCTTGGTCATGTATTGCGGGTACAACGTGGCGTCGTAGTTCGGTGCCAGGTTGAAGTAGTACGGTGTCACCAGCGTAAAGCCAGTCTCGCTGCCGGTGCTGAAGCTCGGCGGCAGGAAGCCGGATTGACGACGGTTGTCGATCGGGAAATAGATGTAAGGGGTATACAGGATCGGGATGTTCTTGATCCGCAACGTCGCGTTGGTGGCCGTACCGAAACCGGTGGCCGGGTTCAACGTGATGTTGTTGCCCTTGAGCTGCCAGGCGTTGCTGTCTGGCTCGCAGGTGGTGTACGTACCGTCCTTGAGACGGATGATCGCGTTTTCGGCGCGCTTGGCGTACAGCGCGTTACCGCGGATGCGTGACTTGTGCATCACGTATTCGGCGTTGTCGATCTGTGCCGCGCCGGTATCGAGCTGGACCTGGGCGTGGTCGCCGACGATCAGCGCGCCGTTGTCGCGCAGGCGGACGTTGCCGTTCAGCTCGCCACGGTTCTCGGCCTGGTACAGGCTGGCTTCTTCAGACTCCAGCTGCATGCTGCCCTGGCGCATGACGACGTCACCGGCCAGGGTCGCGACCTGCTGTTCCTGCTCGTAACGCGAGGCCTTGGCGCCGATGAAGGTAGGCGCATCGCTCTTGTTCGTCTTGTCGTTCATGCCAGGACGAATCGGCTCGATGTACGCACCGGAGCAATAAGGACCGGTTTCCGCCAGTTGGGCGGCGGTCAGCTTCTCGCGAGGCACCCAGTCCAAGTGGCTGTAGTCGGCGCTGCGCGAACGCAGGCCACGGCCCTTGGATTCGGTGACCAGCATGGTCTTCGGCTCGGCCTCGGTGCCGCCTTCAGCGTTGGCTTGCGCCGTGCCGTTGGCCGAGCTGACGGCTGCACCGTCATGCACCGGGCGCGGTGGCAATGGGGCGGCGGCGGTTTTCGGCGCGCAATCCCAGGCACCCGAAGCAGAGACTGAGCAGTCATACTGTTCCGCGGCGACCACGAATGAGGTGGCGAAAGGTTGCATGGCCAGCAGACTGCCGGTTACCAGCAACGGAAATTTTCTACGAAACGCGGGGGATTTCAATGCCATCTTATTAGTCCGGGCTTCCTGCGTGCCATCTGCCCGCGGTGTGGGCCGCACGCCTCTCGATGGTCTGAAAAAGATGCGTGATAATAAAGCATGACCCGCTTGACGGCTAGCGCCGTCGGAGACCCTTGTAATGCCCGAGCAAGATCTACGTTTACAACAGCTGAAAGTCTGGCTGGATGAGCAGTTGCCGATCCTCTTCAACGCTCAGGATTGGGGCGCCGTACCCCCGGCCACATTGACCGCGGCCAGTAGCGACGCGAGTTTCAGGCGCTACTTCCGCTGGGAAGGCGGGGCGCATACTTTCGTGGTGATGGACGCTCCACCCCCCCAGGAAAACTGCAAACCTTTCGTCGATATCGCCGATTTACTGGCGAAATCGGCAATCAATGTGCCAAAAATTTATGCAGAAGATTTGCCGCGCGGCTTTCTTTTGCTCAACGACCTGGGCAGAAAAACCTACCTGGACGTGATTGACGAGCAAAATGCCGATCAATTGTTCGCCGATGCCATCGACGCCTTGCTGGCTTTCCAGCAGTTGCCGATGGACGCGCCGCTGCCCAGCTATGACGTCGCTTTACTGCGCCGCGAGCTGGAACTCTTCCCCGAATGGTACGTGCGCCGCCACCTGGGGATCGAATTCGACGCGCACCAGCAGGCGCTCTGGCAGCGTGTCAGCGAGCGCCTGATCGACAGCGCCCTGGCCCAGCCGAAAGTGCTGGTACACCGCGACTATATGCCGCGCAACCTGATGATCAGCGCGCCGAACCCCGGTGTGCTGGATTTCCAGGACGCGGTCTACGGCCCGGTGACCTACGACATCACCTGCCTGTTCAAGGACGCGTTCCTCAGTTGGCCACAGGCCCGCGTGCGCGAATGGCAGCGCGGTTATTGGCAGCGCGCCGTAACCCTGGGCATCCCGGTGCAGGCGGATTTCGACGACTTCCTGCGCGCCAGCGACCTGATGGGCGTGCAGCGTCACCTCAAGGTGATCGGTATCTTCGCGCGCATCTGTCACCGCGACGGCAAGCCACGCTACCTGGCCGACGTGCCGCGCTTCTTTGCCTATATAGAAGCGGTACTGGCGGACCGTCCGGAGTTGGGCGAACTGGCGGAGCTGCTGGCCAGCCTGCGCCAACCCGCCGAGGCGAGCGTATGAAGGCGATGATCCTGGCGGCCGGCAAAGGCGAGCGGATGCGCCCGCTCACCTTGCACACGCCCAAGCCGCTGGTGCAAGCGGGCAGCAAACGCCTGATCGAGTATCACCTGGAGGCGCTGGCCAGGGCCGGGTTCACCGATGTCGTGATCAACCATGCGTGGCTCGGCCAGCAGATTGAAAACTACCTGGGCGACGGTGCGCAGTTTGGCCTGCGCATCCGCTACTCCCCCGAGGGCGAACCGTTGGAAACCGGCGGCGGGATTTTCCAGGCGCTGCCGTTGCTGGGGGATGAACCCTTTCTGGTGGTCAATGGCGATATCTGGACCGATTACGACTTCGCCCAACTCCAGCGCCCGCTTCAGGGCCTGGCCCACTTGGTGATGGTCGATAACCCGGCGCATCACCCCTCGGGCGGGGATTTCCACCTGGATCATGGTGTGCTTCATGATGCGGCGCCCGGTGCCGATAACCTGACCTTCAGTGGCATATCAGTGCTCGACCCCAAGTTGTTCGCGGGTTGCAGCACCGGTGCTTTCAAGCTGGCGCCGCTGTTGCGCGCGGCCATGGCGCAAGGTCAAGTAACGGGAGAACACATGACGGGACGCTGGATCGATGTCGGCACGCTGGAGCGCCTGGCGCAAGTCGAAACCCTGCTGACAGCGGGGCGCTAAGATGTTGTGGCCTGGGACGCTGATCGGCGCCGGGGCTGGCTTTGCCATTGCCAGTATTCCGGGTGCCTTGTTGGGAGCCTTGCTCGGGCAGGCGCTGGATCGCCGCCTGCAACTGCACAGCTGGGCACAGTTGCGTGAGCGCCTGGGCGGGCGCCCGGCGTTGCGCAATGACGAACTGTTGTTTGTGCTGCTGGGCCGCCTGGCCAAAAGCAATGGCCGCGTGGCGGACGGGCATATCCAGCAGGCACGCCAGGAAATGCGCGCGCTGGACATGACCGAACCGGCCCAGCGTCGGGCGATTGCGGCGTTCAACCGCGGTAAATCCGGCTCTGACCGGGTGCGCGCCTACCTGCGCGTCCTCAAGTCCCAGCCCCATGCGTCAGAAGGCGTGTTGCGCGCCTGTTGGCGCATGGCCTGGGCGGATGGCCGCGCGGATGATGCCGAGCGTGACCTGATCAACTTGTGGGGCAAGTGGTTGGGCTGGACGCCGCAACAGCTTCAGGCGCTGGCCGCCGATTACGCGCCGGAGCGCAAGCCGGTGGCCAGCCGTGGCGCCGCGTATCAGGAGGCGTTGCGGATTCTGGGGGTGACCAGCACCACCGAGCCCTCGGCGATCAAGCGCGCCTACCGCCGCCTGCTCAGCCGCCACCATCCAGACAAGATCGCCGGTAGCGGCGCCAGCCCCGCGCAAGTGCGT
The DNA here is from genome assembly GCF_059423025.1 of Pseudomonas sp. GW704-F2. Lineage (NCBI taxonomy): Bacteria > Pseudomonadati > Pseudomonadota > Gammaproteobacteria > Pseudomonadales > Pseudomonadaceae > Pseudomonas > Pseudomonas sp. GW704-F2. Next base: position 27,965 of record NZ_JBWKXO010000026.1, on the reverse strand, counting down.
GAGGCCACCGAGCGAACCCGCGAACTGCATAACGCCTATACGTTGATTCGCGAGCGGCGGGATTTCCGCTAGTCGTCCCATTTGGGCGCGGGCGCTCAGCTGTCTTTTGGCTCGGGGCTCAACCACCCGCGCACCCGCCGATACAACTGCTCCTGCTCGGCCGAACTGTTGCCGGGCACGGCCTTGAGCGACACTTGCTTGTAGCCGCCATTCTTCAAGCGTTTGGCGGCTTGGGCGCGTTCTCGTGCGGTGTTCCGGTCCTGGGCGAGGTCCTGGTAGAAGACATCCGCCGTGGGGACTTTCAAGCCCGGGGCGAGTTGTTGCAGGTCCGGTTGGCGACCCACGGGGGCCTTGCCCGCCACCATCACCAGCTTCTGCACCTGGCTCGGTTGTTTCTCGCTCAAGTACCGCGCGGCCCACCAGGCGCCGCTGCCATGGCCAAGCAGCACCACGCTGCGGGCGCCTTGGGTCTGGGCGAAAGCGACGGCGGCATCGATGCGCTCGAAGATACGCTTGGCATCGGTCTTGTCCTGTTCGTCCGCGCCCGGCACCACGGCCGGGTCGGTGCCTTCGGCTTCCGCGCTGGCGGCTTGCTCGATCGGTTTGGCGGCGGTGCTGCCGTCTTTGCTGCTGGTGTCGACGGCCGCGTTGGGCGCTTCGATCACCCGTGGTGGCAAGGTGTCCAGGTTCACGTCCGGCAGTGACAGACTGAGGGTGCCCCAGCCGGCATCCGGCAATTTACGCCGCAATGGTGCAATTGCTTGCGGCCAGTCAGCATTTTCACCCGCGCCAGGTACGATAATCACCACGCCTTCGGCTTCGGCGCTGTTGGCCGGTTTCCACAGGGCCAGGAATGAATCGCTGCCGGCCTGCAACTGTTGCTGTTCTTCGCGTGGGATCTGGCGTTCGAGGGCGCTGGCTTCTTCCCGGCTCCGCTCCGGCAGGGGCTGGCGTTCGAGCGGTTTTTCCGTAACCGGCGCAGGCGCGTCGGCGGCCTGGGCAGAAAAGACGGCGGTAAAGAGGAGTGACAGGCACAATGCTGGCAGTGCCGAACGGTTTCGATAGGGCATCGTTAATTCCCGGCCAGAAGTGATTCCAGCAGCCTAATGGGTTGGTCAGTATTTGTCAGTGATGTGAGACGTGGATCATGGGTTTTCGCTGTCTGCTGGTTATCGGCTGTATGTGCTTTGCCTTGATGGCGGGGGCTGCGCCCGTGCCTGTCGCTGCGCAAGCGCAGCTCTCTGTGCCGCAGCGCGAATGGCTGGCGCAACACCCGGAGTTGCGGGTGGGGCTGGTCTTGCAGGCGCCGTATGCGCAATACGACCGGCGCCTGCAGCGTTTGTCGGGGGCCAATGTCGAGTTGATGCAATGGCTGGCCAAGGCCCTGAACATCGAGCTGACGTGGCGCAATTTCCCCACTCAGGAGCAACTGGAAGCCGCCCTGCGCGACGGCGAGGTGGACATCGCCCCCGGTCTGCAGCAAACCCCGGCCGGTTTGCGCCTGTGGTTGTTCACCGACCCGTACATGCGCGTGCCCCAGCGTATCGTCGGTGTGCGTGAGGGCGGCGGTGCGGTGGATTTGGAAAAACTCGACGAACATTCCCGCGTCGCCGTGCGTATGCCCAGCGCCGTGGCCGATTACCTGCGCAGCACTTATCCCGGCCTCAACCTGCAAGGCGTGCCCATGGAGCGCCAGGCCTTGCAGTTGCTGGTCAGTCAGCAGGCGCGTTACGCCGTGGTGGATGAGGCGCAACTGAGCCGTTTGTCGGGCGAGCCTGAGTTCTCCGGGCTGGCGGTGGTCGGCGATATCGGCCTGCCGCAATTGCTGCGGGTGGCGACCCGCCGCGACTGGCCGGAACTGTCCGGCATCATGGAAAGCGCGTTGCGCGCCATCCCCGCCCGCGATCTGGACCAGTTGCACAACCGCTGGCTGCAACCCAAATACCCGCGTCTGTCCGAGTCTCCCGGCCTGTGGCAAAACCTCAGCCTGCTGCTGGGGTTGCTGCTGCTCGCCAGCCTGGCGGTGGTGTTCTGGCAGCGTCGCCAGCAACGAGTGCTGGAACACAAGCTGCTCGCCGCTCGCGAAGAAAGCGCCGCACGCGCCGCCGGTGCCGAAGCGCTGCGCCTGACGCAGTTTTCCATCGATCAAAGTACCGTCGGCATCCTCTGGGTCAATTGGGACAGCCATGTGCGCTACGCCAACCTGGCGGCGGAAACCATGCTCGGTTATGGCCCCGGCGCGCTGATCGAGCGTCCGCTGGCCGATTTCGACCCGAGCCTGAGCATGGACCGTTGGCTGAACCTGTGGAAACGCGCGCGTGCCAGCGAAGAGGGCCCGCAGCATTTCGCCGCCGACTGCCTGCGCGCAGACGGCAGCATCCTGCCGGCCGAGGTGTCGTTGAGCTTTTTGCGGTTTGCCGACGGCGAATACCTGGTGGTCTACCTCAATGACGTCACCGAGCGTCGCCGTTATGTGGCTGCGTTGCTGCAAAGCGAAGCGCAGTTGCGCGAGCTATCGGCGCACCTGGAAACCGTGCGTGAAGAAGAAAAGGCGCGCATCGCCCGCGAAGTACACGACGAACTCGGGCAAATGCTCACCGTACTCAAGCTGGAAACCTCCATGTGCGAGCTGGCCTATGCGCAACTGGACCCTGGCCTGAACGAGCGCTTGAACAGCATGAAACGCCTGATCGCCCAACTGTTTCAATTGGTGCGCGACGTGGCTACGGCGTTGCGCCCGCCAATTCTCGACGCCGGGATCGCCTCGGCCATCGAGTGGCAGGCGCGGCGCTTCGAAGCGCGCACGCAGATTCCCTGCCTGGTGCAAGTCCCGGATAACCTGCCGGCCCTGAGCGATGCCAAGGCCATCGGCCTGTTCCGTATCCTGCAGGAGGCGCTGACCAATGTGATGCGCCATGCCCAGGCGCATACTGTCGAGCTGACCCTGGCGGTGGAGGGCAAGCAACTGCGGCTGACCATCAGCGACGACGGCGTCGGTTTCATCGAGGCCAAGGGCCGTCCGGTGTCGTTCGGCCTGGTCGGCATGCGTGAGCGCGTGCTGATCATGGGCGGGCAGTTGAACCTGGACAGCCAGCCGGGGGAGGGCACCACCCTGAGTGTGACGGTGCCATTGGATGCATAACAATAAGAGGAAACCCCTGTGATCCGTGTACTGGTAGCCGAAGACCACACCATCGTGCGTGAAGGCATCAAGCAATTGATCGGCCTGGCCAAAGACTTGCTGGTGGTGGGCGAGGCGGGCAATGGCGAGCAGTTGCTGGAGACCTTGCGCCATGTGCCTTGCGAGGTGGTGTTGCTGGATATCTCGATGCCTGGCGTCAACGGCCTGGAAGCCATCGCGCGGATTCGTGCGCTGAGCAATCCGCCGGCGATCCTGGTGCTGTCGATGCACGATGAAGCGCAGATGGCCGCGCGGGCCTTGAAGGTTGGCGCGGCCGGTTATGCCACCAAGGACAGCGACCCGGCCCTGCTCTTGATGGCGATTCGCAAGGTCGCGGCCGGTGGGCGCTATATCGACCCGGACCTGGCCGATCGCATGGTCTTCGAGGTCGGCCTGACCGATTCGCGACCTTTGCATTCGCTGCTGTCGGAACGCGAGTTCTCGGTGTTCGAACGCCTGGCCCAGGGCGCCAACGTCAACGACATCGCTCAGCAACTGGCGTTGAGCAGCAAGACCATCAGCACCCATAAGGCACGCCTGATGCAAAAGCTCAATATCACCTCCCTGGCCGAACTGGTGAAGTACGCCATGGAGCACAAGCTGCTCTGACGACATGCCTGTTTGCGACCTCTTTCAGAGCGCCATTTGCCCGTTCTCGGCGCTTGCAGGCTGGCGCTCATAGCGGCGCTGTTCTATCCCCGCCATCGCTGTAGGGCGTTCCCTACCCCCAACCTTCCATCCGGCTGATGTGATTCTCTCCTGGCCCCCGATTTCCGGGGCCCCGCCCCTGGACTACGCTTGTGCCACAGCAGTCCAAAATACAAAGGTGCGGGTATGAGCGAGGCGGATTCAAATGATGTGCTGGTCAGCTTTCGTGGCGTGCAGAAGAGCTACGACGGCGAGAACCTGATCGTCAAAGACCTCAACCTGGAGATTCGCAAGGGCGAGTTCCTCACCCTGCTAGGGCCGTCGGGTTCGGGTAAGACCACCAGCCTGATGATGCTGGCCGGCTTCGAAACGCCGACTGCCGGCGAAATCCAGCTGGCCGGACGCGCCATCAACAACGTGCCGCCGCACAAGCGCGATATCGGCATGGTGTTCCAGAACTACGCGTTGTTCCCGCACATGACCGTGGCCGAGAACCTGGCGTTTCCCCTGTCGGTGCGAGGGTTGAGCAAGACCGATATCAGCGAGCGGGTCAAGCGCGTGCTGAGCATGGTCCAGCTCGACGCCTTCGCCCAACGCTACCCGGCGCAACTCTCCGGCGGCCAGCAACAGCGTGTGGCGTTGGCCCGGGCGCTGGTGTTCGAACCGCAGCTGGTGCTGATGGACGAACCCCTCGGCGCCCTCGACAAGCAATTGCGCGAACACATGCAGATGGAGATCAAGCACCTGCACCAACGCCTCGGCGTGACCGTGGTGTATGTGACCCACGACCAGGGCGAAGCCTTGACCATGTCCGACCGGGTGGCCGTGTTCCACCAGGGCGAGATCCAGCAGATCGCGGCGCCGCGTACCCTGTACGAAGAGCCGAAAAATACCTTCGTCGCCAACTTCATCGGCGAAAACAACCGCCTCAACGGTCGCCTGCACAGCCACACCGGCGACCGCTGCGTGGTGGAACTGGCGCGGGGCGAGAAAGTCGAGGCGCTGGCGGTGAACGTCGGCCAGGTCGGCGGCCCGGTGACCTTGTCGGTGCGGCCTGAGCGCGTCAGCCTCAATGGCTCCAGCGAACGTTGCGTGAACCGCTTCTCTGGGCGAGTAGCGGAATTTGTCTACCTGGGTGACCACGTGCGCGTGCGCCTGGAAGTCTGCGGCATGACCGATTTTTTTGTGAAACAACCGATCGCCGAGCTGGACCCGGCACTGGCGGTCGGCGACGTGGTACCGATTGGCTGGCAAGTCGAGCACGTTCGCGCACTCGACCCACTTCTAGAGGCGAAATAATCGCCCCCATGGCTTCACCAACCCTGCACGTGGAGAGAACAACAATGTTGAGATCCCTTAAGTATTCCGCACTGGCGATCGGCTTGATCGGCGCGACCCAGGCCATGGCTGGCCCGGATCTGACGGTCGTGTCCTTTGGTGGCGCGAACAAGGCCGCACAGGTCAAGGCTTTCTATGCACCGTGGGAAAGTGCAGGCAACGGCAAAATCATCGCCGGCGAGTACAACGGTGAGATGGCCAAGATCAAGGCCATGGTCGACACCAAGAGCGTGTCCTGGGACCTGGTGGAAGTGGAATCGCCGGAACTGTCCCGTGGTTGCGACGAAGACATGTTCGAGCCGCTGGACCCGAAACTGTTCGGCAACACCGCTGACTACGTCAAAGGCGCGATCCAGCCGTGCGGCGTGGGCTTCTTCGTGTGGTCGACCGTACTCGCCTACAACGCTGACAAGCTGAGCAGCGCGCCGACCAGTTGGGCGGATTTCTGGGACACCAAGAAATTCCCTGGCAAGCGCGGCCTGCGCAAGGGTGCCAAATACACCCTCGAATTCGCGTTGATGGCTGACGGCGTGGCGCCGAAGGATGTGTACAAAGTGCTGGCTGGCAAAGACGGCCAGGACCGTGCGTTCAAAAAGCTCGACGAACTCAAGCCGTCGATCCAGTGGTGGGAAGCCGGCGCGCAACCGCCGCAGTACCTCGCCTCGGGTGACGTAGTGATGAGCTCGGCCTACAACGGTCGCATCGCTGCCGTACAGAAAGAGAGCAACCTGAAAGTGGTCTGGAACGGTGGCATCTACGACTTCGACGCGTGGGCTATTCCAAAAGGCCTGGCCAAGGATCGCGCAGAAGCGGCGAAGAAGTTCATCGCCTTCTCGGTGCAGCCGCAGCAGCAGAAGATCTACTCGGAAAACATCGCCTACGGCCCGGCCAACACCCAAGCCGTACCGTTGCTGGCCAAGGACGTGCTCAAAGACATGCCGACCACGCCTGAGAACATCGCCAACCAGGTGCAGATCGATGTGAGCTTCTGGGCGGATAACGGTGAGCAACTCGAGCAGCGCTTCAATTCCTGGGCTGCCAAGTAACTCCATGTGGGAGGGGGCTTGCCCCCGATAGCGAAGTGTCAGTCAGAACATCTATCAACTGATACACCGCCATCGGGAGCAAACCCCCTCCCACAGGGGATCTGCTGCGTTTGGCAGAGTGCATTCATTTTCAAGTTTCGGAGTTAGCCATGGCCATCGCCGTTCCCTCGACCGAGGTCAACAGCCCCACCCTCAAGCAGCGCCTGGCGCGTGCCGAGCGGCTTAATCGCTGGAAGGCCCAGGCCTTGATTGCGCCGCTGGTGCTGTTTTTGCTGCTGGTGTTCCTGGTGCCGATCGTTGCGCTGTTGTACAAAAGTGTCGGCAACCCGGAAGTCGTGGGCGGCCTGCCGCGCACGGTGGTGGCGGTGAAGACCTGGGACGGTCGCGGCTTGCCTGGCGAGCCGGTGTACCAGGCGCTCAGCGAAGACCTTGGCGAAGCGCGCAAAAACCAGACCCTCGGCGATCTGTCGAAACGCTTGAACATGGAACTGGCCGGCTATCGCAGCCTGCTGACCAAAACCGCGCGGGCGCTGCCGTTTACCGAAGCGCCAGCCTCTTATAAAGAAGCGTTGGAAACCCTCGACGAACGCTGGGGCGACCCGGCGTACTGGCAGGCGATCCGGCGCAATACCAGCAGCCTGACGCCGTACTACCTGCTGGCGGCCGTCGATCACCGCATCGACGACCTCGGCGAAGTGGCCCCGGCCACGCCGGACCAGGCGATCTACCTGGACATCTTCGCCCGCACCTTCTGGATGGGCCTGGTGATCACCTTTCTCTGCCTGCTGCTGGCCTATCCGCTGGCCTACCTGCTGGCCAACCTGCCGGCACGGCAAAGCAACCTGCTGATGATTCTGGTGCTGCTGCCGTTCTGGACCTCGATCCTGGTGCGCGTGGCGGCGTGGATCGTGCTGCTGCAGTCCGGTGGCCTGATCAACGGCGCGCTGATGGGCATGGGCCTGATCGATAAGCCGCTGGAGCTGGTGTTCAACCGCACCGGGGTCTACATCTCCATGGTGCATATCCTGCTGCCGTTCATGATTCTGCCGATCTACAGTGTGATGAAAGGCATCTCGCCGACCTACATGCGCGCCGCGATTTCCCTGGGCTGTCACCCATTCGCCAGCTTCTGGCGCGTGTACTTCCCGCAAACCTACGCCGGTGTGGGCGCAGGCTGCCTGCTGGTGTTCATCCTGGCGATTGGTTACTACATCACCCCGGCCTTGCTGGGCAGCCCGAACGACCAGATGGTCAGCTACTTCGTGGCCTTCTACACCAACACCAGCATCAACTGGGGCATGGCGACCGCGTTGGGCGGCTTGCTGCTGCTGGCCACCGTGCTGCTGTACCTGATCTACAACCGGCTGGTGGGCGCCAGCCGCCTGCGCCTGAGCTAAGGAGACCTTGCGATGCTGAGCCCTTATATGTCGCCCGTGGAGCGGGTGTGGTTCTACAGCTTGCGGATCCTCTGCGGCTTGATCCTGCTGTTCCTGATTCTGCCTGTGCTGGTGATCATCCCGCTGTCGTTCAACAGCGGCAGCTTCCTGGTGTACCCGCTGCAAGGCTTCTCGCTGCACTGGTATCAGGACTTCTTCGCCTCGGCCGAATGGATGCGGGCGCTGAAGAACAGCGTCATCGTCGCCCCAGCGGCCACCGTGCTGGCCATGGTGTTCGGCACGTTGGCGGCGATCGGCCTGACCCGTGGGCATTTCCCCGGCAAGGCGCTGGTGATGGCCCTGGTGATTTCGCCGATGGTGGTGCCGGTGGTGATCATCGGCGTGGCCAGTTACCTGTTCTTCGCGCCGCTGGGGCTGGGTAACAGTTTCTTCTCGCTGATCGTGGTCCACGCCGTGTTGGGCGTGCCGTTTGTGATCATCACGGTGTCCGCGACCTTGCAGGGTTTCAACCATAACCTGGTGCGGGCAGCGGCCAGCCTGGGGGCATCGCCGTTGACCGCGTTTCGCCGGGTGACCTTGCCGCTGATCGCGCCGGGGGTGATTTCCGGGGCGCTGTTCGCGTTTGCCACCTCGTTCGACGAAGTGGTGGTGACGCTGTTCCTCGCCGGCCCCGAGCAAGCGACCCTGCCGCGCCAGATGTTCAGCGGTATCCGCGAAAACCTCAGCCCGACGATTGCCGCCGCGGCGACCTTGCTGATTGCTTTCTCGGTGTTGCTGCTGCTGACCCTGGAATGGCTGCGCGGCCGTAGCGAAAAATTGCGCACCGCCCAGGTCTAAATGTGGGAGGGGGCAAGCCCCCTCCCACAATCGGTTCTGTGACCATTCAGCTGTTGAATGGAAGACAACCGATCTCCGTCAGCTACTCTTGTGCCAGCCCACAATCGACAAGAGGCCGCGCACATGAGTACTTCCTCATTCAAGATCGCCCACAAACTGTTGACTGGCGCCGGCGCCATCGAGCAATTGGCCGCAGAGTTGACGCGGCTGGATGTCGACAACCCGCTGATCGTCACCGATGCCGCGCTGGTCAAGTCCGGCACCGTGGCGCTGGCGCTGGCGCATTTGGGCGAGCGCTCCTACGAGATCTTCGACCGGGTGCTGCCCGACCCGGAAATCGCCATTGTCGAAGATTGCATGCGCGCCTACCGCGAAGGCGGGCATGACGGCCTGATCGGCCTGGGCGGCGGCAGTGCGATCGATATCGCCAAGAGCGTGGCGGCCTATGCCGGATACCACGGCGCGCTGGCGGACCTGTTCGGTGTCGATCAGGTGCCGCGCAAGGGCCCGCCGCTGATCGCCATTCCCACGACGGCCGGCACCGGCTCGGAAGTGACCAACGTCGCGATCCTCTCCGACAAGGCCGCGCAACTGAAAAAGGGCATCGTCAGTGACTTCCTGCTGCCGGACGTCGCACTCATCAGCCCGCAGATGACCCTGACCTGCCCGCGCAGCGTCACCGCCGCCAGTGGCGTGGACGCGCTGGTGCATGCCATTGAGTCCTACCTGTCGCTGAACGCCTCGCCGATTACCGATGCCTTGGCCATCGGCGCGATCAAGCTGATTGCCAAGGCGTTGCCCAAGGCTTACGCCAACCCGGCCAACCTGCAGGCCCGCGACGACATGGCCACCGCCAGCCTGATGGCCGGGATGGCGTTCGGTAACGCCGGGGTCGGCGCGGTGCATGCGTTAGCGTATCCGCTGGGCGGGCGCTTCAATATCGCCCATGGCGTGAGCAATGCGCTGTTGCTGCCGTATGTCATGCACTGGAACAAGCTGGCGTGTGTCGAACGCATGCAGGACATTGCCCAGGCCATGGGCGTGAATGTCACCGGCCTGAGCGTCAATGAATCCGCCGACCAGGCGGTCGAGGCGATGACGCGACTGTGCGCCGCGGTGGAGATCCCATCGGGCCTGCGCAGCTTCGGTATCCCCGAAGACGCCCTCGCGGCCATGGCCGTGGAAGCGGCGGGTATCGAGCGCCTGATGTGCAACAATCCGCGCCAACTCAGCGCCGCCGATATCGAGAAAATCTATCGGTCGGCGTACTAGCCGTTGAGTTAGGTCACGGTGCGCTGGGCAAAGCATGAGGTATACAATGCGCGCCATTGTGATTTAGCTCAAAAAAGGTGCGTCATGCAGCCCTTCGTTATCGCTCCATCGATTCTCTCCGCCGACTTCGCCCGTCTGGGTGAGGAAGTGGACAACGTGTTGGCCGCCGGTGCCGACTTCGTCCACTTCGATGTCATGGACAACCACTACGTCCCCAACCTGACCATCGGCCCGATGGTTTGCGCGGCGTTGCGCAAGTACGGTGTCACCGCGCCGATCGACGCGCACCTGATGGTCAGCCCGGTAGACCGCATCGTCGGGGACTTCATTGAAGCGGGCGCGACTTACATCACCTTCCACCCGGAAGCCTCGCTGCACGTCGACCGCACCCTGCAACTGATCCGCGAAGGCGGCTGCAAGGCGGGCCTGGTGTTCAACCCGGCCACCCCGCTGGACGTGCTCAAGTACGTGATGGACAAAGTCGACATGGTGCTGCTGATGAGCGTCAACCCAGGTTTCGGCGGGCAGAAGTTCATCCCCGGCACCCTCGACAAGCTGCGCGAAGCCCGTGCGCTGATCGATGCCTCGGGGCGTGAGATCCGCCTGGAAATCGACGGCGGGGTCAACGTCAACAACATCCGCGAAATCGCTGCTGCCGGCGCCGACACCTTTGTCGCCGGCTCGGCGATCTTCAATGCGCCGAACTACCAGGACGTCATCGCCAAGATGCGTGCGGAACTGGCGCTGGCGCGTCCATGAGCGGCTTCGAGCGGCTGTTCCCCGGCAAACTGCCACGGCTGGTGATGTTCGATCTGGACGGTACATTGATCGACTCGGTGCCGGACCTGGCGGCGGCGGTGGACGAGATGCTGCTCAAGCTGGGGCGCAAGCCGGTCGGTATCGAGTCGGTGCGCAAATGGGTCGGCAACGGCGCGCAGGTGCTGGTGCGCCGGGCGCTGGCCAACCGCATCGAGGCCGAGGGGGTCGATGATGTCGAGGCCGAACACGCCCTGGAATTGTTCAACCTCGCCTATGAAGACCACCACGAACTGACCGTGGTGTACCCCGGCGTGCGCGACACCCTCAAATGGCTGAGCAAGCAGGGTGTGGAAATGGCCCTGATCACCAACAAGCCGGAGCGCTTCGTCGCGCCGTTGCTGGACCAGATGAAAATCGGCCGTTATTTCCGCTGGATCATCGGTGGCGATACCTTGCCGCAGAAGAAACCCGACCCGGCGGCGCTGTTTTTCGTGATGAAAATGGCCAATATCCCGGCGTCCCAGTCGTTGTTTGTCGGCGATTCGCGCAGCGATGTGCTGGCGGCCAAGGCGGCGGGCGTGCAGTGCGTGGCCTTGAGTTACGGCTATAACCACGGTCGGCCGATCGCCGAAGAGTCGCCCGCGCTGGTAATTGATGACCTGCGCCGACTAATCCCCGGTTGCTTGGGAGCGGGCGCTGAGATAACGTTGGCCGACACCGATCCGTCCCCTTCTGGAAATACCATCGTGGTAGTCACTCGCAAACTCTGGATGAAAGTCATCAAGGCCCTGGCCCGCTGGCGTTGGCGCGCCTGACTGAATCCTGGCCGCGCTGCGGCACGTTTGCACACCTGACCGTTAGACCCTCATGCCACGAGGCACCTCATGATCCGCGAAGAATTCCTGCGCTTGGCCGCTGCCGGCTACAACCGTATCCCCCTGGCCTGCGAAACCCTGGCCGACTTCGACACGCCGCTGTCGATCTACCTGAAGCTGGCCGACGCGCCCAACTCTTACCTGCTCGAATCGGTACAGGGCGGCGAGAAGTGGGGCCGTTACTCGATCATCGGCCTGCCGTGCCGCACCGTCATGCGCGTGTACGACCATCACGTCAGCATCACCCATGACGGCGTCGAGATCGAAAGCCATGACGTCGAAGACCCGCTGGCCTTCGTCGAAACCTTCAAGGCGCGCTACAACGTGCCGACCATCCCTGGGCTGCCGCGTTTCAACGGCGGCCTGGTCGGGTATTTCGGCTACGACTGCGTGCGTTATGTGGAGAAACGCCTGGGCAAATGCCCGAACCCCGATCCATTGGGCGTTCCGGACATTCTGCTGATGGTCTCCGACGCCGTGGTGGTGTTCGACAATCTCGCCGGCAAGATGCATGCAATCGTGCTGGCCGACCCCGCCCAGAGCGATGCGTTCGAGCAAGGCCTGGCCAGCCTCGAAGCCCTGCTGGAAAAACTGCGCCAGCCGATCACCCCGCGTCGCGGCCTGGATTTGCGCCGTCCGCCGGCGGCCGACCCGGTGTTCCGCTCCAGCTTTACCCAGGATGACTACGAGCGGGCGGTCGATACCATCAAGGAATACATCCTCGCCGGCGACTGCATGCAGGTGGTGCCGTCGCAACGCATGTCCATCGACTTCAAGGCCGCGCCGATCGACCTGTACCGCGCGCTGCGTTGCTTCAACCCGACGCCGTACATGTACTTCTTCAACTTCGGCGACTTCCACGTCGTCGGCAGTTCGCCGGAAGTGCTGGTGCGCGTCGAAGACAACCTGATCACCGTGCGCCCGATCGCCGGTACCCGCCCGCGTGGCGCGACCGAGGAAGCGGACCTGGCGCTCGAAGAAGAGCTGCTCAGCGACGACAAGGAAATCGCCGAGCATCTCATGCTGATCGACCTGGGCCGCAATGACACCGGGCGCGTCTCGGAAATCGGTTCGGTGAAGTTGACGGAGAAGATGGTCATCGAGCGCTACTCCAACGTGATGCACATCGTCTCCAACGTCACTGGCGAATTGAAGGCCGGCCTGACCGCGATGGACGCGCTGCGGGCGATTCTGCCGGCGGGCACCTTGTCGGGCGCGCCGAAGATTCGCGCGATGGAGATCATCGACGAGCTCGAGCCGGTCAAGCGTGGTGTCTACGGCGGCGCCGTGGGCTATTTCGCCTGGAACGGCAACATGGACACCGCCATTGCGATTCGCACGGCAGTGATCAAGGACGGGGAACTGCATGTGCAGGCCGGTGGCGGGATCGTCGCCGACTCGGTGCCGGCCCTCGAATGGGAAGAAACCCTGAACAAGCGCCGCGCCATGTTCCGTGCAGTGGCGTTGGCTGAACAGACCCCCCAGGGCTAAGAATTCTTGAGGTTTCCCCCATGTTGCTGATGATTGATAACTACGACTCCTTTACCTACAACGTTGTGCAGTACCTGGGCGAACTCGGTGCCGAGGTCAAGGTGGTGCGCAACGACGAACTGACCGTCGCCGAAATCGCCGCCCTGAACCCGGAGCGCATTGTGGTTTCGCCGGGGCCCTGCACGCCGACCGAGGCGGGCATCTCCCTGGAGGCGATCAAATACTTCGCCGGCAAGCTGCCGATCCTCGGCGTGTGCCTGGGTCACCAGTCCATCGGCCAGGCGTTTGGCGGTGAGGTGGTGCGGGCGCGCCAAGTGATGCACGGCAAGACCAGCCCGGTGTTCCATAAAAACCTCGGCGTGTTCGAAGGCCTCAACCTGCCGGTCACCGTGACGCGCTACCATTCGCTGGTGGTCAAGCGCGAAACCCTGCCCGACTGCCTGGAATTGACCGCCTGGACCCAGCTGGAAGACGGCTCGGTCGACGAGATCATGGGCTTGCGCCACAAGACACTGAACATCGAAGGGGTGCAGTTTCACCCCGAGTCGATCCTGACCGAGCAGGGCTACGAGCTGTTCGCCAACTTTCTCAAGCAGAGCGGCGGCACGCGCTAAGGACTTTTCATGGATATCAAGACTGCCCTGAGCCGTATCGTCGGCCATCTGGACCTGAGCACCGCGGAAATGAGCGATGTGATGCGTGAGATCATGACCGGTCAATGCACCGACGCGCAGATCGGCGCGTTCATGATGGCGATGCGTATGAAGAGCGAGAGCATCGACGAAATCGTCGGCGCCGTGTCGGTGATGCGCGAGCTGGCAGACAAGGTCGAGCTCAAGACCCTCGACGGCGTGGTCGATGTGGTCGGCACCGGCGGCGACGGTGCGAATATTTTCAACGTGTCCACGGCGGCCTCCTTCGTGGTCGCGGCAGCGGGTTGCACCGTGGCCAAACACGGCAACCGAGCGGTGTCCGGCAAAAGCGGCAGCGCGGATCTGCTCGAAGCGGCCGGGATCTACCTGAACCTGACCCCCGTACAAGTGGCGCGCTGCATCGACAACGTGGGCATTGGCTTCATGTTTGCGCAGTCCCACCACGGCGCGATGAAACACGCCGCCGGCCCGCGCAAGGATCTCGGCCTGCGCACCCTGTTCAACATGCTCGGCCCGCTTACGAATCCGGCCGGTGTGAAGCATCAGGTAGTCGGCGTGTTCAGCCAGGCGTTGTGCCGGCCGTTGGCCGAAGTGTTGCAGCGCCTGGGCAGCAAGCATGTGCTGGTGGTGCATTCCAAAGACGGCCTGGACGAATTCAGCCTGGCGGCGCCGACCTTTGTGGCGGAGCTGAAGAATGATCAGATCACCGAATATTGGGTCGAGCCTGAAGATCTCGGCATGAAGAGCCAGAGCCTGCACGGCCTGGCAGTGGAAAGCCCGGCGGACTCCCTGGCGCTGATTCAGGACGCCTTGGGGCGTCGCAAGACCGAAAACGGCCAGAAAGCCGCCGAAATGATTGTGCTCAATGCCGGTGCCGCGCTTTATGCCGCCGATCACGCCTATAGTCTTAACGAAGGCGTGGCCCTCGCGCATGATGCATTGCACACCGGCCTTGCCCGCGAGAAGCTCGAAGAACTGGGGGCCTTTACTGCGGTGTTCAAGATGGAGAATGAAGGATGAGTGTGCCGAGCGTTCTGGAAAAGATCCTGGCCCGCAAAGCCGAAGAAGTCGCTGAACGCCGTGCCCGCGTGAGCCTGGCCGAGCTGGAAAGCCAGGCGAAAATCGCCGATGCGCCGCGTGGCTTCGCCAAGGCCTTGATCGCTCAGGCCAAGCTCAAGCAGCCGGCTGTCATCGCTGAAATCAAGAAGGCCTCGCCAAGCAAAGGCGTGATCCGCGAAAACTTCGTACCGGCCGACATCGCCGTCAGCTATGAGAGAGGCGGGGCGACTTGCCTCTCCGTGCTGACTGATGTCGATTTCTTCCAGGGTTCCGACCTGTTCCTGCAACAGGCCCGCGCCGCGTGCAAGTTGCCGGTGATCCGCAAGGACTTCATGATCGATCCATACCAGATCGTTGAAGCCCGTGCCCTGGGCGCCGACTGTGTGCTGCTGATCGTCTCCGCGCTGGATGACGTGAAGATGGCCGAGCTGGCGGCCGTGGCCAAAAGCGTCGGCCTCGACGTGCTGGTGGAAGTCCACGACGGCGATGAGCTGGAACGTGCGCTGAAAACCCTCGACACACCGCTGGTGGGGGTCAACAACCGCAACCTGCACACCTTCGAAGTCAGCCTGGAAAACACCCTCGACCTGCTGCCGCGTATCCCGCGCGACCGCCTGGTGATTACCGAAAGCGGCATTGTTAACCGCGCCGACGTGGAACTGATGGAAATCAGCGACGTGTATTCGTTCCTGGTGGGCGAGACCTTCATGCGCGCCGAGAACCCGGGCGCCGAACTGCAACGTCTGTTCTTCCCGGAGCGTGGTGTGGCAGTCAGCGGTTCGACCCTGGATTGATCAAACCGCGGTCAGTATTTGAAGTGCGGTCAACATGTGGGAGGGGCGGTGCGACGGTTCGACTTGCCCCCGATGGCGGTGTATCAGTTGATAGATGTACTGACTGACACTCCGCTATCGGGGGCAAGCCCCCTCCCACATTGGGTTTTGTGTTTATTCAGCGAGGTAGGTGTTCGATGATCCAGCCAGTGTCGATGAGCGTCGAAGCCGGGCTTGCTGCCGAGCAGGCCTTACTGGCTGAAGTGTGCGCGGGTGAGCGGGCGTTTGGATTGCTGTTCTGGCAACCCAGCGACCAGGCATTGGTGATGCCGCGTCGTTTGAGCCGCTTGCCGGCGTTCGAGCTGGCTAGCCAGGTGTCGGCGCAGGCGGGTTGGCCGGTGCTGTTACGCGAAACCGGCGGCGAGCCGGTGCCGCAATCAAACGCCACGGTCAATATCGCCCTGGTCTACGCACCGCCGCGCAGCGAAGGCGACCAGGGGCGCATCGAAACCGGCTACCTGCGTTTGTGCCAGCCGATCTGTGACTTGCTGATCGAACTGGGCGGCGATGCTTCCGTCGGCGAAATCGACGGCGCGTTCTGCGACGGCCGCTACAACGTCAACCTCAATGGCCGCAAAATGGTCGGCACCGCCCAGCGCTGGCGCCAAAGTGGTGGCCGTCCGGTGGGGCTGGTACACGGAGCCTTGTTGCTGGACAACGATCGCGAAGAACTGATCGCGGCGGTCAATCGCTTCAATCAAGCCTGCGGCCTGGAACAGCGCGTTCGCGCCGACAGCCATATCGCCCTGCACGAAGCCTTCCCCGCACCGGACGCGCTCAGCCGGCTGGATGGGCTGTACCGGCAGATGCTGGCCAGCTTCCTGCCGGTTTAACGGGTGCCGAACACCACCATCGTCTTGCCTTTGACGTCTACCAGGTTGCGTTCTTCCAGATCCTTGAGCACGCGACCGACCATCTCCCGCGAACAACCGACAATGCGCCCGATCTCCTGACGCGTGACTTTGATCTGCATGCCATCGGGGTGAGTCATCGCGTCGGGCTGCTTGCACAGCTCCAACAGGCAGCGGGCCACACGGCCGGTGACATCAAAGAATGCCAGGTCGCCGACTTTGCGCGTGGTGTCCCGCAGGCGCTGGGCAATCTGGCCGCTCAGTGCATAGAGGATGTCGGGATCGTGCTGGGTCAGTTCACGAAACTTCGTGTAACTGATCTCGGCCACTTCGCTCTCGATTTTGGTCCGCACCCAGGCGCTGCGCTCCTGTTCTTTGCCCGCTTGTTCAAATAACCCCAGCTCGCCGAAGAAATCGCCGGTATTGAGGTAGGCAATGATCATCTCGCGGCCGTCTTCATCCTCGATCAGGATGGTGACCGAGCCCTTGATAATGAAGAACAGTGTTTCGGAGCGTTCGCCTGCGCAGATGATGTTGTGCTTGGCCGGGTAGCGACGACTCTGGCAATGCGTCAGCAGTCTGTCGAGATTCTTGATCTTGGGTATGGGAGTAAAAGCAACCATGGTTGTATCCCGAAAAAGACTGCACAGGGTGGTTGGATTTGTTTTTATCCAGCTGTATCTGCATTGATACACGTTGTACAAAGGATGGCAATGCGCCATTCATTTGGCGCCAGCTTACCAGACACATTGTGACTCGATTAGCCAATTTACCGGGTAACTGTGGCGATTGATGGCTTTACGCGCAAAAGCTGCCGGCCGCGGGCCGTGTGCTAAGCTGGCGACCCTTTTTTAGCAGTGGAGTCTGGGCGATGAAGGCACGCATCCAATGGGCGGGCGAAGCCATGTTCCTCGGTGAGTCGGGCAGTGGCCATGTCGTGGTCATGGACGGTCCGCCGGAAGCCGGTGGCCGCAACCTGGGCGTACGCCCGATGGAAATGCTCCTGCTTGGTGTAGGCGGTTGCAGCAATTTCGACGTGGTCAGCATTTTGAAAAAGTCCCGCCAGGCCGTGGAAAGCTGCGAAGCCTTCCTCGAAGCCGAGCGTGCGACTGAAGATCCCAAGGTGTTCACCAAGATCCACATGCATTTCGTGGTCAAGGGCCGGGCGCTGAAAGAAGCCCAGGTCAAGCGTGCCATCGAGCTGTCGGCTGAGAAGTATTGCTCGGCGTCGATCATGCTGGGCGCGGCCGGTGTCGCCATTACCCATGATTACGAAATCATTGAGTTGGGCTGATCCAGGGATTCGCCGGCAATAAAGACAGGGCGCTTTGATAGCGCCCTTTTTTGCAGGTTAGATGCGGTAGGTGCTTTTGGTCATGACCTTGGCCATCAGGCTCATGCCAAACCTCACCGGCGCCGGGAAGCGGAAACCACCGGCGTCCAGTGCGCTTTCTGCGTGGTGTTCTTCATCGATACGCATCTGTTCAAGAATCGCCCGGGACTTTTCGTCTTCGGTCGGTAACTGTTCCAGGTGCTCATCCAGGTGCTTGCATACTTGCTGTTCCGTGGCCGCGACAAACCCCAGGCTGACTTTGTCGCTGATCAAGCCGGCTGCGGCGCCAATCCCAAACGACAGGCCATAGAACAGCGGGTTCAGCACGCTGGGATGGCTGCCCAATTGGCGAATGCGTTGCTCGCACCAGGCCAGGTGGTCGATTTCTTCCTCGGCGGCATGCTCCATGGCTGCGCGCACTTGCGGCAGCTTGGCGGTCAGCGCCTGGCCCTGGTACAGCGCCTGGGCACAGACTTCGCCGGTATGGTTGATACGCATCAGGCCGGCGACGTGGCGGGTGTCGGTCTCGTTCATCTGTGCATCGGGCTGCACGATGGCGGGCGACGGGCGATACGGCTGGCCGCTGAATGGCAGCAGCGTGCGTATGGCCGTGTCGGCTTGCAACAACAGACGGTCAATTGGCGAGTAGTGACGTTGGGTAGTCATGCTGACCTCCGGGAAGAATCTCGGCGGCCAGTTTACCGCAAGAGAGGGCGAAGCGTTTGCGTTGAGTCAAGGGCATGGGGTCGCATGCGGGAGGCCGGCGACCCGTGTGTCAGGCGTATCAGCCCGGCGGCCAGTTCATCTGGCGCTGACCCAGCACATGCATGTGGATATGGTAAACGGTCTGTCCACCGTCTTCATTGCAGTTCATCACCACACGAAAGCCCTTCTCGCAGCCCTGTTCCAGGGCCAGGCGCTGAGCGGTGAACAGGATGTGCCCAGCCAGGGTTTTGTCGCTTTCGGTCAGATCGTTCAGGGTGCGGATCGGTTTTTTCGGGATAACCAGAAAATGTACCGGCGCTTGTGGGGCGATATCGTGGAAGGCGAGGACCTGATCATCTTCATAGATGATCTTCGCGGGTATTTCTCTGTTGATGATCTTGGTGAACAGAGTATCCAAAGCTGTTTCTCCATGGTGAATGTGCAGGGTGAGTGTACTCAGGCCTTCAGCGCGGGCAATAGGCCTTGTTGATCGCGCCGGCGAGCTTGCGGGTCAGCCAGCGTGGGCTCAAGCGCGGACTGAAGGCGAGCCAGCGATTGCGGCGGCCGGGGATGATGATGGCTTGGTTTTTTTCCAGGGCGCGCACGGTGTAGAGCGCCACTTCTTCCGGGCTCATCAAGTGCGCGCTGCGCTCGAGCTTGGCGGTGTCCATTTGCGCCGTGCCGAAGAAGGCCGTGCGCGTCGGGCCGGGGCACAGCACCGAGACCTTGATGCCGCAGGTTTTCAATTCTTCGCGCAGGCCTTCGGAGAAGTGCAATACATAGGCTTTGCTGGCGTAGTAACTGCTCATCCACGGGCCGGGCTGGAATGCGGCGATCGAGGCGACGTTGAGGATCTGCCCGCCGCCATGCAGGGCCATGGCATTGCCGAGGGCGTGACACATACGGGTCAGGGCGAGGATGTTGACTTCGATCAGGTCCTGCTCGGTCATCCAGTCCTGGGCCAGGAACGGCCCGCTGGTGCCCATGCCAGCGCAGTTGACCAGCAAGTCGATCTGCCGTTCGCCTTCCTCAAGCTCCAACAGGAACCCGGACAAACGCAGCGGCTCACCCAGGTCGCAGGCGCGGAACAGCACCTCGACGCCGAAGCGTTGCGTCAATTCGATTGCAATGCTTTCCAACTGATCACGCTGGCGGGCCACCAGAATCAAGCTGCGGCCGCGCCGGGCCAGTGCTTCGGCCAAGGCCAGGCCGATGCCGCTGGAGGCACCGGTGATCAGAGCGTAACGGGTCATGCCTTTCTCCATCGCAACGCCGCCGGACCTGTGACAGAGGCATCACAGGCGGCGGGCGTTTTTTCACTGTTCTGGAGAGTCTACAGGTTCGGCCGCGTCGTCAGCACTTTGCACGTCTTCTTCATTGACGATCACGCTTTGATCGGCGTCTTCATCGGAGGTGATGGAGCTGCTTTCGTAGCTGCTGTCCACGTTGCTTTCGAGTTGGTCCAGGTAGCCGTTCATCCCCAAGGCCATCAAGATGATGAGCATCAACGGAATAAACGCCAGCCACAGGGAGGCCAGGACTTTCACTGCCGTGGAGTTGCGCGGTGGCGGCGCACCGTACTGGTTGGCGCCGGTGTTACCTGGCAACACCAGCAGCAGCAGCGGGAAAATGCTGTTCACCAGCGGCACCAGGTTCAGCAGGTACAGCCAGCCGGACCAGCCCAGGTCGTGCAGACGCTGCACGCCGATTTGCACGCTGACCCAGACAATCGCCACGAACAGCGCGAAACCCAGCAGCGAGCCCAGGATGATGCCCGCCGTCGGCGAAGCGGTCGCCACGGCGAAGCCGGCAGTGGCGAGGATGCCCGAGGCGACGAGCATCGCGACGGTGAGTACCAGCGTCCAGGCCAGGTAGCGCAGGCGACCGATGCGGCCATGGATCGTGAAGATCTTGAGCTCGGCGTACTCCGGCAAATCGTCACCTACTGCGGCACGCGGTGGTGCATACGGGGAGGCGGCAGGGCGGGCAGAGGGCTCGGTCTCGTGGGTTTCGTCAAGGCTGAAGGCCACGGGCTGTTCGGCTTCGATACGCGCGTCGATCCCGGCGTTCTTCAGCGCGGTGAGGTAGGTTTCGGCATCGGGGCGCGCGAGGTCGCGCTTGAGGGCGACGGGGCGACCGGTAAAGAGCTTCTCGATGGCCTCAACGTTGCTTTTGAACAATTCGGCGAGATTCAGTTTAGCGGTGGTGCTTTCGACACCCGGGAGCAGGGCTCCATCAAACACAATCTTGAAACGGTTGTCGCTCATGCGGGCATCCTTGTCATGTTACAGGGGAGGGGGCAGGCCCGCTTCAATGGGCGGGCCCGGCAAGTGTATCAGCGCGGCCAGCGCAACTGTGCCGCCTTCTCGCGGGCTTCGCGGTATTCGGCATCCAGGCGCGCAATGAGTTCATCGACGCCGGGCAAATCATCGATCTCACCGACGCCCTGGCCGGCGGACCATACGGTCTTCCAGGCCTTGGCCTCGTCGTTCAACGGCTTGAGCTTGGCGCCGAAATTGACTTCGCCTTTGCCTTGCAGGGCGGCCAGGTCGAAACCGGCGTTTGCCAGGCTCTGGCGCATGAAGCTGGCGGGCACGCCGGAGACTGCGGCAGTGTGTACGATGTCGACGGCGCCTGATGTGAGCAGCATCTCTTTATATGCATCCGGCGCGTGGCTTTCGGCGGTGGCGATAAACCGCGTGCCCAGATACGCCAGGTCCGCGCCCAGCAACTGGGCGGCCAGGATTTCGTGCCCGTGGTTGAGGCAGCCGGCCAGCAGCAGGGTTTTATCGAAGAACTGGCGAATCTCGGCGATCAACGCGAACGGGCTCCAGGTGCCGGCATGACCACCGGCGCCGGCGGCCACGGCGATCAGGCCGTCCACCCCGGCTTCGGCGGCTTTCTCGGCGTGACGTCGAGTGGTGACGTCATGGAAGACCAGGCCGCCGTAGCTGTGTACCGCATCGACCAACGCCTTCACCGCGCCGAGGCTGGTGATGACGATCGGCACCTTGTGCTCGACGCAGATCGCCAGGTCTGCCTCCAACCGTGGGTTGCTGTGGTGGACGATGAGGTTGACGGCGTAGGGCGCAGGGTTGCTCAACTGCGCCAGGCCCGCTTCGATTTCCTCCAGCCAGGCCTTGAAGCCACTGCTTTCGCGCTGGTTCAGTGCCGGGAAACTTCCGATCACGCCATTGCGGCAGCACGCCAGGACCAGTTGCGGATTGGAAATCAGGAACATCGGCGCGGCCACGACGGGCAGGCGCAAACGTTGTTCAAGCAAAGCGGGCAGCGACATTGGAGGTACCCCGAGGCATTGACGTTAGAACGGTTTGACCACGACCAGAATTACGATAGCCAGCAATATCAGAACCGGGAACTCATTGAACCAGCGATAAAAGACATGGCTGCGGGTGTTTTCGCCACGGGCGAAGCGTTTTACCTGCGCGCCGCACATGTGGTGGTAACCGATCAGCAGAACGACCAGGGTCAGCTTGACGTGGAGCCAGGCGCCCATATGGAAGAGGCCGGGGTTGAGGGCGATCATCCAGATGCCGAAGACCAGCGTGGCAAGCATCGACGGGCCCATGATGCCGCGATACAGCTTGCGCTCCATGACGCTGAAGCGTTCCTTGCTGACGGTGTCTTCGCTTTGGGCGTGGTAGACGAACAGGCGCGGCAGGTAGAACAGCCCGGCAAACCAGCACACGATGCTGACGATATGGAAGGCTTTGACCCATAGATAAAGCATTTTTAGTTATTCCCAGGTTCACGGTAACTGAAGATAGTAGTGGCTCATGCGTCCTTACGTCACCTTGGCGGTTGTCGCAGGACAATGCGGCCCCTATTATCGACGGCTTTCCAGTGGGTTCTTTGAGGGCAGGTTTATGGTCAAGGTCGGTATCGTCGGCGGCACGGGTTACACCGGTGTCGAATTGCTGCGTCTGTTGGCGCAGCATCCGCAAGCTGAGGTGGTGGTCATCACTTCCCGATCCGAGGCCGGCCTGGCTGTGGCCGATATGTACCCGAACCTGCGAGGCCATTACGACGGCCTGGCGTTCAGCGTGCCGGACATCAAGACCCTCGGCGCCTGTGACGTGGTGTTCTTTGCCACCCCCCACGGCGTGGCTCATGCGCTGGCCGGCGAGTTGCTGGCCGCGGGCACCAAGGTCATCGATCTGTCGGCGGACTTCCGCCTGCAGGATGCCGACGAGTGGGCCAAATGGTACGGCCAGCCACACGGCGCGCCGCAGCTGTTGGAAGAGGCGGTGTACGGCCTGCCGGAAGTCAATCGTGAGCAGATCAAGCAAGCGCGCCTGATCGCTGTGCCGGGTTGCTATCCGACCGCGACGCAGTTGGGCTTCCTGCCATTGCTCGAAGCCGGGCTTGCCGACGTTTCGCGCTTGATTGCCGACTGCAAGTCGGGCGTCAGCGGCGCCGGGCGTGGGGCGGCGGTGGGGTCGCTGTACTCCGAGACGTCGGAAAGCATGAAGGCCTACGCGGTAAAAGGGCATCGTCATCTGCCGGAAATCCGCCAGGGGCTGCGTCGCGCCGCCGGTAAGGATGTGGGGCTGACCTTCGTGCCGCACCTGACTCCGATGATCCGTGGTATTCACTCGACACTGTATGCGACGGTGGTGGATCGCTCGGTGGATTTGCAGGCGCTGTTTGAAAAGCGTTACGCCAACGAGCCGTTCGTCGATGTGATGCCGGCCGGCAGCCATCCGGAAACCCGCAGCGTGCGCGGCGCCAACGTGTGCCGGATTGCCGTGCATCGGCCGCAGGACGGTGATCTGGTGGTGGTGCTGTCGGTGATCGACAATCTGGTCAAGGGCGCTTCGGGCCAGGCGGTGCAGAACATGAACATCCTGTTCGGCCTGGATGAGAAGCTGGGCTTGTCCCACGCAGGCATGCTGCCGTAAGGCTGTCAGGTCGCCAAGCAGAAGGCCCGTCGATCGGGCCTTTTGTGTTTTTAATGGCGGCTGCGCAGATTGATATACCGTAACAATAGTTGACCGCTTTTCTAGGAGAAGCGGATAATACCGACCATTACGCATATGGCGGCGGTACGCCGGGAGATTATCAGCATGAGCGTTGAGTCCTTCACCCCCACGGCTTTGCAATTCACCCACGGTGCTGCGCACAAGGTGAAGAGCCTGGTCGATGAAGAGGGTAATGATCGCTTGAAGCTGCGCGTATTTGTTACGGGCGGCGGTTGTTCAGGGTTTCAGTACGGTTTTACCTTCGATGAAGAAGTGGCCGATGACGACACCATCGTCGAGCGCGAGGGCGTGAGCCTGGTTGTGGACCCCATGAGTTTCCAATACCTGGCAGGCGCCGAGGTGGATTACCAGGAAGGTCTGGAGGGTTCGCGTTTCGTGATCAAGAACCCTAATGCCACGACTACGTGTGGTTGCGGGTCTTCGTTCTCGATCTGATCGGTAGCGGATACAAAAACGCCGCTTGGCTTTGATCGGCCAAGCGGCGTTTTGCTGTCTGCGGATTCTGGCGGGCAGTCAGGCGGGGTAGATCGCGCCCAGCACCCGTAGCCCGCGTGCGCCAGTGACGCTGGGGCGGTTGGCGGCGATGCCTTCGAGGCAGCAATGGGCCAGCCAGGCGAAGGCCATGGCTTCGACCCAATCGGGGTCTACGCCGCAGGTGGCGGTGCTGCTGACCTGGGTCGATGGCAATAGCGTGGCCAGGCGCTTCATCAGCGTGCGGTTATGCGCGCCGCCGCCGCAGACAAGCAGGGTGTTTGTCTGGGGTTGGGCGGTTTGCAGGGCCTCGACGATGGTCAGGGCCGTCAGTTCCAGCAGCGTGGCCTGGATGTCCTGGGGGGCGAAGGCGGGTAGGCGCGCCAGGTGTTGTTGCAGCCATCCCAGGTTGAACACTTCGCGCCCGGTGCTTTTCGGGCCTTTGGTCAAGAAAAAGGGGTCACTGAGCAGCGTGTTGAGCAACTGAGGTTCGACTTTGCCGCTGGCGGCCCATTGACCCTCGCGATCAAAGTGTTCGCCGCGCTGTTGATGAATCCAGGCATCCAGCAAGACATTGCCCGGGCCGCAGTCGAAGCCGGCTACGGGTTTTCCGGTCTCGATCAGGCTGAGGTTGCTGAAACCTCCGACGTTCAAAACCGCACGATTCCCGCTGCGTTCGTCAAACAGTGCTTCATGAAAGGCCGGTACCAATGGCGCGCCCTGGCCACCTGCGGCAACGTCGCGGCTGCGGAAGTCGCTGACCACGGTGATGCCGGTCAATTCGGTGAGCAAGGCAGGGTTGCCGATCTGTACGGTGAAACCGCGTGCCGGTTCATGTCGGATAGTCTGCCCATGGCTGCCGATCGCGCGAATGTCCTGGGGCTTGAGGTTGTGCTGGTCGAGCAGGGCATGGATGCCCTGGGCGGCGAGTGTCACCCAGTGCTGCTGGGCCATTGCCGAGCGGGCGATCTCATCCGGGCCGCTGGCGCACAGGCCAAGCAGCTCCGCGCGCAGGCTGTCTGGCATGGGGATGTAGTGAGTGGCGATCAGCTTGATCGCCGCCTCTTGTTCGATCAGGGCGATATCCAGGCCATCGAGACTGGTCCCTGACATCACGCCTATATAGAGCGGCATACCTTAGCGCTTCGCCGAAGCCAGCAGGGTGGAGCGCTCCTGATCCATACGTGCCATCAGCGGTTGGCTTTGTTGCATGAAACGCGCGCGTTCGGCCTTGGCGATCGGGTCGGCCATCGGCAGTTTCTGGCCCAGCGGGTCGACGTGTACGCCATTGACCTGAAATTCATAGTGCAAGTGTGGGCCGGTGGACAAGCCGGTCGTGCCGATATAACCGATCACCTGGCCCTGCTTCACGTTGCCGCCGGTCTGTACGCCCTTGGCGAAGCCTTGCATGTGGCCATACAGCGTGCGGTAGGTGTTGCCGTGCTGGATGATCACGGTGTTGCCGTAACCGCCGCGACGTCCGGCCAACAGTACCTTGCCGTCACCTGCGGCCTTGATGGGCGTGCCGCGCGGCGCTGCATAGTCGACGCCTTTGTGGGCGCGGATTTTGTTCAGGATGGGGTGCTTGCGTCCCATGGAGAAGCGCGAGCTGATGCGGGCGAAATCCACAGGTGTGCGGATAAAGGCCTTGCGCATGCTGTTGCCATCAGCGGTGTAGTAACTGCTGTTGCCTTGTTTGTTGGTGTAGCGCACGGCGGTGTAGGTCTTGCCGCGGTTGGTAAAGCGCGCGGAGAGGATATTGCCGGTGCCGACCACTTTGCCGTTGGCGACCTTCTGCTCGTAGATCACGTCGAATTCGTCACCCTGGCGGATGTCCTGGGCGAAGTCGATGTCGTAGCCAAACACGCTGGCCATGTCCATGGTCATGCTGTGGGACAAGCCGGCACGGGCGGCCGATTGCGACAGCGAGCTGTTGATGACGCCATGTACGTAGGCGGAGCGCATCACTGGCTTGGTGGTGATGCGATTGAACGCGAAACCCTTGGCACCCTTGGTCAGGGTGATGCTTTCCAGGTCGCTGAGGTTGCTGTGCAGGTTGTTCAGCTGGCCATCTGGGGTCAGTTCGAATTCGAGTTTTTGACCGCGTTTGAGCTGGGTGAATTGCTTGGCTTGTTTATCGCTGGCCAAGACCTCATTAATCGTAGTGGCAGGTAGGCCGACCTTCTCGAACAGGGTGGAAAGCGTGTCGCCCTTGCCGACGAGCACCTCGCGATGCTGGGGGTTCTTGGCCTGCGCTACGGCAGGTGCAGCCTGCTGCTGGGCGGTTTTGTCGGTTTCGTCCGGGGCGCTTTCGATCTGGGCAAACGGCGAATCGACGGATGCATTTGTGGCTTGTTGCGCGTCGGAAGCGTCTTGATCTTGTGTCAGTTGTTCTGCGGGACTTTCCAGGTCAAGGCTCAGGGATGTTCGTTTGGCTTCTACGTCACTGGAAGGGAATACCAGGAGTGCCAGGCTCAGAAGGGCGGCGATACCACTTGCAGCGAGCAGGTGGGTCTTTGGGTAAAGCGGCGGCGCTTTAGACGGTTCTGTGGTCATAGGTAATTTTGACTTTGAAGATGAAATGGAAAAGATGACTGACATGATGAAGATGAAATAACTGTATAAAATATAACCAAATCATCTGTGACGCAAGCTCGCGAACGCCGGGCTTGTCGAACGGTGTCCGTGCGCAGGGCAAAACTTGTAATTAGTCCCTGATCTTGTATGGTTGGTTCCCTTTTGAATCTGAGCCTTGCGGGTCTGTTATGAAGTCGGTTGAAGAGCAGCTAGCGCTGATAAAACGTGGTGCGGAAGAACTGTTGGTCGAGGCGGAGCTGATCGAAAAGCTCAAGCGTGGCCAGCCCCTGCGTATCAAGGCCGGCTTTGATCCGACTGCGCCGGATCTGCACCTGGGCCATACCGTGCTTATCAATAAGCTGCGCCAGTTCCAGGACCTGGGGCATCAGGTGATCTTCCTTATAGGGGATTTCACCGGGATGATCGGTGATCCAAGCGGCAAGAGCGCCACGCGTCCGCCGCTGACCCGTGAACAGGTTCTCGAGAATGCCGAGACCTACAAGACCCAGGTGTTCAAGATTCTCGATCCGGCCAAGACCGAGGTGGCGTTCAACTCCACCTGGATGGACAAGATGGGGCCGGCGGACTTCATTCGTCTGACATCCCAGTACACCGTGGCGCGCATGCTTGAGCGCGATGACTTCGACAAGCGCTATTCGACCAACCAGCCGATCGCGATCCATGAGTTCCTGTACCCGCTGGTCCAGGGCTATGACTCGGTGGCGTTGCGCGCTGACGTTGAGTTGGGTGGCACCGATCAGAAGTTCAACCTTCTGATGGGGCGTGAGCTGCAGCGTGCGTATGGGCAAGAGGCTCAGTGCATTCTGACCATGCCGTTGCTGGAGGGGTTGGACGGCGTCAAGAAGATGTCCAAGTCCCTGGGCAACTATGTCGGTATCCAGGAAGCGCCGGGCGTGATGTACGGCAAGCTGGTTTCGATTCCGGATGCGCTGATGTGGCGTTACTTCGAGCTGTTGAGCTTCCGCTCGATGGATGAGATCAATGCGCTGCGTGCGGATGTCGAGGCGGGTGCCAATCCTCGCGACGTGAAGATCAAGCTGGCTGAAGAGATTGTTGCGCGTTTCCATGGCGAGGAGGCTGCGGCCAGTGCTCACCGTGCGGCGGGCAACCGGATGAAGGATGGTGAGCTGCCGGATGATCTGCCGGAGATCGAGCTGACTGCTGCCGAGGCAATGCCGATCGCGGCCGTCCTTAATAAGGCAGGCCTGGTGAAGAACTCGGCGGTCGCGCGTGACCTCTTGGGTTCCGGTGGTGTGCGTATCGATGGTGAAGTGGTTGATCGCACCTTTATATACGCGCTGGGTGCGACCCATGTTTGCCAGGCTGGGAAGAAGGCATTTGCGCGTATTACGCTCAAATCCGAATAAGTCTGAAATTAACTGTTGACGGCGATTTATATCTGTCTATAATTCGCCCCACTTCCGGCGCAGTCGAAACGGAAAACTCCTTGATAAACAAAGAGTTGCGCAAGATTCGACAGCGACCTGCTTCAGTTCATCGAAGCCTGGAAGGAGTTGGTAGAGCAGGGTTGTTTGGCGCTATTAACGTTTCGATCTTCTCGGTCGAAAGCGGAGAAAAAGAGGTGTTGACAGCAGTGTGTAACGCTGTAGAATTC
>NZ_JBWKXO010000025.1:0-92896 GCF_059423025.1 Pseudomonas sp. GW704-F2 | reverse complement strand
CACCGAGCCTAGGCGAGGTGCCGAGTGGTGGGGCAAGAGCCCTTTGGTTACTTTGGGGCTTTTCCAAAGTGACCCGCTGTAAGAGCGGAACCATAAGCCGCCGTGACCTAAATAACGGATATGTACACGGTCACCCCCCCCAGGCCAACCCCGACTACCGGCT
This sequence comes from Pseudomonas sp. GW704-F2, assembly GCF_059423025.1. NCBI lineage: Bacteria > Pseudomonadati > Pseudomonadota > Gammaproteobacteria > Pseudomonadales > Pseudomonadaceae > Pseudomonas > Pseudomonas sp. GW704-F2. Next base: position 92,733 of record NZ_JBWKXO010000025.1, on the reverse strand, counting down.
CTTGTCAGAAATCTCCCGCAAGAGTACAAATGTACTCCATGACAACCCTAACCCCCCGCCGCACCGCCATCCTGACCTTCATCCGCGACCGCATCGCGCAACAAGGCCAATCCCCCAGCCTCGCCGAGATCGCCGAGGCATTCGGCTTCGCCTCCCGCAGCGTCGCCCGCAAACACGTTGTGGCCCTGACCGAAGCCGGCTTCATCGAAGTCAACCCCAACCAGGCCCGTGGCATTCGCCTGCTCAACCCGCCAGCGCGGCCCGAATGGCTGGACGTCCCGGTCCTGGGCCGTGTCGCCGCCGGCTTGCCCATCGGCGCCGATGCCGAAGTCCACAGCCGCCTGCAACTCGACCCGGCCACTTTCGCGAAAACCCCGGACTATCTGTTGCGGGTGCAGGGCGACTCAATGATCGAAGACGGCATCCTCGACGGCGATTTGGTGGGCGTGCGCCGCAGTGCCGAAGCCGTGAACGGGCAGATTGTGGTGGCGCGCCTGGACGGTGAAGTCACCATCAAGCGTTTCGAACGCAATGGCGACAGCGTGCGGCTGCTGCCGCGCAACCCCGCGTATCAACCCATCGTGGTCGGGCCCGATCAGGACCTGGCCATCGAAGGCGTGTTCTGCGGCCTGGTGAGGCAAGGCTGATGGGCGCCGTCGTTGCCCTGGACGCGCTGTTCAATGGCGGGCGTGTGTGGAAGGGCCGGCCCGCCGCGCCACCGGCCAGTGTCCACCCCACGGGGCTGGCGGCGCTGGATGCGGTGCTGCCCACGGGCGGCTGGCCGGAGTCGGCCCTCAGCGAAATCCTCATGGCCAAGGACGGCGTGGGCGAACTGCAACTGGTGTTGCCGACCCTGGCGCGTTTGTCAGCGGCGGGGGAGCGCATAGTGCTGGTGGCGCCGCCCTACACGCCGTACCCCCACGCCTGGCAGAACGCCGGGGTGGATTTGCGTCAGCTCGCGGTGGTCCGGGCCGAGGAGCGGGATGCGTTGTGGGCGGTCGAGCAGTGCCTGCGTTCGGGCAGTTGCGGTGCGGTGTTGTGCTGGCCGCGCAAGGCCGATGATCGTGCCTTGCGGCGCTTGCAGGTGGCGGCGGAAACCGGGCAGACCCTGGCGTTTGCCTGGCGCGCCCTGAGTGACGCGCTCAACGCCTCGCCGGCCGCTCTGCGCCTGGCGGTCGACGCCCGGCCCGCGCAAGTGCGGGTGCTCAAGTGCCGGGGCGGGCTGGCCCACCCGGCGCCGATTGCGCTGGCCGGGCACTGAGGTTGGCATGCGCTGGGTGTGTATTGTCTTCCCGCAATTGGCGCTGGACGCGGTGCAGCGTATGCATCCGACGCCGCACGAGCCGCTGGCGCTGCTGGCCGGCACGCCGCAGCGGCGCGTCCTGCAAACCGTCAACGCGGCCGCGCATGCCTTGGGCCTGCGCCCCGGTCAATCGCTGACGGCGGCGCATGCGCTGGTCAAAACCTTTGCCTGCGCCGAATACGACCCCGTGGAGATCGAACGCTGGCAGCAGTTTCTGGCGGCCTGGGCCTACCAGTTCAGTTCCCAGGTCAGCGTGTTTTACCCGCGCGCCTTGCTGTTTGAGATCGAGTCGAGCCTGGGCCTGTTCGGGCCCTGGCCGCGCTTCGAGGCCCGCCTGCGCAAAGAGCTGAGCGAGCTGGGCTTTCGTCATCGCATCGTCGCCGCACCCAACCCGGCGGCGGCGCGGGTGCTGGCGAACCGCTACGATGGCCTGGCCGTGGCCGATGATCACGCGTTGATGCAGGCCTTGGCGCCACTGCCCATCGACCGCGCCGGCCTGGACCCGCAGGCGGCCATCGCTTTGTCGCGGATGGGCTTGCGCAGCCTGGCCCAGGTGCAGGCGTTGCCCCGGCACACCCTGGCGCGGCGCTTCGATGCGGCGTTGCTCAAGCATCTGGATGCCCTGAGCGGGCAGCGGCCGTTGGCGCTGGGCTTCTATCAGCCGCCGGACCGCTTCGATGTACGCATCGAGCTGAACTACGACGTGCAATCCCACCAGGCCCTGTTATTCCCGCTGCGCCGCCTGACCGGCGACCTGTCCGCCTTCCTCTGTGGCCGCGACAGTGGCGTCCAGCGTTTCGCCCTGCACCTGGAACACGCCCAGGCCCCCGACAGCGTGATCCCGGTCGGCCTGCTCAGCGCCGAGCGTGAAGCGCCGATGCTGTTCGAACTGGCCCGCGGACGCCTGGAGCAGGTGCAAGTGACGTCACCCGTGCGCGGTGTTCGCCTGGTGGCCCAGGACCTGCCGGTGTTCGTGCCGCAACGCCAGGACCTGTTCGACGACCGCCCGCAACAGACCCTGCCCTGGGCGCAGCTGCGCGAACGCCTGCGCGCCCGGCTTGGCGATGAGGCGGTACACGGCCTGCGCTTTCACGCCGACCACCGCCCCGAATGTGCCTGGCAAGCGGCGACCGATAAAAACCCGTGCCCCACTTTGAACAACGTGCAACGCCCCGGCTGGCTGCTCGCCGAGCCGACCTTGTTGGCCGAGGCGGGCGTGCAGATCCTGAAGGGCCCGGAGCGCATCGAATCGGGCTGGTGGGATGGCGCCGATATCCGCCGCGACTATTACCTGATCCAGACCCGCGCCGGCCAGCAAGGCTGGGCCTACCGCACCGTGGGGCAATGCGACGGGTTGTGGCTGCAAGGCTGGTTCGCATGAGTTACGCCGAGCTGCATTGCCTGTCCAACTTCAGCTTCCAGCGCGGCGCCTCCACGGCGCTGGAGTTGTTCGAGCGGGCCAAGCGCGAGGGCTACAGCGCCCTGGCGATCACTGACGAATGCACCCTGGCCGGCATCGTGCGCGCCTGGCAGGCGGCGAAAGCGGTGGGTTTGCCGCTGATCATCGGCAGTGAGATGCGCGTCGAAAACGGCCCGAAACTGCTACTGCTGGTGGAAGACCTCAGCGGCTACCAGCACCTGTGCCGCTTGATCACCCTGGCCCGACGACGGGCGGAGAAGGGCCGTTATCGCCTGCTGCCAGAAGACTTCGACCAACCGCTGCCCGGCCTGTTGGCGCTCTGGATTGCCGAAGACAGCGACACCCAGGCCTCGATCCAATGGCTGCGCCGTACCTTCGCCGAGCGCCTGTGGCTGGCGGTGCACCTGCATTGCGGGCAGGACGATGCGCGTCACCTGGAGCAACGCCTGGCCCTGGCCGCCAGCCTGCAGCTCCCGGCGGTGGCCTGCGGCGATGTGCATATGCATGCCCGCGGCCGCCGCGCCCTGCAAGACACCATGACCGCCATCCGCCATCACGTACCGGTGGCCGAAGCCGGCACGCGCCTGCATCCCAATGGCGAGCGGCATCTGCGCAGCCTGCCGGCGTTACAGGCGTTGTATCCGCCGTCGTTGCTCGACGAAACCCTGGCCATCGCGCGCCGTTGCACCTTCGACCTTAGCCAACTGCGCTACCACTATCCGCGTGAGCTGGTGCCCGCCGGCCATGACGCCCGATCCTGGCTGCGCGCCGTCACCGAAGAAGGCATCGCCCGGCGCTGGCCGCAAGGGGTCGACGCCAAGACCCGGCAGCAGATCGACCGCGAGTTGGAACTGATCAGCGAGCTGGGCTATGAAAGCTATTTCCTCACGGTGCATGACATCGTGCGCTTTGCCCGCAGCCGTTCGATCCTGTGTCAGGGGCGGGGTTCGGCGGCCAACTCGGCGGTGTGTTTCGCCTTGGGCATCACCGAGATCAACCCGAGCCTGATGAACATGCTGTTCGAGCGCTTCCTGTCCCGGGAGCGTAACGAGCCGCCGGACATCGACGTCGACTTCGAGCACGAACGCCGCGAAGAGGTGCTGCAATACGTATTCCAGCGCTACGGCCGCACCCGCGCAGCACTGACGGCGGTGGTCAGCAGCTACCACGGTGCCGGCGCGGTGCGCGATGTGGCCAAGGCCCTGGGGTTGCCGCCGGACCAGGTCAATGCCCTGGCCGAGTGCTGCGGGCGCTGGAGTGACCAAGCGCCACCCCTGGAACGCCTGCGTGAAGGCGGTTTCGACCCCGACAGCCCGGTGCTGCGCCGCATACTCGCGCTGACCCAGCAACTGATCGGCTTCCCCCGGCACCTGTCCCAGCACCCCGGCGGCTTCGTGATTTCCGAACACCCGCTGGACACCCTGGTGCCGGTGGAAAATGCGGCGATGGCCGAGCGCACCATCATCCAGTGGGACAAGGACGACCTCGACGCCGTCGGCCTGCTCAAGGTGGATATCCTCGCCCTGGGCATGCTCAGCGCGATCCGCCGCTGTTTCGACCTGCTGCGTCGCCACCGTGGCCACGACCTGTGCCTGGCGACGATCCCCAAGGAAGACCCGGCCACCTACGCAATGATCAGCAAGGCCGACACCCTCGGCGTGTTCCAGATCGAGTCGCGGGCGCAGATGTCGATGTTGCCCAGGCTCAAGCCGCAGACCTTTTACGACCTGGTGATTGAAGTCGCCATCGTGCGCCCGGGGCCGATCCAGGGCGGCATGGTGCATCCGTACCTGCGGCGGCGGAACAAAGAGGAGCCCACCACCTATCCGTCGCCGCAGCTTGAAGCGGTGCTCGAACGCACCCTCGGCGTGCCGTTGTTCCAGGAACAGGTGATGCAGATCGCCATGGTCGCCGCCGATTACAGCCCTGGCGAAGCTGATCAGTTGCGCCGTTCCATGGCGGCCTGGAAGCGTCACGGCGGCCTTGAGCCGCACCAGCAACGCTTGCGCACCGGCATGCTCAAAAACGGCTACAGCGAAGCCTTCGCCGCGCAGATCTTCGAGCAGATCAAGGGTTTTGGCAGCTATGGCTTTCCGGAATCCCACGCTGCCAGTTTTGCCTTGTTGACTTACGCCAGTTGCTGGCTCAAATGCCATGAACCGGCGGCCTTCGCCTGTGCGTTGATCAACAGTTGGCCCATGGGGTTCTACAGCCCGGACCAGATCCTGCAGGACGCGCGGCGCCATCGTTTGCAGATCCGCCCGGTGGACGTGCAGGCCAGTGACTGGGATTGCAGCCTGGAACCCATCAGCGGCGCGCAACCGGCGATTCGCCTGGGGTTGCGCATGATCGCGGGGTTTCGCGAAGAGGATGGGCGACGGATCGAAGCGGCGCGCGAGCACCGTGCATTCAGTGACATTGCCGACCTCGACCGACGCGCCGGGCTGGATCCCCGCGCCCAAGCCTTGCTGGCGGATGCCGGAGCCTTGCGGGCGTTGGCCGGCAACCGGCACACGGCGCGCTGGGAAGTGGCGGGGGTACACAAACAACTCGGGCTGTTCGCCGGCCTGCCCAGCCCCGACGAAGCGCGGGTGGAGTTGCCGACACCCACGGTGGGCGAAGACCTGCAGGCCGATTACGCCACGCTCGGCACCACCCTGGGCCCGCATCCATTGGCGTTGTTGCGCGATGAATTGCGCAAACGGCGCTGCCGCAGTTCCCGTGAGCTGATGGCGGTGGAGCATGGCCGCACTGTCAGCGTCGCCGGCCTGGTGACCGGTCGCCAGCGCCCCGGCACCGCCAGCGGTGTGACCTTTGTCACCTTGGAGGATGAATTCGGCAACCTGAATGTGGTGGTCTGGCGTGACCTGGCAGAACGTCAGCGCCAGGCCCTGGTCGGCTCGCGCCTGCTCAAGGTGGACGGGCGCTGGGAGGCGGTGGGCGAGGTGCGGCACCTGATCGCCGGGCGCCTCACCGACCTGTCGCCGCTGCTGCAAGGCATCGCTGTGCGCAGCCGGGATTTTCACTGAGCGCAGTTGCCCTGGCCTGCGTGGATAAGCTATATGCAATGAAACGAATGATTGTCGGCAGGCTCCTATTTTCTATGCGTGGTGCTGTACCACCAACCCACGCTTCTCTTCGCCAAGAGCCAACCGATGCATTTTTTAGCCAATTCCGCACCTGCTGAGCCCCGATATTCATCTGCTGAGCAAGCCCTATAACCCCGAAACCCAGACGCATCGGGTGCGCCGCGTGCTTGCCGCGCCACAAGGTTGACCATGACTTCATCGCGCAACATCCCTCAGATCACTGCCCAACAGCTTGGGTTCGTCCGGGTTCGCGGCGCTCGCGAACATAACCTGCGTAACGTCGATGTGGATATCCCGCGGGATGCCCTGGTGGTGTTTACCGGCGTGTCGGGTTCCGGCAAGTCGTCCCTGGCTTTTTCCACGGTGTATGCCGAGGCCCAGCGGCGCTATTTCGAATCGGTGGCGCCCTATGCGCGACGCCTGATCGATCAGGTCGGCGTGCCCGATGTGGACTCCATCGAAGGCCTGCCGCCTGCCGTGGCCCTGCAACAACAGCGCGGCACGCCGAGTGCGCGTTCGTCGGTGGGCAGTGTCACGACGTTGTCCAGCCTGATCCGCATGCTCTATTCGCGCGCCGGCAGTTATCCGCCGGGGCAGGCGATGCTGTATGCCGAGGATTTTTCGCCGAACCTGCCCCAGGGCGCCTGCCCGCAATGCCACGGCCTGGGCCGCGTGTATGAGGTGACCGAGGCGCTGATGGTGCCCGATCCCTCGCTGACCATCCGCCAGCGTGCGGTCGCGTCCTGGCCCTTGGCGTGGCAAGGCCAGAACCTGCGCGACATCCTGGTGACCCTGGGCTATGACGTCGACATCCCGTGGCGTGATTTGCCGAAAAAGCAGCGCGACTGGATCCTGTTCACCGAAGAAACCCCGACCGTGCCGGTGTACGCCGGTTTCACCCCGGAGCAGACCTGCGAGGCGCTGAAACGCAAGCTGGAGCCGAGCTACCAGGGCACGTTCAGCGGCGCGCGGCGCTATATCCTGCACACCTTCAGCCACACCCAAAGTGCGCTGATGAAAAAGCGTGTCGCGCAGTTCATGCAGGGCAGCGCCTGCCCGTTGTGTGACGGCAAACGGCTGACCCGGGCGGCGTTGTCGGTGAAGTTTGCCGGGGTGGACATCGGCGAACTCTCGCAACTGTCGCTGACTCAATTGGCCGAGCTGCTGCGGCCGGTGGCGGCGGGGCAGGACACGATGAAACTGTCGCTGGAAAAGCGCCTGGCTGCCCAGCGCATCGCCGAGGATCTGCTCGAGCGGGTCAGCACCCTGACCGAGCTGGGGCTGGGCTATCTGTCCCTGGAGCGCAGCACGCCGACCTTGTCGTCCGGCGAGTTGCAGCGCTTGCGCCTGGCTACGCAACTGGGCTCGCAGTTGTTCGGCGTGATCTATGTGTTGGATGAGCCGTCGGCGGGGCTGCACCCGGCCGATGGCGAAGCGCTGTTCACTGCGCTGGCGCGTTTGAAAGCCGCCGGCAATTCGTTGTTTGTGGTGGAACACGACCTGGAAACCATGCGCCGCGCCGACTGGCTGATCGACGTCGGCCCGGCGGCCGGTGAACACGGCGGGCAAGTGCTGTACAGCGGACCTCCGGCGGGTTTGGCGCAGGTTGAAGCGTCGCAGACCCGTGAGTACCTGTTTGCCGAACGGCGCCCGGCCAATCCCCGGCGCCGCGAACCGACCGGCTGGCTGAGCCTGGAGGGCGTGACACGTAATAATCTCAAGGATTTGAGTGTCGATTTCCCGCTGGGTTGCTTCACTGCGGTGACCGGTATTTCCGGCTCGGGCAAATCCAGCCTGGTCAGCCAGGCGCTGTTGGAATTGGTGGGCAGCGGCCTCGGCCGCGTGCCGGAAAGCGACGACGAACCGAGCCTGGAAGACGATGCCCCGCCCACCAGCGGCGGGTGCATCAGCGCCGGGCTGGAACGGATTCACCGGCTGGTGCAGGTGGACCAGAAACCCATCGGCCGCACCCCGCGCTCCAACCTGGCGACCTACACCGGGCTGTTCGACAACGTGCGCAAACTGTTCGCTGCCACAGCGGCCGCGAAGCAGCGTGATTACGATGCGGGGCAGTTTTCTTTCAATGTCGCCAAGGGCCGCTGCGCGAATTGCGAGGGCGAAGGGTTCGTCAGCGTTGAGTTGCTGTTCATGCCCAGCGTGTACGCGCCGTGCCCGACCTGCCACGGGGCGCGCTACAACCCCGAGACCCTGGCGATCCAATGGCAAGGTTTGAACATTGCCCAAGTGCTCGGTTTGACCGTCGAGCAGGCGGTGGCGGTGTTCGCCGAGCAGCCGGGGGTGCTGCGGTCGTTGCTGGTGCTGCGCGACATCGGCCTGGGCTATCTGCGCCTCGGCCAACCGGCGACGGAACTGTCCGGGGGCGAAGCACAGCGCATCAAACTGGCCACCGAACTGCAACGCAATGCCCGGGGCGCCACCTTGTATGTGCTGGACGAGCCGACGACCGGCCTGCACCCACGGGATGTGGACCGCTTGCTCCGCCAGCTGAACCATCTGGTCGACGCCGGGCATACGGTGGTTGTGGTGGAGCATGAAATGCGCGTGGTGGCCCAGAGTGACTGGGTGATCGATATCGGGCCGGGCGCTGGGGACCTGGGCGGCAAGGTGGTTGCCAGCGGCACGCCGCGACAGGTGGCGAAGAGCAAGAAAAGCCGCACTGCGCCGTTTCTCGCCCGGGAGCTGGTCTGACCATCAATGGGGCGCACTTCAGTGGTTCGGGTACTCATGCAGTGACTGATGCACCGCTATCGGGGGCAAGCCCCCTCCCACATTGACCGCATTCCCTTGGTTGATCGGCGGGGTTAGTGGCATTTGCTCATGCTCGGGTGCCGGCGGTGAGCCCCACTCTCCCATGTGGGAGGGGGCTTGCCCCCGATAGCGGTGTGTCAGTCACCGTTGTGATCAATGTTCCTGCCGTTGGATCTGTTGCTTGGCCAGCTTCACCACATTCTCCACGGTAAACCCGAACTTCTCCTGCAACTTGGCCAGGGGCGCCGATGCGCCAAAGCTGTTCATCACCACTTTGGCGCCGGTCTGTCCGACATAGCGGTCCCAGCCCAACGGACCGGCCTGTTCCACCACCACCCGCGCGGTCACCGCTGGCGGCAGTACGCTGTCGCGGTAGGCGGTGGGCTGCTCTTCGAACAGCTCCCAGCTGGGCATCGAGACCACCTGCGCGGCAATGCCTTCGCCTTTGAGCTGTTCATACGCCGCCACCGCCAGGCTGACTTCGCTGCCGGTTGCCAGCAGGATGACCTCGGGGTGTGCGGCGCCGGCCAGCACATAGGCTCCCTGGGCGGCACCGGACGCGGCTGCGTACTGCGTGCGGTCCAGAGTCGGCAGCGGTTGGCGCGACAACACCATGCAGCTCGGCCGGTGGGTCTGGGCCAGGGCGACCTTCCACAGTTCCAGGGTTTCATTCGCGTCGCCGGGACGCAGGGTCAGCAACCCCGGCGTGGCGCGCAGTTGGCTCAGGTGTTCGATCGGCTGGTGTGTCGGGCCGTCTTCGCCGACGCCGATCGAGTCATGGGTAAACACGAACACCACCGGCAATTCCATGATTGCCGCGAGGCGGACCGGCGGCTTCATGTAGTCGCTGAACACCAGGAACGTCGAGGTGTACGGGCGCAGGTAGGACAGCGCCATGCCATTGGCGATCGCCCCCATGGCATGTTCACGGATGCCGAAGTGCAGGTTGCGTCCGCTGTAGTCGTCGGCACTGAAACGTCCGGCGCCGTCGAAGGTCAGGTTGGTTTTGGTCGACGGCGACAAATCCGCCGAGCCGCCCAGCAGCCAGGGAATCTGCCGGGCGAAGGCATTCAGCACCGCGCCGCCGGCGGCACGGCTGGCCACGCCTTTGGCGTCGGAGTCGAAGCTGGGCAGTTCAGCTTGCCATTGCTCGGGCATGTTCCCGGCGCGCATGCGTTGCAGTTCGTCGGCCAGTTGCGGGTCGAGGGACGCCAGGGTTTGCTGCCACTGTCGGTACGACGGCTCGGCGCGCGCGTGCAATGCATCACGCAACACCGTGCGCGCCTCCTCGGGCACCAGGAAGCTGGCGTCTTCCGGCCAGCCATACGCGGCCTTGGTCAGGCGGATCTCCGCCTCGCCCAGCGGCTCGCCATGGGCGGCGGCGGTGTTGTGTTTGTGCGGCGAGCCGTAGCCGATCACGCTGTCGACCACGATCAGGGTCGGCGCACCGGTATTGCGCTGGAAGGTCTGCAGCGCCGTGCTCAGAGCGTGCAGGTCGTTGGCATCGGTCACGTGCAAGGTGTGCCAGCCATAGGCCTGGAAGCGCTGGATCACGTCCTCGCTGAAGGCCAGTTCGGTGTGGCCTTCGATGCTGATGGTGTTGTTGTCATAGATCCAACACAGGTTGTCCAACCGCAAATGCCCGGCCAGGGAGGCGGCTTCGCTGCTGATGCCTTCCATCATGTCGCCGTCGCCGCACAGGGTGTAGACGTTGTAGTCGAACAGCACCTGGCCGTCGCGGTTGAAGCGCTCGCCCAGCCAGCGCCCGGCCATGGCCATGCCGACGCTGTTGGCGCACCCCTGGCCGAGGGGGCCGGTGGTGGTTTCTACGCCGGTGGTCATGCGGTACTCGGGGTGGCCTGGGGTCTTGGAACCCATCTGCCGGAACTGCTGGATATCGTCCAGGCTGATCGCCGGCTGCCCCGAGCGCTGGCCCTGGGCATCGATCTCGACCACGCCGGCCAGGTGCAGCAACGAATACAGCAGCATCGATGCATGCCCCACCGACAACACAAAACGGTCGCGGTTGGGCCAGTCGGGATGCTCCGGGTGATAACGCAGGAAGCGACTCCACAACGTATACCCCACCGGCGCCAGGCCCATGGGCGTGCCGGGGTGGCCGGAATTGGCCTTCTGCACGGCATCCATGGCCAGGGTGCGCAGGGTGTTGATGCATTGGGTGTCGACAGCGGTGGCGGCGTGATTCATGAAACCGGTCTCCCTCGGGTAGCGATCTACAGTGGAGGGCAGGGCGCGGCAAAGGTTTGATTCCATCGCCGGTGTAGCGACGAACGGAACTGGTTTGCCCGCAAACATGACAAGACCCCCTGGAATGGGCTAGCTTCAAGGGCGTAATCATTGATCAACTTGCGGAGGTAGGCCATGCCAGTGAAACACGACCTGTATCAGGACTTGGGTTTGAGCAAGGACGAAGTCGATGGACACCGGGCGAAAAATCCGCGTCTGAACGCGCTGTTTGATAAATACAACGCCGTCGACGAACTGGTGGTGAGCGCTGAAAAGGCGGCCGGCAGCGATGAGGAGCTGAAGAAGTTAAAGGAAAAACGCTTGTTGGTTAAAGATGAGATCAAGGGTTTGCTGGAGTAAAGCGCGCGATCCATTCACCCCGCAGGGAGCGCGTCAGTCGCTCCCTTGCACATTTTTTCAGATTTGGCTGAACGACATCCTTCCCGCCGATACTTATGATGCCCGCCGTCCACCCGGCTCTGGGGGATTATAGGGCGCGAGGATTGCGCTGCTGAGCCGGGCGGGCAGTTTGTTTCAGGCCAGTAGCGTGCGAGTGCATTCATCCATCGAGCGTTGTTGCGTCTCGGCATACAGCGCCAACTCATCAAGAGTCTTGCGCCCCAGTGCCTGTTCGAATTCGGCCTGGTTCGAATTGGCTGCGTAGTGACTTTGCGCTGCATCCCCCAGGTTCGACTGGAAAATCCCCGCGGCACTCACCGGCAGAAAATCCTCATACACCAGCGGTTCTACATCGACGTGACCGGCGGCGATCAGCGCGTCCAGCGTGCGCGGTTGGTCGGCTTGGCCGCGTGCCGCGAGGCCTTTGTCGGTGGCGAAGTAGCGGAAGTAGGCCAGGCCTTGTTCGCGCATTTGTGTGTGGTCGTCCGGGAAGGCCTGGAAGTGCTGTTCCATCAAGTGCATGTAATGCGCGGCGTTGGCTTCGTTGGGGAAGGCGCCGAGTGCGTCGCGGGCGGCATTCAGCAGTTGGTCGTACAGCGCGCGGCCTTTGGGTGTGAGGGCGACGCCGCGTTGTTCGATTTCGCCGAAACGTGCGCTGTGGCTGCCTTGGGCGTCGGTGAAGGCGATGGTTTCGTCGAGGGCCTTGAAGCTGGTCTGGCGCAGCAGGATCGGGCAGTGGCGGCGCGGCGGGCCTTCGATCACGGCTTTGGGGGTGATGCCTTTGCCGGGCATGGCGGCCTGGACCTGGTCGATATCCAGGGTGCGCGGGGTCAGGTGGTTGATGTGCGGGCCCTTGAAGGCCACCACGTCGGCGATCAGGCGATGCTGGTCGCTCAGTTGCCGGTACTGCGCAGCGGTGACGGTGGCGGTGTGGTGCCAGCGGAAGGTTTCCAGGGCCTGGCGGATGAATGCCTCGGCGTCGTCAGCGTTGAGGCCGCCATCGCGTTCCGCTTGTTCGATCAGGGCGAGGGCGCCGGGGGTGAAGATCGAACGCTTGGCCAGGGCGGCTTCGGCGAAGGCGCGCAGTTCGGGGTTTTCGATCAGTTCCAGGCGCAGCAACGAGGTGAATACGCGAAACGGGCTGGTTTGCAGCGCGCATTCATGCACGGCGCGAAATGCGGTGGAATGCACCGGCACGCCGGCCGGGGTCAGGTCGTAGTAGCCCACCGGTTGCATGCCCATCACCGCGAACAGGCGGCGGATGGTCGCCAGTTCGGCGGCGGTACCCAGGCGAATGGCGCCGTGGCGTTCCATGTCCAGGCGCTGGATTTCGCCGGTCCGTTGCAGCTGTTGCGCCAGGCTCGGGTCGGCGTCGAGCACGCGGCGGTTGATGTCGGCCACCAGCTCCATCAGCGCGCCGTACAGGGGCACTTCATCGCGGTACATGTCGGACATGGCCTTGGAAAAGCCTTTGCGGATGTCGTCGGGGCTGATAAACGCGGTGCTGGGCATAGAAAAATTCCTGGCTGCGGTAAGAGTAATGAATGCCGTTACCCCCGATTCTGTTGGGCGCCGCAGGCCCGCGCAAACGAAGATTCCTCTGGACTTCATTCTGCAAACGAATGAGTGGGGTAAAACCGTCTTCATGTGCATCCCGCCGGGAATGGGTTCTACACTGGCCTTACGCGATGGCTGAGGGAGGATTGGATGAGCGCCACTATTGTGCAAACCACTGAAGGCCAGCGCCTGGCCGCCGATTCCGCCGAGTGCTGGCGCGAGTGGGGCCCGTACCTGAGCGAACGCCAATGGGGCACGGTGCGCGAGGACTACAGCGCCGACGGCGATGCCTGGCGTTACTTCCCGCACGAACATGCGCGCAGCCGCGCTTACCGCTGGGGCGAGGATGGCCTGGCCGGGTTCAGTGACAAGGCGCAACGCTGGTGCCTGGGCCTGGCGCTGTGGAACGAGCATGACGCGATCATCAAGGAGCGCCTGTTCGGCCTGAACAACGCCGAGGGCAACCACGGTGAGGACGTCAAGGAACTGTACTTTTTCGTCGACGGTGTGCCGAGTCATGCCTACATGCGTATGCTCTACAAATATCCCCACGCGGCGTTTCCCTACGCCGACCTGATCGCCGAAAACGCCCAGCGCGGGCTGGCGGACGCCGAGTACGAAATCCTCGATACCGGCGTGTTCGAAGACAACCGGTATTGCGACGTCAGCGTCGAATACGCCAAGCACCAGCCCGACGATATCTTCATGCGCGTCAGCGTCCACAACCGCTCCGACCAGCCGACACGCCTGCAAGTGCTGCCGCAGGTGTGGGCGCGCAATGATTGGAGCTGGGCCGTCGGCGCGCCGAAACCGCAGTTGCGGCTGGACGGCGAGCGCGTGCTGGCGCGGCATCATGAATTGCCGGACCGCCACCTCAGTGCCTGGGGCCAGGACGGCGTCGAATGGCTGTTCTGCGAAAACGAAAGCAACGCCCCCAAGCTGGACGGGCAACCGGCGCCGGGGCCGTTCAAGGATGGGATCAACGATTACGTGGTGGCGGGGCAGGAAACCGCGATTCGCCGCGACAGCGGCACCAAGGCGGCCGCGCGTTTCATCCTGGAGTTGGCGGGGCTGGAGCGCAAAGTCGTGTATCTGCGTTTTGCGCCCAAGGACGCGCCCGAGGTCAATGCGCGCAAGCTGTTTGAACAGCGCCGCCAGGAAGCCGATGACTTCTACGCCGCGTTGCAGCAGGGCATCGCCGATGCCGACGCGCGCAATGTGCAGCGCCAGGCCCTGGCCGGTTTGCTGTGGTCCAAGCAGCTCTATTACTTCGACGTGAACCAATGGCTCGACGGCGACCCGACCCAACCCGCGCCGCCGCCCGAGCGTTTGCAACGGCGCAATAGCCATTGGCGGCACCTGTCCAACTTCGACATCCTCTCCATGCCCGACACCTGGGAATACCCGTGGTACGCCTCCTGGGACCAGGGCTTTCAGGCGGTGGCCATGGCGCTGATCGATCCGGGGTATGCCAAGCAACAATTGTTGCTGCTGGTGAAGGACCGCTTCATGCACCCCAACGGCCAGTTGCCGGCCTATGAATGGCGCTTCGACGACGCCAACCCGCCGGTGCATGCCTGGGCCTGTTGGCGGGTGTATCAGCAGGACAAGGCGTTGACCGGCGTCGGCGACATGGATTTCCTGGAGCGGATCTTCCACAAGTTGCTGTTGAATTTCTCCTGGTGGGTCAACCGCAAGGATGCCGAAGGGCGCAACCTGTTCCAGGGTGGGTTCCTCGGCCTGGACAATATCGCCTTGTTCGACCGCTCGGCCGCACTGCCGCCGGGCTACCAACTGGATCAGGCCGACGGCACGGCGTGGGTGGCGGCGTATGCGCTGGACCTGATGCGTATCGCGCTGGAACTGGCCAAGCGCAATGTCGTGTACGTCGATATCGCGGTGAAGTTTTTCGAGCACTTCCTGTATATCGCCGGTGCGATCAACCGTGTCGACGACAGCGCCGAGGGCCTGTGGGACGAACAGGACCTGTTCTTCTACGACGTACTGCACCGTCCCGACGGTCAGAACGAACCGGTGCGCCTGCGTTCCATCGTCGGCCTGATGCCGCTGTTCGCCGTGCTGGTACTGGAACAGCGCGAGCATGAGGGCCTCGAAGGCTTGCGTGAGCGGTTGTTGGGCTTCATGCACCACCGGCCGGACCTGGCCAAGCTGGTCTCGCGCTGGAACGAACCGGGGCAGGGCAATCGCCTGTTGCTGGCGTTATTGCGCGGCGAGCGCACCAAGGACTTGCTGCGGCGGATGCTGGATGACGGTGAGTTTCTTTCGGCGTTTGGCGTGCGCTCAATGTCCAAGGCCTTCGCCGAGCAGCCCCTGGCGCTGAAGATGAACGGCGACACGTTGTGCGCGCGCTACCAACCCGGTGAATCCGATTCGCGTCTGTACGGCGGCAATTCCAACTGGCGCGGGCCGTTGTGGATGCCGGTGAATTACATGCTGATCGAATCGTTGCGCGAGTTTCATCGGTACTACGCGGATAACTTCTCGGTGGAGTACCCGACGGGCAGTGGTTATCTGTCGTCCCTGGAGGAAGTCGCCGACAGCCTCAGCCAGCGCCTGAGCCGATTGGTCCTCAGGGATGACAATGGCCTGCGTCCGTCGATGGCCGGGTATGCGCAGTTGGAGGCGGACCCGGCCAGCCGTGATCTGGTGTTGTTCCATGAGTATTTCCATGGGGAGACCGGGCGCGGGTTGGGGGCGTCACACCAGACGGGGTGGAGTGCGTTGGTGGCGTTGCTGTTGCATGTACCCTCCACGCCTTGAATCGGGTAAATTCGCCGCCCCGACTTTTACAGGGATGTAGATCATGGCGAACGCTGCCATCCCCCACCAGATTTGGAGCAGTTCAAGAAAGTCGACGCCGCTGATCGCCGGCCGAGAAACGACAAATCCCGCCATTGGCGGGATTTGTCATTTCAATGCGTGCGTTACAGCCAGCGTTCTCAGGAAGGGAACAGATCGCTCAGCTTCATCGCCAGCATCATGTCGCCTTCGGTGCGCAGGTTGCCGCTCATGAAGGCCTGCATGCCGTCGGTGTCGCCGCTGACGATGCCTTCCAGTGTTTCGCCGTTCATGACCAGGGTCACCTGGGCGTCAGGGTTTTCGCCTTCCTGCAGTTCACAGGTGCCGTCTTTGACGATCAGCGAGAAGTGTTTGCTGTCATCGATACAGAAACCGAATACCAGGTCCAGGCCGGCAGCAGCGGCTGGGTTGAATTTGGCTTTCATTGCTTCTACGGCTTTAGCTACGTCAGTCATGGTTTCGATCCTTTAGGGTAGAGTCCAGCGACCTTGGGGTCACGGTTGGCCGCACTTCATCGGAAAGTGATGAGCTGCGGCGCCTTCAACAGTTGCAAGTGGGTATGACTGTTGAAGGAAGCCAGTGCCACCTCGCGACCGCGGAATTTCAGCTGGTTGAGCGAGGTGTTAACAATTTGCCAGTTCAGTTCGAAGGCCTGGGCGGCCGGCATCCGGGTAATCAGGTGGAGCAGGGCGGTAATAGTGCCGCCGGAGGTAAACACGGCGATCTTGTGCGTGTTGTCGGCCGCTTCCAGCAGACGCTGCAGGCCACCCTGGACGCGCTCGACAAACCCCAGCCAGCTTTCCAGCCCCGGCGTATCGTAAGTGCCGGCCACCCAGCGCTCGATGATCAGGGCGAAGATGCGCTGGAATTCGCTGCGGTTCTGCGCGGCGTTGCGCAGGATGTCCAGGGCGTCGGGTTCGCGGGTGAGCAGGTCGGGGAGCAGGGCGCGGATGATCGCGTCGGCGTCGAATTCGTTGAAGGCGCTGTCGACTTCCAGGGCTGGAACCGCCAGGCCGAGGGCGCTGTATTGATCGAACGCGGCCGTGGCGGTGTGCTGCTGGCGGCGTAGGTCGCCGGCGACGCAGCGGTCGAACGTCACGCCCATGTCTGCCAGGTGGCGACCGAGGATTTGCGCTTGTTCCACGCCGACGGGCGACAGGACGTCATAGTCGTCTGCACCGAAGGAGGCCTGGCCATGTCGAATCAGATAGATGCTGCCCACGTCCGTTTTCCCGGTACGTTGAAAGTCTGGCGAGGTTATGAGGATGCCTGCGAGCTGTCAATGAAAAAACATACGCTTGTTTTAAAAGCGTGTTAGAGCGCCTGCCTGCTGGCGGTTTGAGCACTGGCTCCCCGGCGGTCCCGTCGGTATGCTTGGGCGATCCGCGCCTGGCGCCGTGCATTGTTAAGGAGACACATGGATTTTTTGGCTGAATACGCGAGCTTTCTGGCGAAGACCGTCACCCTGGTGGTCGCGATTCTGGTGGTACTGATCAGCTTCGCGGCACTGCGCAGCAAAGGTCGTCGCAAATCGGCTGGCCAGTTGCAGGTCAGCAAGCTGAATGATTTCTACAAAGGCCTGCGCGAGCGCCTTGAATCGACCGTGCTCGACAAGGATCAGCTCAAGGCCCTGCGCAAGTCTGAAAGCAAAGCCGAAAAGAAGAACAGCAAAAAGAAACCCGAGGCCAAGCCACGGGTGTTCGTGCTCGACTTCGACGGCGACATCAAGGCCTCGGCCACCGAGAGCCTGCGTCATGAAATCACTGGCTTGCTGAGCCTGGCCACGCCCAAGGACGAAGTGGTGCTGCGCCTGGAAAGCGGCGGCGGCATGGTTCACAGCTACGGGTTGGCGTCGTCGCAACTGGCGCGGATTCGCCAGGCGGGCGTGCCGTTGACCGTGTGCATCGACAAGGTCGCGGCCAGCGGCGGCTACATGATGGCGTGCATTGGCGAGAAGATCATCAGTGCACCGTTCGCGATCCTCGGTTCCATCGGGGTGGTGGCGCAGTTGCCCAACGTCAACCGCCTGTTGAAAAAGCACGATATCGACTTTGAAGTGCTGACCGCCGGCGAATACAAACGCACCCTCACCGTGTTTGGCGAAAACACCGAGAAGGGCCGGGAGAAGTTCCAGGAAGACCTGGACATCACCCACCAGTTGTTCAAGAACTTCGTGTCGCGCTATCGCCCGCAGCTGGCGATCGACGAAGTGGCGACCGGGGAAGTGTGGCTGGGTGTTGCAGCCCTCGACAAGCAACTGGTCGACGAGCTGCAAACCAGCGACGAATACCTGGCCACCAAGGCCAAGACCGCCGAGGTATTCCACCTGCATTACTCTGAGCGCAAGAGCCTGCAAGAGCGCGTGGGCCTGGCGGCCAGCGGTTCGGTGGACCGCGTGCTGCTGACCTGGTGGAGCCGGTTGACCCAGCAGCGGTTCTGGTAAGCCTCTTTGGGGTATAGGTAATACCTGTGGGAGGGGGCTTGCCCCCTCCCACATTTAGTTCGGTGTGGGTATCGGCTTGCGCATCAGCCTCCCCACCACCAGCGCTCCGAGCAATCCCAATAACCCTGCCACCCACAACACCCCGCTGAACCCGTCCACAAACGCCTGCCGCGCCAGAGGTTGTACCATCACCCGTGCCGACTCAGGCACCAGGTTCAGCGCCGCCGGCATATCACCCGCCACCACCCGCGAAGCGATTCCCGCCACCTGCGCCTGCCATTGCGGGTCGATACTTGCGCGCAACAACTGTTCGCTGTGGCTGCTCAGCAGTGCCCCATACACGCCAATCGCCAACATGATCGCGCTGAAGCGCATGGTGGTGCTCATGCCCGAGGCCATCCCCGCACGCTCCCGTGGCACGCAGGCCATGATGTTTTTCTGCGTATCGCCGTTGAGCAAACCGGCCCCGGCCCCGGTGACTGCAATCGCCAGGGCAAAGGGCAGGTAGCCGCCGACATTCAGCGCCCAGGCGCTCAACAGGTTGCCGCAGCCGACGAGGGTCAAACCGCTGGCCATCATGGTCGCCGGCGCCAAGCGTTGCGCCAGGCGTGCGCCGATCCGTGGGCCAATCAGCATTGTCAGCGCGAACGGCAGCATGCCCAGGCCCGAGGCAATCGCGGAAAAGCCCAGGCCGTTCTGCAGGTAAAACGGCAGCAACGTCATCATCACCTGGGCGCAGCCGGCGTAGGCGAACATGCCCAGCAGGGCGCCGATAAAGCGCGGGTGACGGAACAGTTGCAGGTCGACCATCGGCCGCTGTTGCAGCCGCTCGACCAGTACGAACACGCCCAGGAGCAACCCGCCACCGAGCAGGCGCGCGTAGGTCAGCGGGTTGTCCCAGCCGATGCGGTTGGCCTCGATCAACCCCCAGATCAAACACAGCAGGCTGGCGCTGAACGCCAGGCTGCCCCACGGGTCGAGCCGCGCAGCCAGGGTATCGCGGGACTCGGGGATGGCGTGCAGCACCAGCGCCATCAACCCCAGGCCCACCGGCAGGTTGAGGTAGAAAATCCAGCGCCAGCCCAGGTACTCGGTGATCAAGCCGCCGAGGGTCGGTGCGGCGGTCATTGCCACACCCATGCACGCGCCCCAGAACGCCCAGGCCTTGGCCCGTTCCACTTCGTCGTGGAAGGTGTGGCCAATGGAGGCGAGCGCCGAGGTGAGCAGCAGCGCAGCGCCGACGCCTTTGACGGCGCGCGCGATATCCAGCCACAGCGCGCTGGGCGCGGCGCCGCAGCCGAGGGAGGCGAGGATAAAAATACCCAGGCCCCAGGTCAGGCTCCTCTTGTGGCCGAAGCGGTCGGCGACGCTGCCGGCGGGCAACAACAGCGCGGCGAAGGCGAGCATATAGGCGCTGACCACCCACTCGATATCCGCGAAGTTGGCCCCCAGGTCGCGGGCGATACTCGGCAGGGTGACGGCGACGATATTGGTGTCGAGCACGATCAGCGAGCAGACGCCGGAAGCGGTCAGCAGTGTCAGGCGTGGACTGACCCGGTTCATGCTGTAATTACCCTACAGGCAATATGGAAAAGACAGTTGACGGACATCGCAAGGGCTCTCTACTGTTGAAGTACCTTGAGCTTATCCCCGCACGCTGCTGCCTTTGTTAGCCACGGCGAAGCACTTCATTACCTTTGAGCTAATCCTCGTATGGACATCCGCCATTTTCGCTACTTCCTGGCCGTGGCCCGACAGCGCAACTTCACCCGCGCCGCCGAGCAACTGGGCATCGCACCGCCGACCTTGAGCCGGCAGATCCAGGACATGGAAACCAGCCTGGGCACGCGCTTGTTTATCCGTCAGCAGCGCGAAGTCAGCCTGACCGAAGCCGGCGCCGCGCTGTTGGTCGAGGCCGAAGCCACCGTGCGTCAATTCGAATTTGCCCAGCGCAGTGCCCAGCGTGCCGGGCGTGGCGAGACCGGCCACATCGAATTGGGCTACGTGGCTTCGGCGGTGTATTCCGGGCTGTTGCAGCGACAAATGCACGGGTTCAGCCAGGCGTTTCCCGACGTCAGCGTGAACGTGCGCGAAT
This sequence comes from Pseudomonas sp. GW704-F2, assembly GCF_059423025.1. Lineage (NCBI taxonomy): Bacteria > Pseudomonadati > Pseudomonadota > Gammaproteobacteria > Pseudomonadales > Pseudomonadaceae > Pseudomonas > Pseudomonas sp. GW704-F2. The sequence continues at coordinate 72,591 of NZ_JBWKXO010000025.1, read as the reverse complement.
GTGCGATGGCGACCTTGCCCGGCGCGGTGGCGGATGGGCGCTACGACATAGGCTACATCCGTTCGCCGATGACGTTGCCCGATGGCGTGGAGGCGGTACGCCTGCACCGCGAAGGTTTCGTGCTGGCGCTGCCCCAGGATTCCTGGTTACTGGGCTTGAAGGGCATCGGTTGCGAGCATCTGCAAAACGAGACGTTTATCCTGCCGGAGCAGATCAGCGGCACGTTGCACGTCGCCGCCCAAGGCGGTTATGCGCCGCGCCTGGGGCCGCAGCCGGGCGGGTTGGTCGCGGTGGTGGCATTGGTGTCGTTGGGGCAGGGCGTGGCCGTGGTGCCGGCGTCGGTGGTCGGGCATGTGAGTCTGCCGGGCGTGGTCTATCGCAGTATCCAGGGCAGTGAGGCGGCGTCGTGGCTGTCATTGATTCACCGGCGCTTCGAGCAAGCGCCGGCGGTGGCGCGGTATATCCAGCAGGTCAAACAAGCGCCAGCCTGAAGCGTTACACCAGCCGCGGCTGCACGGAATCGGCCAGGCGGGTGAGGATCAGGCAGCACGACACCGCGCCGGCATCCAGCACGCCCAGCGAGCGTTCGCCCAGGCGGCTGGCGCGGCCGATCTTGGCCACCAGGTCCTTGGTCGAGTCGCGCCCCTGTGAGGCGGCGGTTTTCATCGCGTCGAGCGCATCGCCGAAGGACGCCCCCTGTGCATGGGCCCGCTCGAACGCTTCGACCGCCGGGATCAAGGTGTCCATCAGGCACTTGTCACCCACGCCGGCCTCGGTGATGTCCTGCAACGAGGTCAGGCCGCCGCGTAGCAGGTGGGCGAAGGTGGCCGCGTCGATGTCTTCGCAGCCGCGCACTTCATCGGCCATGCCGATAAACAGGCTACCGTACAACGGCCCCATGGAGCCGCCGATGCCTTCCATCAGGCTCAGGGTCAGTTCGTCCAGGGCTTCGGCCAGGCTCAGTTGGCGGCCTTCGATCGCACGCCCGCAATGGGCGAAGCCCTTGGCCATGTTGATGCCGTGGTCGCCGTCGCCAATCGCACCGTCGATTTCGCTGAGGTACTCACGGTTGGCCACGATCACGCTGACCAGGTCGGCGACGATGGCGCTGCCGTCGCGGGTGGAAAAATGCTCGCTCATGGTTCACTCCGCCTGGGTCATGCCGATGGAACGGCAGGGTTGGTCGATCAGGGTTTTCAGCTCGGTGTCGAGGCCGAGCAGGGTCAGGGTCACGCCCATCATTTCCAGGGACGTGAAGTAGTTGCCCACGTAGCAACGGTGGATCTTCAAACCCTTGGCGGTGAGTTGGCGTTCCACCTCGGCGTAGAAAATATACAGCTCCATCACCGGCGTGGCGCCGAGGCCGGAGACCAGCACCACCACGCTGTCGTCCTGGCTGAAGTCGCGGTCGGCGAGGATCGGCGCGAGCATGCGCTCGGCCATGGCGGCGGCGGGTTCGATCGGGATGACTTCGATGCCCGGTTCGCCGTGATGGCCGATGCCCAGTTCCATCTGGCCGTCCGCAATCTCGAAGTTCGGCTTGCCCACCGCGGCAATGGTGCAGGGGGTGAGGCCGATGCCGATCGAGCGGCAGTGGTCGACGGCTTTCTGGGCGACGCGGATCACACCGTCGAGGTCGTAGTGCTGGGCAGCGGCGGCACCGCCGATCTTCCACATGAAGATTTCCCCGGCCACGCCGCGCCGCTTGGCGATCTCGGCCTTGGGCGCGGACGCCACGTCGTCGTTGGCGACCACGGTGCGGATACGCATGTCTTTGCTGGCGGCCATTTTCATTGCCAGCTTCACGTTCATGTTGTCGCCGGCATAGTTGCCGTACAGGCAGGCCACGCCAGCGCCGTGGTCGGCGGCGCGGAACGCATCGAAGAAGCTCTTGGCGGTGGGCGAGGAAAAGATCTCGCCGACGGCCACGGCGTCGACCAGGCCGGGGCCGACGTAGCCGAGGAAGGCCGGCTCATGGCCCGAACCGCCGCCGGTGACGATGCCGACGCAGCCTTGGCCCGACGGTTTGGCTTTGACGATGACCCGTGGATTGGTTTCGTACTGGCGCAATTGCGGATGCGCGACCAGGATGCCGCGCAGCATGTCCTCGACCACGTGGTCCGGATCGTTGATGACTCGATTCATAACGCGGGTTCCTGTGTTCTTGTTTTATGGGTTCACAGCTGTTCAGTGTGGGAGGGGGCTTGCTCCCGATGGCGGCGTGACAGTGAGCTCATCAATTACTGAGCCACCGCTATCGGGGGCAAGCCCCCTCCCACATTGGGATGTGTGGTGTGCTTAGGGTTCGAGGACGACCTTGAGTGATTTGTCGCCTCGTTCCATTACCGCAAACGCTTCCTTGAAGTCCGCCAGGGCGAACTTGTGGGTCACCACGTCACGCATGTCGATCTTGCGGTTGCCGATAAAGTCGATGGCGCGCGGGTACATGTACGGCCCCAGGTGCGAGCCGAGGATGTCCAGTTCCTTGCGGTCGCCGATGATCGACCAATCCACCGTAGCCTCGTCGTTGAACACGCTGAACTCAACGAAACGCCCGAGTTTGCGCAGCATCGCCAGGCCCTGGTTGACGGCCTTGTGATGACCGGTGGCTTCGATATAGATGTCGCAGCCGTAGCCGTCGGTGATTGCGCGGATCTTCGCCAGCACGTCGACCTCGGCCGGGTTCCACACTTCGTCGGCGCCCATGCGCAGGGCGAGGGCGGCGCGTTCGGGTTTCATGTCGAGCACGATCAGTTTTTTCGGATTGCGCATGCGTACCGCGCCGATGATCCCCAGGCCCAGCGTACCGGCGCCGGCGACCACCACCACGTCGTCGAAATCCACATTGGCGCGTTCCGCCGCGTGCAGCGAGCAGGCCAGCGGTTCGATCAGGATCGCCTCGTCCGGCGCAATCGAGTCCGGCACTTTATGGATGATGCCTTCCTTGGTGAAGATCATGTACTGCGCCATGGCGCCCTGCACATTGTTCTGGAAGCCATACAGGTCGTGTTTCTGGCACATCCAGTACTGGCCGTGGTTGCAGAAGCGGCAGCCCCAGCACGGCACGATCTGTTCCGAGATCACCCGGTCGCCGACCTTCACCCCACGCTTTTCCGCGCCGGGGCCGAGGGCCACCACGCGGCAGACGAATTCGTGGCCGGGGATCATCGGCGGTTTGACGTAGCGCGGTTGTTCGGCGTCGCCCCAGAACGACGGGGCGCCGCGATAGGTCTTGATGTCGCCCATGCAAATGCCGCACAGCTCGACCTTGGTGAGGATTTCATCGGGGCCGGGGGTGGGCACGTCGACGGTTTCCAGGCGGTAGTCTTCCGGGCCATGGCAGACCACGGCCTGCATGGTTTTCGGGATGATCGGGGTGAGTTGCTCGGGCGTGCGTTCGGTAACGGTGGACATGACAAAACCTCACGACAAATAGATGAATTATTGAATGCTGTAGCCGCCGTCGATCACCATGTTGGCGCCGGTGATCATTTGCGCCGCGTCGCTGAGCAGGTACAGCGCCAGCCCGGCGATTTCTTCCGGCTGGGCAAAGCGGCCCGCCGGGATCTGCAATTTGGCCCGTTCGCCGACTTCGCCGGCCCAGGCCTGTTTGCCCAGCGCGGTCTCGACGATGGTGGGGGAGATGGCGTTGACGTTGATCTGTGGCGCCCATTCCATGGCCAATACCTTGGTCATGCCGACGATGGCCGCTTTGCTCGCGCAATACGCGACATGCCGGTCCAGGCCGATCACCGCGGCCTGGGAGGCCAGGTTGACGATGCGCCCGCCGCCCTGGGCGAGCATGTGCCGGGCGCAGGCCTGGGCGACGAAGAAGCTGGCCTTGAGGTTGATGTCGAGGGTGGTGTCCCAGGCGCTTTCGCTGACGTCGATGGCCTTGTCCAGCAAGGCCACGCCGGCGCTGTTGATCAGGTAATCGAGGCGTTGGAAGTGGGCGAAAACCCGGTCGACGCTGTGTTGCACCTGGTCGATCTGGCTGAGATCGACGGCAATGCCCAGATGCTCGGCGCCGAGGCCGGCGGCCACGGCCACCACCGCCGGGTCGCGGTCCAGCAGCGCCACCCGCGCGCCGCGTTCGACCAGCAGGCTGGCGCAGGCCAGGCCGATGCCGGCGGCACCGCCGGTGATCACCGCGCAACGGCCGGTGAGGTCGAAGGCTTGGTTCCAGAATCCAGACATGAATGACTCCTCTTTTAATAGCACTGGAGATTCAATGTGGGAGGGGGCTTGCCCCCGATGGCGGTGTGTCAGTCACCTGATCTATCACTGGTGCACCGCTATCGGGGGCAAGCCCCCTCCCACATTTGCTCCCACATTTGCTCCCACACTTGAGTGTGTTTCAAGCCAGTAGCTACTTGCCGCCGCTGACTTGTTGGTACAGCGCGTCGGCATTGGCGTTGGTCACCGGCACCCACGGCAGGATGTAGGTCTTGGCGGTGCCGTCGGCCCATTTCACGTCCTTGGCATAACGTTCCCAGATCACCGATTGCGGTTTGTAGTCCTTGCCGGCGAGGGCGCGCAATGCCACGTCCAATGCGCCTTGGGACTGGGCCTGGGCGTCCTGGAGGAAGGTGGTGACTTCGTCTTTCTTCGCCGCCTGGATCGCATCCGGCATACCGTCGATCGAGGTGACGGGCACGTCCTTGGAGGTCAGTCCGTGGGACTTCAGGGCCTGCACAGCGCCCAGGGCCATGTCGTCGTTCTGCGCGATCACGCCGTTGATGCCTTTGGGGTGGGCGTTGAGCCAGTCTTCAGTCAGCGCCAGGGCCTGGGCGCGGTCCCAGTTGGCGGTTTTTTTCTCGATGATCTTGATGCCGGGGTGCTTGCCCAGCACTTCCAGCTCGCCTTTTTCCCGGTCGATCTGCGCCGACTGGCCAATCGGGCCCTGGATGATCACCACGTTACCCTTGCCGTTGAGCTTGTCGACCATGGCCTGGGCCTGCAGGCGGCCGCCTTCGACGTCGTCGTTGCCCACATACGGCACGGCGGCGTCGGCCACTTTGGTGTTGGAGGCGATCACCACCACGTCGTTGCTCATGGCCTGCTTCACGCTGCCGACGCCGGCCTTGGTGTCGATGGGCACGAACAGGATCGCGTCGTAGTGCTGGGTCACCATGTTTTCGATCTGGTTGTTCTGCGTCAGGGCGTCGTAATTGCCGTCGAACACGGTCAATTGCACGGTGCCGTCCTTGACCGCCGGGTGTTCCTTGAGCTCGCGGACCCAGTTCTGCATGAACTGGCCCTTGAGGCCGTAGACGGCTGCGCCGACCTTGTAGGTCTTGCCGTCGGCGGCCACGGCGATACTGCTGGCGAGCAGGGAGAGGGCCGCCACGGCGGCCAAGGTGGTACCAAGTTTCATGAGGGGAACTCCGTTATTGTTGTAGTTGGGTCGTTCTCTAGCGTTTTTTCTTGCGCCACACGTCGATCAGTACTGCGAACACGATGATCAGGCCCTTGGCGACCTGCTGGTAATAGGACGACACGCCGAGCAGGTTCAGCCCGTTGTTGATCACGCCGATCAACAGCGCGCCGAACAGCGTGCCGACAATGCTGCCGGTGCCGCCCGACAAGCTGGTGCCGCCGATCACCACGGCGGCAATCGCGTCCAGCTCATAGGACACCCCAGCCTGGGGCAGGGCGGAAGTGGTGCGCGCCGACAACACCACGCCGGCCAGTCCGGCGAGCAGGCCCGAGACCACGTACACCGAAAACATCACCTTGCGCACGCCGATGCCGGAGGTGCGCGCGCTCTTTTCATTGCCGCCCACCGCGTACACATAGCGGCCGTAAGTGGTGTAGCGCAGCACCATCCAGAAGATCAGCGCGACCACGGCAAAGATGATGATGGGGATGCCGATCGGGCCGATCTTGCCGATGCCCAGCGCCAGGTAGGCATCCGGCAGGTCGGTGATCGGGCTGCCGTCGTTGAGGATGAAGGTCATGCCGCGCGCAATGCTGAGCATGCCGAGGGTGGCCACGAACGGCGGGATCGACAGGTTGGCGACCATGAAGCCATTCACCACGCCGAGCATCGCCCCGGCGAACATCCCGGCGCTCACTGCCGCCAGCAGGCCGTAACCCTGGGTCGCGACCATCGCGCTGCACAGTCCGGCAAACGCGAGGATCGAACCCACGGACAGGTCGATGCCCTTGGTCAGGATCACGTAGGTCATGCCCACGGCGAGGATGCCGTTGATGGAGGTCTGGCGCAGGATGTCCATCCAGTTGCGCCAGGTCATGAAGTATTCGCTGGAAAACGCCATCACCACGCACAGCAGGATGAACACCAGCGGCAGGCCGAAGCGGTCGAGGGACAGGCGCAGGCGATTGCGCGGCGCGGCGGTGATGGAGGTGGCGGGGGTGGACAGGGTTTTGGCATTCATGAGGCAAGACTCAACAAGGCTTCCTGGGAAAGGGCGGTGTCGGTGCTGATGGTCACCAGCCGGCCGCCTTTGAATACGGCGATGCGATCGCTCAAGTGCAGCAGTTCCGGGGCTTCCGACGACACCACGATGGCGGCGCCGCCGGCACGCACGAACTGGTCGAGCAGGTGGTAGATCTCCTGCTTGGCGCCTTCGTCGATGCCGCGAGTGGGCTCGTCGCACAGCAGGCACACCGGTTCGGTCGACAGGCATTTGGCGAGCACGACTTTCTGCTGGTTGCCGCCGCTCATGGAGGCCACCGGCAGTTCCAGGGAGGTGGTCTTGATCTGCAGGCGCTTGACCATGTCCTGGGCCAAGCGGGTTTCCTTGCGCGCGTTGATCAGCGACCAGCTCGACAGGCGTTTGTAGGCCGACAGGGCGATGTTCGACAGAATGCTGCCGGTCAGCACCAGGCCGCTGTCTTTGCGGTCTTCGGTGACCAGCGACATGCCGGCGTCGATGGTTGCCTTGGGCTGCCCGACCGGCATGGGCTTGCCTTGCAGGGTGACGTTGCCGGAATCGGCTACCGTCAGCCCGTAGATGCAATTGAGGAACTCGCTGCGCCCCGAACCCATCAGGCCATAGATGCCAAGGATCTCGCCCTGGCGCAGTTGCAGGCTGATGTCGTGGAACTCGCCTTTACGGCTCAGGTTGTCGACCTGCAGGCAGGTGGCGGCGGCGCATTCGCGGCCGACCTTGTGGTCGATGCGCGTCAGTTCCTGGCCGACGATGCCGCGCACCAAATGGTCGCGGTCGATATCCGCCATGCGCCCGCTTTCCACGAAGGCGCCGTCTCGGAAGATGCTGTAGTCATCGGCAATCTGCGCCAGTTCGCTCAAGCGGTGCGACACATACACGATGCCGGCGCCACGGGCGGTGAGGCGGCGGATCGCCTTGAACAGGGTCTGCGCTTCGTGCTCGCCGATGGCCGAGGTAGGCTCGTCCATGATCATCACTTGGCAGTCATGGCTGAACGCCTTGGCGATTTCCACCAGTTGGATCTGCGCCACGCTGAGGCGGTGCATCGGGCTGCTGGCGTCGACGTCGAACTCCAGGCTTTCGAGCAGCTCGCGGGTGTGCCGGTTCAGGGCCTTGTTGTCGACGATGCAGCCTGCGCGGCGTGGTTCGCGGCCCAGCCAGATATTTTCGGCGACGGTCATGTAGGGGATGGGTTCCAGCTCTTGGGTGATCATTGCGATCCCCGATGCCAGGGCTTCACTCGGGCGGTTGAACTGCACCGCTGTGCCGTTGAGCAGGATGGTGCCGGCGTCGCGCGGGGTGATGCCCATCAGGATGCTCAGGAACGTCGACTTGCCCGCGCCATTGCCGCCGCACAGGGCGTGGACGCTGCCGGCACGCAGAGAGAGGCGCCCGTCACGCAGGGCAGGGATACCGGCGTAAGCCTTGGCGACGTGTTCAGCCTGGAGCAGTAATGGCGTGGCCATCGGCGTGTCCTCGTGCTGTGAATTCTTATTAGGTCGCACAGTCATGTTTCGCTGTGAGCATATGTGTATCAAATGAAATTCTGATCAGTCAATCTCTTTCATGTAAAAGCTGGGATTCTGATGTTTTTCGCCAATAACGCCTTTCTAGACCGCTTTGACTGCCGGGTCAGTTAAATCATGCTTGACAGAGAGGGGGTGATGCCCGCGAAATGACTGAACGATATTTCACTGAGTGATCATCTGATCAGTCATAAGTACGACCTCGGCAGCGGAGCCAGACGCCATGAACACACCTTTCCCGGTGGCTATCGGATGCGATGAAGCGGGTTTTGAGCTCAAAGAGCTGTTAAAGCGCCATATCGAGACGCTGGGCTACCCAGTGACCGACTTCGGCACCCATTCCACCGCGCCAGTGCTCTACCCGGACATCGCGCTGGCCGTGGCCAATGCCATCAATGCCGGGCAGCAGCGCCTGGGCGTGCTGGTGTGCGGCACCGGGATCGGCATGGCCATCTCGGCGAACAAGGTGTTGGGGATTCGCGCGGCGCAGGCCCATGACACGTACTCGGCGGAGCGCGCGCGCAAGAGCAACGATGCACAGATCCTGTCCATCGGCGCACGGGTGATCGGCGCCGAGCTGGCCAAGAGCATCGTCACTGCATTCCTGGCCTCGGAGTTCGAGGCGGCGCGTTCCGGGGCCAAGGTCGCGCGCATCAATGCGATCGAGCGCGATGGGCATCAGTAGTGGACGTGGCGGGGCAAGAGTCGGGAGAATGTGCCTTTGACGCCGAAACGGAAGCCCGTCCCCATGAGTGACAGTAGCCAGCGCATTGCCAGCGATATCGATCAGATGACCGAAGTGGCGATGCTCTATTACCTCGAAAACGTCACTCAGGAAGCTATTGCCAAGCGCTTTGACCTGTCGCGGGCAAAAGTCAGCCGCCTGCTCAAACGTGCGCGCGATGAAGGCATTGTCGAAGTGCGCGTGTTGCAGCACCCGGCGATGAACAATGAGCTGGAACGCGCTTTGGTGGAGCGCTTCAAGCTCGACCGTGCCCTGATCGCCGTCGACCACAGCGACCCCGACACCCAGCGCTCGGCCGTCGCCAGCCTGGTGGCCAATTACCTGAACAAGACTTTGAGCGACGGCATGATCGTCGCCGTGGGCATGGGCCGTAACGTTGGCGCGGTGGCCGATAACGTGTTCCTGCCGGTGACGCGCAATTGCACATTTGTCTGCGCCATCGGCGGTTCGCTCAAGGCTGGCGAATACATGAACCCCGACCATATCTGCCGGCGCCTGGCCCTGCGCTTTGGCGGCGAGAGTGAAAGCCTGTACGCGCCGGCCCTGGTGGCCAACCCAGAACTGCGCGGCGTGCTGATCAATAACGATACGGTGCGCTCGACCCTCGATCGGGCGCGGCGTGCCGACATTGCGCTGATCGGCATCGGCGACATGAGCGAGAACAGCAACATGGTACGCATGGGCTGGTTCTCGCCCCAGGAGATTGCCCAGGCGCGATTGTCCGGCACGGTGGGCGACATGATGGGGTATGACTTTATCGATATCCACGGGCAGCCGGCGGTCAACGCCATCCAGGGGCGGGTGATCGGGCTGACGGTGCAGGAGTTGTTCCGGATTCCGGATGTGGTGGCGATTGCCAGCGAGAACACCAAGGCGGCGGCCACGCTGGGGGCGTTGCGGTCGGGGGTGATCAACACTCTTGCGACCACGGTCACGAATGCTCATACCATATTGGCGCTGGATGAAGCGACCCGTAAAGCCTGACACGCCACAGGTCAAGGTGTGGGAGGGCGGTGCGACGATTTGACTTGCTTCCGATAGTGGTTTTTCAGTTACTCATATGCTGGCTGATACACCGTCATCGGGGGCAAGCCCCCTCCCACATGGGGTTTGGGTACAGGTTTTGTAATGGTTTTGTGTTGTAGGGAATTTGTATTTCGAATGTAGGATTGAGGTCCTTTTGTTATTTCAGGACTTGCATGAACGCCCTTTCGGAGCCCCCCAGTCGTCTTTCCCCAAGACAACCGTTGTTGCTGTTCCCGCTGAAGCACCTCGTATTCCAATGGTTAACCCTTTCCCGGTCCCCTGACCGCGCTTTGCCGTGCCCGGCATTCTGAACACTGATAAAGAGACTCTATAAATGGAATGGTTAGCGGACCCTACGGCCTGGCTTGGCCTGTTGACGTTGATTGTGTTGGAACTGGTGCTGGGCATCGACAACCTGGTGTTTATCGCGATCCTGGCGGACAAGTTGCCGCCGGAGCAGCGCGACCGTGCGCGGTTGATCGGCTTGTCCCTGGCCTTGCTGATGCGCCTGGGCTTGCTGGCGAGTATTTCCTGGTTGGTGACCCTCACCCAGCCGTTGTTCGAGGTGTTCGACAAGAGCTTCTCCGGGCGTGACCTGATCATGCTGTTCGGTGGTGTGTTCCTGTTGTTCAAGGCCACCATGGAATTGCATGAACGCCTTGAGGGCCATGTGGTGCAACGCTCGGGCAATGTGGCCTATGCGATGTTCTGGCCGATTGTCGCGCAGATCGTGGTGCTCGACGCGGTGTTCTCCCTCGACGCGGTGATTACCGCCGTGGGCATGGTCGATGAGTTGGCGGTGATGATGATCGCGGTGATCATTTCCATCGGCCTGATGATCGTCGCGAGCAAGCCGCTGACCCGCTTCGTCAACGCGCACCCCACAGTGATCATGCTGTGCCTGGGCTTCTTGATGATGATCGGTTTCGCCCTGACCGCCGAAGGCCTGGGCTTCCACATTCCGAAAGGCTACCTGTACGCGGCGATTGGTTTCTCGATTCTGATCGAGGTGTTCAACCAGATTGCCCGGGCACGGCGCAAGAAGTCGGCGCAAGGCGTGTTGCCCGTGCGTGAGCGCACCGCCCATGCGGTGATGCGCTTGCTCGGCGGTCGCAGCCTGGCGGAGGACGAGGTGGGCGAAGAGGTGGCTGACCTGCTGGGTGAACCGGATGTGACTCAGGGCCCGCTGTTCGACCGACGTGAGCGCGTAATGATCAGCGGCGTGCTGCAACTGGCCGCGCGGCCGATCCGCAGCTTGATGACGCCGCGGGCCAAGGTCGACTTTATCGATTTGGCGGACGATCGCGACACTATCCGCCTGAAACTGATGCGTTCGTCCTACTCGCGCCTGCCGTTGATCCGCAACGGTGCTGTCGATGAGCCATTAGGTTTTGTGCATAAGAAGGAATTGCTCAAGGATTACCTGGCCGGTAACGAACCGGACCTTGAGCAACTGGCGCGCCGGGCAATCAACTTGCTGGCGAGTTGCTCGATCCTCAACGCCCTGGAACAGATGCGCCAGGCCTCGACCCACATCGCCTTCGTGATCAACGAGTGCGGTGAGTTCATCGGCGTGTTGAGCATGACCGATATTCTTGAGTCCATTGCCGGTGAGTTGCCGGACGCCATGGTTCATGCAGGTTTTCCGGGGGCTGGTGCCACAGGCGTGACCGGATAGGCTTGGGTGTACTGCTCGAAGGCGCTTTCCAGCGCGTCTTCGGCAAGGCCGGGGAGGGCGTCGAGCAGTACCTGGTCGCGGTAGATCAGCAGCATCGGAATGCGGTCGACACGCGGATGCCTGGGCGTGTTGACGCAGTCAAGGATCAAGACTTTGGCCTGGTCCTTGTAACGCTCGCTGATTCGCATGAAGCGCGGCATCGCGTCACTGCACGCGGTGCAGTCATGTGACATGAACACGATAAACACAGGCTGCGGGGTATTCAGTTCCCGTTCAAACGCAGCCTTGTCCTCAACCACCGCGTTGACATAGTTCACGAGGGCTTCTCCATGTTGTACCTGCGCTTACGCTAGGTGGGAAGAACGCCTGCGTCTACTGTCAATCTTCACAGGTCGCTCGCACGCCCGTCAGAACCCGTTCAAGTGCGCGCACTGCCATGGTGCGCGGTAACGCCAGGCTGGTGCGCCCAGGTGAGCCTGTCACCGCAGTGTGGGGCCTTGGGTAGCAAAGGGATTGCACCTGCTGGCGATACGCCTTGTGTCGCATGAATGTTTATATCGCTGATTTAAAACGAGTTTATTCCCAACCTATTTTCCCGCTCGTGCGTATGGCACACTTTCTGCTGTCTATTCCGTTGTTACATACTAAGTTCCGGTATAGCGGAATACACAACTCCTGGAGTGCTTGTCATGCATCACCGACCTTCCGTGTTCAAAGCGTGTGTTTTTCTCTTCGCCGCATCGGCTTCCCTCGCAAGCACTGTGCAGGCGGCGGGTAGCAAGCTCGATGATGTGCTCAAGCGTGGGCATCTGATCGTGGGTACAGGCAGTACCAATGCGCCGTGGCACTTCCAGGGAGCGGATGGCAAGTTGCAGGGGTTTGATATCGACATCGGCCGCATCGTGGCCAAGGGTTTGTTCAACGACCCGAGCAAGGTCGAGTTTGTGGTGCAGTCCTCCGACGCGCGGATTCCCAACCTGCTGACCGACAAAGTCGACATGAGTTGCCAGTTCATTACCGTCACCGCCAGCCGTGCGCAGCAGGTGGCGTTTACCCTGCCGTACTACCGCGAAGGCGTCGGCCTGCTGCTGCCGAACAACAGCAAGTACAAGGAGATCGAAGACCTGCAGGCCGCCGGCGACGGTGTCACCGTGGCCGTGCTGCAAAACGTCTACGCCGAAGAACTGGTCCACCAGGCGCTGCCCAAGGCCAAGGTCGACCAGTACGACAGCGTCGACCTGATGTACCAGGCGGTGAACTCCGGCCGCGCCGATGCGGCCGCCACCGACCAGTCTTCGGTCAAGTACCTGATGGTGCAGAACCCCGGCCGCTACCGCAGCCCGGCGTATGCCTGGAGCCCGCAAACCTACGCGTGCGCGGTCAAGCGTGGCGACCAGGACTGGCTGAACTTCGTCAACACCGCGCTGCACGAAGCCATGACCGGTGTCGAATTCCCCACCTACAAGGCCTCGTTCAAGCAATGGTTCGGCGTCGACCTGCCGGAGCCGGCGATTGGTTTCCCCGTCGAGTTCAAGTGATTCGTGAAAACCGGGGCGCCGCGAACGGCGCCCCCATCAGGTACTGTCGACCATGAACTATCAGTTGAACTTTGCCGCCGTGTGGCGCGACTTCGACACCTTGCTGGCGGGGCTGGGGCTCGGCCTCGAATTGGCGCTGCTGTCGATCGCCATCGGTTGCGTGATCGGCCTGCTGATGGCGTTTGCCATGCTGTCCAAGCACCGCGCGCTGCGCCTGTTGGCCTCGGTGTATGTGACGGTGGTGCGCAATACGCCGATCCTGGTGCTGATCCTGTTGATCTACTTCGCCTTGCCCAGCCTGGGTATCCGCCTGGACAAGATCCCGTCGTTCATCATCACCCTGTCGCTGTACGCCGGTGCCTACCTGACCGAAGTGTTCCGCGCCGGGCTGCTGAATATTCCCAAGGGCTTGCGCGAAGCCGGGTTGGCCATCGGCCTGGGCGAGTGGCGGATCCGCGCCTATATCACCGTGCCGGTGATGCTGCGCAACGTACTGCCGGCGCTGTCGAACAACTTCATTTCGCTGTTCAAGGACACCTCGCTGGCCGCCGCGATCGCGGTGCCGGAGCTGACCTATTACGCCCGCAAGATCAACGTCGAAAGCTACCGGGTGATTGAAACCTGGCTGGTCACGACCGCGCTCTACGTGGCCGCCTGTTACCTGATCGCCATGCTGCTCCGTTACTTGGAACAGCGTCTGGCAATCCGTCGTTAGAAGAGGCTCGCATGTACCAATCCCCCAGCTGGCTGCATGAGTTGTGGATCGCCCGGGACACCCTCTGGGCCGGGTTCCAGGCCAGCGTCTATGTCTCGGCGCTGGCGATTATCTTCGGCACCCTGATCGGCATCGTCGCCGGGTTGATCCTGACCTACGGCAGATTCTGGATGCGTCTGCCGTTTCGTCTGTATGTCGACCTGATCCGTGGCACGCCGGTGTTTGTGCTGGTGCTGGCGTGTTTCTACATGCTGCCGGCGCTCGGTTGGCAGATCAGCGCGTTCCAGGCCGGTGCGGTCGGGCTCACACTGTTCTGCGGCTCCCACGTCGCGGAGATCGTGCGCGGCGCGCTGCAAGCCATTCCCCGCGGGCAAATGGAAGCGGGCAAGGCGATTGGCCTGACGTTCTACCAGTCCCTGGGCTACGTGCTGTTGCCCCAGGCGCTGCGGCAGATTTTGCCGACCTGGGTCAATTCCTCCACGGAAATCGTCAAGGCCTCGACCCTGCTGTCGGTGATCGGTGTCGCCGAGTTGCTGCTCAGTACCCAGCAGGTGATCGCGCGCACTTTCATGACCCTGGAGTTCTACCTGTTCGCGGGTTTTCTGTTTTTTGTCATCAACTACGCCATCGAGTTATTCGGGCGCTACATTGAAAAGCGGGTGGCCTTGCCATGAACCAACCTCAAACGACCCAACCGCTGCTGGACATTCGCGGCCTGCGCAAACAATACGGCACGGTGGAAGTGCTCAAGGGCGTCGACCTGTCCATGCAGCGCGGCAACGTGGTGACGTTGATCGGCTCCAGCGGCTCGGGCAAGACCACGCTGCTGCGCTGCGTCAACCTGCTCGAAGAGTTCCAGGGCGGTCAGATCAGCCTGGATGGCGAATCCATCGGCTACAGCGACGTCGCCGGCAAGCGCGTGCGCCACCCGGAGCGGGTAATCGCCCAGCACCGCGCCATGACCGGCATGGCCTTCCAGCAGTTCAACCTGTTCCCGCACCTGACGGCGCTGCAGAACGTCACCCTGGGCTTGTTGAAAGTTAAGAAAATGCCTAAGGACGAAGCCGTGGCCTTGGCGGAAAAATGGTTGGACCGTGTAGGGCTCCTGGAACGCCGCAATCATTTCCCCGGCCAGTTGTCCGGCGGCCAGCAACAGCGCGTGGCCATCGCCCGTGCGATTGCGATGAACCCCAGCCTGATGCTGTTCGACGAAGTCACCTCGGCCCTCGACCCGGAACTGGTGGGCGAAGTGCTCAGCGTGATCAAGGGCCTGGCGGAAGAGGGCATGACCATGTTGCTGGTGACCCATGAGATGCGCTTTGCCTACGAAGTCTCGGACAAAATCGTCTTCATGAACCAGGGGCGCATTGAAGAACAGGGCTCGGCGAAGGACATCTTCGAACGCCCGCAGTCGCCGCGCCTGGCGGAATTCCTGAAGAACATTCGTTTTTAACTGTCAGTCAAGGAGCACTATTTATGAGCATTACTCGTTACGGCACCGGCAGCACCGCCGGCGGCGGCCAGCCTCGGCCTTTCGCCCGCGCGGTGGAAGCGGACGGCTGGCTCTACGTCTCGGGCCAGGTGCCAGCGGTGGACGGTGAAATCATCAGCGGCGGCATCGTCGAGCAAACCCGCCAGACGATGCGCAACGTGGTGGCGATTCTCGAAGAGGCTGGCTACGCCTTGAACGACGTGGTGCGCGTCGGCGTGTGGCTGGAAGACCCACGGGATTTCTGGAGCTTCAACAAAGTCTTCGGCGAATACTTCAGCCCCGAACACGCCCCGGCACGTGCCTGCGTGCAGGCCAACATGATGGTGGATTGCAAGGTCGAGATCGATTGCGTGGCCTACAAGAAAAAGGGCTAAATGCCCCACTCTTGAAACCACAGTAAATCCAATGTGGGAGGGGGCTTGCCCCCGATAGCGGTGTATCAGCAACAGATGTGTCCACTGGCACACCGCCATCGGGGGCAAGCCCCCTCCCACAGTGGACCTGCGCCAGCCCTACCATTTCGAGCGGACCGAAACTTCCATGACCGAAGACACCATCAAACGCCGCGCCAAAGGCCTGGACCGTGCATTCGACATCCTCGATTTCCTCAAGGAAGTCGGCCAGCCCCTGCGCCCGAATGATATCGCCAGCGGCATCGGCAGCCCCAAGTCCACGGTCTACGAGTTGGTCGCCTCCTTACTGGAACGCCGCATCCTGGAAACCGTGGGCAAGGACGGGCACGTCTACCTCGGCCGTCAGCTGTACTTCCTCGGGCAGGCGCACCTGCGCCATTTCGACCTGACCCGCGAGGCCGACCACGCCTTGCAGGCAATCGTCAGCCAGACCCACGAAACCGCGCAGATGTGCCTGCTCAACGGGCGCAAATACACGGTGGCGCTGATGCGTGAAGGCGAGCGGCATTTCCGCATTTCCTCGGACATCGGCGAAAACGCACCGATCCCGTGGACCGCGTCCGGGCGCCTGTTGCTGGGGCATTTGAGCGACCAGCAGATCGTCGACCTGATCGACCCCGACGATTTCATCCTGCCGGACGGCCAGCGCTTGCCGCTGGAGACCTTCCTCGCACAGATCCGTCAGGCCAGCGTCGATGGCTTCTTTTCCTTCGACAGCGTGGCCGACACCTTTACCCATTGCTTTGCCGCCCCGGTCCGGGACGCGCAGGGCATCAGCATTGCGACCCTGTGCATCGTCGCGCCCCGCGCCGATGCCAGTAAAAACTACAACGACTATCGCCGGGTGTTGATCGAAAGCGCCAACAACCTGGCCCGTCGCATCAACGAATAGGAGCAGTTCATGCCTGCCATCAACGCCGTTGCAAAGGGCGCCGCCGCTGTCGGCGCCCATCTGGTCCGTGACGTCAGCCTGCCGGCCCTGGTGCTGCACCGCGACGCCCTCGAACACAACATCCGCTGGATGCAGGCCTTTGTCAGCAACAGCGGTGCCGAGCTTGCGCCCCATGGCAAAACCAGCATGATGCCGGCCCTGTTCCAGCGCCAGATCGCCGCCGGTGCCTGGGGCATCACCCTGGCCAGCGCGGTACAGACCCGCGCCGCCTATGCCGGCGGTGTGCGCCGTGTGTTGATGGCCAACCAACTGGTGGGCGCGCCGAACATGGCGTTGATCGCCGACTTGCTGGCCGACGCAGACTTCGACTTCCACTGCCTGGTCGACCACCCGGACAACGTCGCCGACCTGGGCCTGTTCTTCGCCGCCCGTGGCCTGCGCCTGAACGTGATGATCGAGTACGGCGTGGTCGGCGGCCGTTGCGGTTGCCGCAGCGAGCAGGAGGTGCGCGACCTGGCCACGGCGATCAAGGCCCAGCCGGCGCTGGCCCTGACCGGTATCGAAGGCTACGAAGGCGTGATCCACGGCGAACACGCCATCACTGGCATCCGCGACTTCGCCGCGAGCCTGGTGCGCCTGGCGGTGGACCTGCAGAACAACGGCTCGTTCGATCTGGCCAAGCCCATCGTCACCGCGTCGGGGTCGGCCTGGTATGACCTGATCGCCGAGTCCTTCGAAGCGCAAAACGCCGCCGGGCGTTTCCTCAGCGTGCTGCGTCCCGGCAGCTACGTGGCCCATGACCATGGCATCTACAAAGATGCGCAATGCTGCGTGCTCGACCGGCGCAGCGACCTCAGCGAAGGCCTGCGCCCGGCGCTGGAAGTCTGGGCCCACGTGCAATCGTTGCCTGAGCCTGGCTTCGCGGTGGTCGCCCTGGGCAAGCGCGATGTGGCCTACGACGCCGGTTTGCCGGTGCCGCTCAAGCGCTACAAGGCCGGGATCGTGCCGGCGCAAGGCGATGATGTGAGCGCGTGCAAGGTCACCGCGGTGATGGACCAGCATGCGTTCATGAGCGTCGCGCCGGGGGTTGAACTGCGCATCGGCGACATTATTTCCTTCGGCACTTCCCACCCGTGCCTGACGTTCGACAAGTGGCAGGTCGGTTGCCTGGTGGATGAGCAACTGCAGGTGATCGAGTCACTGCATACCTGCTTCTAGACCGCGTCGCCTCCATCGCAGGCAAACCCGCTGCGCCCTTTGGATGTGTGAACACATTCAAAGGTGGGAGCGGGCTTGCCCGCGAAGGGGCCATCAGCCGCACCGGAGACAACAGGCATGAACACCACACCCCGCATCGCCCTCATCGGCGAATGCATGATCGAACTGCAACACCGCGCCGACGGCAGCCTGCACCAGAGTTTTGGCGGCGACACCCTGAACGCCGCGGTGTACCTGCGCCGCGAGTTGGGGGCGCTCGGCCACGTCGACTACGTCACCGCCCTGGGCGATGACAGCTTCAGCGACGCCATGTGCCAACAGTGGACCGACGAAGGCCTGGGCCTGAGCATGGTCCAGCGCCTGCCCGGGCGGTTGCCGGGCTTGTACTGCATCCAGACCGACGCCAACGGCGAGCGCAAATTCCTCTACTGGCGCAACGAAGCGGCCGTGCGCGACTGCTTC
This sequence comes from Pseudomonas sp. GW704-F2, assembly GCF_059423025.1. Taxonomy (NCBI): domain Bacteria; kingdom Pseudomonadati; phylum Pseudomonadota; class Gammaproteobacteria; order Pseudomonadales; family Pseudomonadaceae; genus Pseudomonas; species Pseudomonas sp. GW704-F2. The sequence goes on along the minus strand of NZ_JBWKXO010000025.1, from coordinate 54,467 downwards.
ACCACGCCCGCCGCCGCTCCGATCCTGGCAGCGTTGCCGGGCTATGACGTGGTGTATTTCAGCGGCATCACCCTGGCGGTGCTCGGTGAAGTCGGGCGCGAGCGCTTGTTGCAGGCCTTGATCGAAACCCGTCGGCGCGGCGGCCGGGTGGTGTTCGACAACAACTACCGGCCGCGTTTGTGGGCGAGTGTCGAGGTGGCGCGTGCGGCCTATCACAAAGTGTTGGCCGAGGTGGATATGGCCTTGCTGACCGAAGATGACGAGCGCGCATTGTTTGGTCATGCCGACAGCGAACAGGTGTTCGCGGCGTACCCGGCAGTCGCGGAAGTCGTGCTCAAGCGCGGTGCCGAGGACTGTTTGATTCGTTGCGCAGGCCAGCGCTTTGCGGTGCCGGCGTTGCCGGTCGAGACGGTGGTAGACACCACGGCGGCGGGGGACTCGTTCAGCGCGGCGTACCTGGCCAGTCGGCTCAAGGGCGGCTCGCCGCAAGAGGCGGCCTTGGCCGGGCATCGGTTGGCGAGCCGGGTGATCCAGGTGCCGGGGGCGTTGATTCCTAGGGGGTGAATGGCCGCCTGCGGCGGATCGGGGGCAAGCCCCCTCCCACAGTGAGCGCAATGCGGTCAACTGTGGGAGGGGGCTTGCCCCCGATAGCGCCCTAAAGCCAACCCCTCAATCCCGATAAAACACCTGCACCAAGTGATACCCAAACTTGCTCTTGACCGGCCCATGCACCACCCGCAGCGGCTTCTTGAAGATCACCGCATCAATCGCGCCGACCATCTGCCCCGGCCGGATCTCGCCCAGGTCGCCGCCGCGCTTGCCGGACGGGCAGGTGGAATACTTCTTGGCCAGCACATCGAACGCTTCGCCCTTGGCGATGCGCTGCTTGAGCTGTTCGGCTTCTTCACTGGTTTTCACCAGGATATGGCGGGCTTGGGCTTTCATGGTTCTCTACCGGGGTGTGCGACGGCGCGCGATTATGCCTGAACTGGATCGTCGACGCTGATCATGCTGCGGATTTTGGTGGCGAGCACATCGATGGAAAACGGCTTGGCCACCATGTCCATGCCGTCTTCCAGAAAGCCTTGGCGTTCGGCGGCTTTTTCCGCATAACCGGTCATGAACAGGATGCGCAGGCCCGGGCGGTGCTGACGGGCGATTTCCGCCAGTTGCCGGCCGTTCATGCCCGGCAGGCCGACGTCGGTCACCAGCAAATCCACGCGCAAGTCTGATTCCAGCAGCGGCAAGGCGGTGCGTGCATCCGCGGCCTGGTGCGCGGTATAGCCCAGTTCATCGAGGACATTGACCACCAGCATGCGGACCGCCGGGTCGTCCTCGACCACCACCACAGCCTCCCCGGCCAGGGCCACGGGCGCGGCCTCACTGAGGCTGGCCGGCAAGCTGCTTGCCAGGGAAGTGCCGTGCAGGCGCGGCAGATACAAGCGCACGCAGGTGCCCTGGCCCGGTTCGCTGTGGAGGGTCACATGGCCACCGGATTGCTGGGCGAAGCCATAGATCATCGACAGCCCCAGGCCGGTGCCCTGGCCGATGGGCTTGGTGGTGAAAAACGGATCGAAGGCTTTGGCCAGGATTTTCGGCGCCATGCCGGTGCCGTTGTCGCGCACGCCGAGCATCACGTAATCACCGGCCTTGACCGGTTCCGGGGTGGAGATGTCGGTGCCGTCGAGGTAGCTGTTGGCGGTTTCGATCAGCAGTTCGCCACCATCGGGCATGGCATCCCGCGCGTTGATCACCAGGTTGAGCAGGGCGTTTTCCAGCTGGCTGGCGTCGCTGTTCACCGGCCAGATATCGTGGCCCAGTTGCACCTTGAGCGTGATGTGCGCGCCCTTGGTGCGCTGGAACAAGTCTTCCAGCGAGGCCACCAACTGGTTCGGGTCGAGCGGGCGGCGGTCCAGTGACTGGCGCCGCGAGAACGCCAGCAGGCGGTGGGTGAGGGCGGCGGCGCGATGGGCGGAGGCCACGGCGGCGTCGGCAAAGCGGCCGATGTCGTCGCTGCGCCCGGCGGCGATGTAGCGTTGCATCAGGTCCAGGCTGCCGATGATGCCAGTGAGCATATTGTTGAAGTCATGGGCGATGCCGCCGGTGAGTTGGCCCACCGCTTCCATCTTCTGCGCGTGGCGCAGGGCGTCTTCGGCGCGTTCGCGTTCGACCATCTCGTTTTGCAGGCGCTGGTTGGCCTCGGCCAGTGCCAGGGTGCGCTGGGCCACACGCTCTTCGAGGTTTTCGTTGAGGTGGCGCAGGCGTTGCTCGGTGCTTTGCTGGGCTTTGAGGCTGGCTTCGGAGCGCTGTTGCAGTTCCTGGGTGAACTGGCGGCGTTCGTTGGTTTCGATGGCGGTGACGAGGATGCCGGCGACGCTGCCGCGTTCATCGCGGATCGGGCTGTAGGTCAGGTCGAGCCAGATCTCGGTGTCGCGCTGGTTGCGTTGCAGCACAAAGCGCTGCTCGCTGAAGGAGCGCACCTGGCCGCTGAAGACCGCGTCATAGATCGGCGCGGTGAAACTGTGCAATTCCGGCCAGGTCTGGTGCGCCGGCTGGCCCATTGCGTCGGGATGCTTGTTGCCCGCCAGCAGGGCGAAGGCGTCGTTGTAGAGTTGGATGAGTTCGCGGCCCCACAACAGCTGCATCGGCATCGGCGAGTGGACGACGATATCCACGGCGGTACGCAGGCTTTGCGGCCAATCATTGGCCTCACCGAGCGGGTTTTTGGCCCAGTCCAGCCGCGCAATCAATGCGGCGGCTTCGCTACCGGTGGATGTTTCCTTCATAAAAAGCCCTGAGCGTAACGCTTTGAAAAATGACAACAGCGATTATCCGGTGGGATAGCGGTGGGTGACTACCCCCGAAAAATAGCATGCATTGGGTTTTTTTCTGCAAATGAGTGCGTTGGCGCTGAAACCTTTCATCTTAAAGCGCCAGCTCAGGCCGGTCGCGAAACTGTGCCAGGGCCTCCGGGTTGGCCAGCGCGTCGGTGTTTTTCACCGGTTCGCCGTGTACCACATTGCGCACCGCCAGTTCGACGATCTTGCCGCTGATGGTGCGCGGGATATCGCTGACAGCGAGGATCTTCGCCGGTACATGGCGTGGCGTGGTGTTGGCGCGGATCACCTGGCGGATCTGCTGTTCGAGGGCGTCATTCAGCTCGACGCCATCGTCGAGTCGCACGAACAGCACGACTCGCACATCGTCTTGCCAGCGTTGGCCAATGGCCAGGCTTTCCAGCACCTGCGGGACTTTTTCCACCTGCCGATAGATCTCGGCGGTGCCGATCCGCACGCCGCCAGGGTTGAGCACCGCGTCGGAGCGCCCGTGAATCAGCAGGCTGCCGTTGGGCCGCTGTTCGGCGTAGTCGCCCTGGGCCCACACGCCGGGGAATTGGCTGAAATAGGAGGCGCGCAGTTTGCTCTGCTGCGGGTCGTTCCACAGGCCGATGGGCATGGCGGGGAAGTGCCGGGTACACACCAGTTCGCCTTTTTCACCGAGCAACGGCCGCCCCTGGTCGTCCCACACCTCGATGGCCATCGCCAGGCTCTTGCATTGCATTTCGCCGCGGCGTACCGGCAGCACCGGGTTGCCGATGACGAAGCAGGAGACGATATCGGTACCGCCAGACATCGATGACAGGCACACCTCGGCCTTGATCTCGCGGTACACGTAGTCGTAGCTCTGCGGCGACAGCGGCGAGCCAGTCGAAATCAGGCCCTTGAGGCTGCTCAGGTCATGGCTCAGGCGCGGCTGCAGGCCGGCTTTTTCCAGGGTGGCGAGGAACTTGGGGCTGGTGCCGAACACGCTGATCCGTTCCGCGTCGATCAGGTCGATCAAGCGCTCGGGGCCAGGGTGAAATGGCGAGCCGTCATACAGCACGGCGGTGGCGCCGAGCGCGAGTACCGAAACCAGCCAGTTCCACATCATCCAGCCGCAGGTGGTGTAGTAGAACAGGCAATCCTCGCGGGACAGGTCCGCATGCAGGCCGTGCTCCTTGAGGTGGGTGAGCAGCACGCCGCCGGTGCCGTGGATGATGCATTTGGGCACGCCGGTGGTGCCGCTGGAATAGAGGATATACAGCGGATGGTCGAACGGCACCGCGACGAACTCAGGCGTGCCGCCGGGTTGGTAGAAGTCACTCCACAGCGCGACGTTGGCGTCGCTCCGATAGTCCTCGACCCGCGCCTGGGGCCGGGCATACGGCACGACGATCAGGTGCTGCAGGGATGGCAGGCGTTCGAGGATCTCGTTGAGCTTGGCGCTCTGGTCGATGGTTTTGCCGGCGTAGCGGTAACCGGCGCAGGCGATCAGCACCTTGGGCTCGATCTGGCCGAAACGGTCGATCACGCCTTGGGTGCCGAAGTCTGGCGATGAGCACGACCAGATCGCGCCCAAGCTGGTGGTGGCCAGCATGCCGACCAGGGTTTGCCAGGTGTTGGGCATGCACGCGGCAACCCGATCGCCCAGCCCGACCCCGGCCGCCCGCAGGCTGCGTTGCAGGCCGGCGACGTGGGCGGCCAGTTCGGCGTAGCTCAGTTGCTCGCGCTGGCCGTCTTCGCTGATGGCGACCACGGCGGGGTGAGCGTCGCGACGGCGCAGCAGGTGCTCGGCAAAGTTCAGGGTTGCGCCGGGGAACCACTCGGCGCTCGGCATCGCGGCGCCTTCGATCAATACCGCGCTGGGCGGGCTGCGAAACTGCACGTCGAAAAACGCCACGATCGCCTGCCAGAAGTCGGCGCGCTGGTCGATGCTCCACTGGTGCAACGCCGGGTAGTCGTCGAGCTGCACGCTGTAGCGGTCATTGATAAAGCGCCGGAACTGGTCCATCCGGGTGTGACGGATGCGTTCGGCGGAGGGTTGCCAGAGGATCTCGGACATAAGCACGTCTCTTATTCTTGTACAGTTCTTCCAAACAGTGGAGTTCGAATGTGGGAGGGGCGGTGCGACGATTCGACTTGCCCCCGATGGCGGAGTATCAGCTAGCACATGCGGTACTGACCCACTGCCATCGGGGGCAAGCCCCTTCCCACATTGGATTTTCTGTGTTTGGTCTATTGGGCCAGCCAACCACCATCGATGTTCCATGCCGCGCCGCGCACTTGGGCACCGGCCTCGCTGCACAAAAACAACACCAGCTCACCCAGTTGCGGCGGGGTGACGAACTCCAGCGACGGCTGCTTCTCTGCCAGTAAATCATGTTGCGCCTGCTGCGGGTCGACACCATTGGCCGCGCGATCATCGATCTGCTTCTGCACCAGCGGCGTCAGCACCCAGCCGGGGCAGATCGCGTTGCAGGTCACGTTGCTGGTGGCGGTTTCCAGGCCGACTACCTTGGTCAGGCCGATCACGCCATGCTTGGCCGCGACGTAGGCGGCCTTGCCCACCGAACCCACCAGGCCATGCACCGAGGCGATATTGACGATGCGCCCCCAGCCCTTGGCCTTCATGCCCGGCAGGCTCAGGCGCGTGCTGTGGAACACCGACGACAGGTTGATCGCGATGATCGCATCCCAGCGCTCCACCGGAAACTCGTCCACCGCCGCCACATGCTGGATGCCGGCGTTGTTGACCAGAATATCCACACCGCCGAATTCGCGCTCGGCGTAGGCGAGCATGTCGGCGATCTGCGCCGGGTCGCTGACGTCCGCCGGGTGATGCCCGACCTTGCCGCCGAACGCCTGTACCTGGGCGATCACCGCGCTGGCGTCGCCGAAGCCGTTGAGGATCAGGTTGGCGCCGGCCTCGGCCAGGCTCAGCGCTATGCCCAGGCCGATACCGCTGGTGGAGCCGGTGACCAGGGCGGTCTTGCCGTTCAAGTTCGTCATGAAAACCTCACACAATGCCGGTGGCGTAGAAAGTACCGATCACCACGAACACCGCGAGGGTCTTGATGATCGTGATGCCGAAGATGTCCTTGTAGGCTTCGCGGTGGGTCAGCCCGGTGACCGCCAGCAAGGTGATCACCGCGCCGTTGTGGGGCAGGGTGTCCATGCCGCCGCTGGCCATGGCCGCGACCCGGTGCAGCACTTCAAGGGGGATATTCGCCGCATGGGCCGCCGCAATGAAACTCTCGGACATCGCCGCCAGGGCGATGCTCATGCCGCCGGACGCCGAGCCAGTGATACCGGCCAGCAGCGTCACCGTAATCGCTTCGTTGACCAGCGGGTTGGGGATGCCCTTGAGCCAGTCCGCCAGCACCAGAAAGCCCGGCAGCGAGGCGATCACCGCACCGAAGCCGTATTCCGAGGCGGTGTTCATCGCCGCCAGCAGCGCACCGCTGACCGCGCTCTTACTGCCTTCGGCGAGCTTGCTTTTGATCGCCGACCAGCCGAACACCAGCACCATGACGATGCCCACCAGCAACGCCGCCTGCACCGCCCAGATCGCGGTGAGCTTGGCGATTTCGGTGGTCACCGGCGCGCTCATGCCCGGCAGGCTGAGGCTGTGGGTCTTGCCGTACCACTGCGGGATCCAGTGGGTGAACAGCAGGTTCATCACGCCCACCAGGAGCAGCGGCGACAGCGCGATCCAGGGGTTGGGCAGGTTCAGGTTCTCGGCGGTTTCCGGCTCGTTGCGCAGTTCGGTGCCGTAGCCTTCACCGGCCCGTTGCGCCTTGTTGCGCTGGCGCGCCAGGTAGAGCATGCCGGTGCAGAACACGAAGATCGTGCCGATCAGCCCCAGCCACGGCGCAGCCCAGGCGGTGGTGTTGAAGAACGTGCTGGGGATGATGTTCTGGATCTGCGGCGTGCCGGGCAGCGCGTCCATGGTGAACGAGAACGCGCCGAGGGCGATGGTCGCCGGGATCAGGCGCTTGGGGATGTCGCTCTGGCGGAACATCTCCGCCGCGAACGGGTACACCGCAAACACCACCACGAACAGCGACACGCCGCCGTAGGTGAGCAGGGCGCAGACCAGCACGATCACCAGCATCGCCTGGCGCGTACCGAGCAAGCGGATTGCGGCCGCCACGATCGAGCGCGAGAAACCCGACAACTCGATCAGCTTGCCGAACACGGCACCGAGCAGGAACACCGGAAAATACAGTTTGATGAAACCGACCATTTTCTCCATGAACACCCCGGTAAACGCCGGGGCGACCGCGGACGGGTCGGTGAGCAGGACAGCGCCGAGGGCGGCGATGGGGGCAAACAAGATGACGCTGTAGCCACGGTAGGCAGCCAGCATCAGCAGCGCGAGGGCTGCCAAGGCAATGATCACACTCATGGTGTGTCTCCATCAGATTGTTATTTTTGTGGGGTGATGCGTTGGAGGAGGGCTATAGCGAGATGCGTGCCATGTTCATAACCTATTGAAATAAATAGATATTATTGTATCCATGAACAAGCTTTTCAGATCTGGTCTCAATTCTGAGACAAAAGCACATCAAAGGTGGGAGGGGGCTTGCCCCCGATAGCGGTGGGTCTGTAAAGAATAGGCTGACTGAGGCACTGCCATCGGGGGCAAGCCCCCTCCCACAAGGATTGTCTTTGTTTTGAGAATTTTGTCTCTTTATTGAGATGCGGCCAGGCCCAGCGCGACCATTTTCTTGTACAAGGTCGACCTGCCCAGCCCCAAGCGCTGGGCCGCGTCCACCACATTCCCGCTGCAGGCCTTGAGCGCCGCGGTGATCAACTGCCGATCGAAGCGCTCCCGCGCCGCCGCGAACGTCTCGCCTTCGAGCGTTTCCATCGCCTCGTGCGCCACCGGGCTGAACGTGCCGATCGCGGCGCGAATCTCAGCCGCGCCCAACACCCGGTCATCGCTCAACAACGCCGCGCGTTCCAGCACGTTGCGCAGTTCGCGGATATTCCCCGGCCATGCATGCCGCGCCAACAACGCCAGGGCCTCGCGGTCCAGTTCGTGGTGGCTGCGCAGGTCTTCGAGGATCGCTTCGCTCAGCGCCGGAATATCCTCCAGGCGTTCGCGCAACGGCGGCACCTGGATCGGCAGCACATTCAGCCGGTAATACAGGTCGGCGCGAAACTCGCCGCGTTTGATCGCCGCTTCCAGGTCCATGGACGTGGCGGCGATCACCCGCACGTCGCTGTGCCGCATCTCGTTGGAGCCGACCGGTTCGTATTCCTTCTCCTGCAACACCCGTAACAGCTTGCTTTGCAGCGGCAGGGGCATGTCGCCGATTTCATCGAGAAACAGCGTGCCGCCCTGGGCGATCTGCAACTTGCCGGGGCGGCCTTTGCGGTCGGCGCCGGTAAACGCGCCGGGCGCGGTGCCGAAGAACTCGGCTTCGAGCAGGTCATGGGGAATGGCGGCGCTGTTGATGCTGACAAATGCCTTGTGCGCCCGCGTCGAGGCGCCGTGGATCGCCTGGGCCAGCAACTCCTTGCCGGTGCCGGTTTCGCCGAGCAGCAACACCGGCGACTCGGCACTCGCACTGCGCCGCGCACGGCGTTTGACTTCGAGGCTGGTGGCGCTGGTGCCGATAAAGTGCGCAAAGGTGTACTTGCTCTGGCGTGAACGCAGCAGCGAACGGGTGGACGCCAGCTCTTGCTGCATGCTCAGGTAACGCTCGATCAGCGGCGACAGGTTGCGCAGCTCATCGAACAGCGCAAAGCCGATGGCGCCGATCACCGCGCCGGCGTCGTTGTGGATCGGCAGGCGCATCACCACCAACGGGCCTTTGGGCGTGTCCTGGATATCCAGCAGGATCGGCTGGTCGTTGCGCACCACCTGGCGCAACAGGCTGTTGGCGATGACCTGTTCGCAGGGTTGGCCGATGGCTTCGTCGGCGCTCTTGAGGCCGAAGCGCTTGGCGTAGCGCTCGTTCATCCACACGATGTTCGCGTCGCGGTCGACAATCACCGTGCCTTCGCTGGACTGCTCGATGATCTCGAACAGCGACTGGATGGCCAGGCCGCGAACCTGTTGGTAGTCCTTGAGGCTGGTGTTCATGCGTGCAGAATCCTGTAGGAGCGAGCTTGCTCGCGAAAAACGTTAACGATGACGCGCCTGCTGGTTGAACGCGGTGTCCTTGCGCTTTTCGCGAGCAAGCTCGCTCCTACAAGGGGATGTGTGCGGCGGCCAGCAGTTCCTGGGTGTACGGGTGTTGCGGCGATTCAAACACATCATGGCTGGCGCCATGCTCCACCACTTTGCCGTCCTTGATCACGATCATGTCGTGGGCCATGGCGCGCACCACGGCCAGGTCATGGCTGATGAACAGGTAGGTCAGGCCGTATTTGTCCTGCAGCTCGCGCAGCAACGCTACCACTTGCTTCTGCACCGTGCGGTCGAGGGCCGAGGTGGGTTCGTCGAGCAGCATCAGCGCCGGCTTGAGCACCAGTGCGCGGGCGATGGCGATGCGCTGGCGCTGGCCACCGGAAAACTCGTGGGGGTAACGATACCGGCTGGCCGGGTCGAGGCCGACGTCCTTGAGCACCTGGATCACCTGTGCGTCACACTCGGCGAGGCTGCACGGTGCGTGGACTTCCAGGCCTTCGCTGATGATCTGCTGCACCGACATGCGCGGGCTGAGGCTGCCGTAGGGGTCCTGGAACACCACCTGCATCTGTTTGCGCCACGGGCGCATCTGTTTGTGGTTGAGCGCGTCGAGGGCGACGCCCTGGAAGCGGATGCTGCCGGTGGAGTCCAGCAGGCGCAGGATCGCCTGGCCCAGGGTGGATTTGCCCGAGCCCGACTCGCCGACGATGCCCAGCGTCTTGCCGCGCTGCACGCTGAGGCTGATGCCGTCCACCGCGCGCAGGTAGGTCTTGCGCTGAAACAGGCCGCCGCCGAGGGGGAATTGCACGCTCAGGTCGTCGACCTGCAACACCGTTTCGCGCGTTTCGCCGCACAGCACCTCGCCCGCCGGTTCAGCGTCGAGCAGCAAGCGGCTGTAGGGGTGTTGTGGCGCGTTGAACAAGGTTTCGCAGTCGGCCTGTTCGACGATCTCGCCGGTATGCATCACACACACGCGCTGCGCCATGCTGCGCACCAGGTTGAGGTCGTGGCTGATCAGCAGCAGCGACATGCCCAGGCGTTGCTGCAAGGACTTGAGCAGCAGCAGGATCTTGCGCTGCACGGTCACGTCCAACGCGGTGGTGGGCTCGTCGGCGATCAGCAGTTCCGGCTCGCAGGCCAGGGCCATGGCGATCATCACGCGTTGGCGCTGGCCGCCGGAGAGTTGGTGCGGATAGGCCTTGAGCCGTTCCAGGGGGTTCTGGAGGCCGACCAGTTCGAGCAACTCGATGATGCGCGCCTGTGCTGCTTTGCCGCCCATACCTTTGTGCAACAGCAGGGTTTCGCCGATCTGCTTTTCGATGCTGTGCAGCGGGTTGAGGGAGGTCATCGGCTCCTGGAAGATCATGGCGATGCGGTCGCCACGCAGCTTTTGCAGGGTGGCCGCCGGTGCGCCGATCAACTCTTGGCCGCGATAGCGCACGGAGCCGCTGGTTTGCGTGCCGGCTTCGGGCAGCAGTTGCAGAATCGAAAGGGCCGTCACCGACTTGCCCGAGCCCGACTCGCCGACCAGCGCCAGGCACTCGCCGGGGCGCACATCCAGGCTCAGGTTGCGCACCACGGTCTGGCCGCTGAAGGCGACGCAGAGGTCGCGGATCTCGATCAGGTTGTCGCTCATACAGACTCACTCATGCACGGGGGTCGAAGGCATCGCGCAACGCCTCGCCGATAAATACCAGCAGCGACAGAATCAGCGCCAAGGTGAAAAACGCCGTCAGGCCCAGCCATGGCGCTTGCAGGTTCTGCTTGCCCTGGGCGATCAACTCACCCAGCGACGCGCTGCCCGCCGGCATGCCGAAGCCGAGGAAATCCAGGGCGCTCAAGGTGGAAATCGCGCCGGTCAAAATAAACGGCAGGTAGCTCAGGGTGGCCGTCATGGCATTGGGCAGGATGTGTCGGCGCATGATCTTGGCGTCGCTCAAACCCAAGGCCCGCGCCGCCTTGACGTACTCCAGGTTGCGCCCGCGCAGGAACTCGGCGCGCACCACATCCACCAGGGCCAGCCAGGAAAACAGTGCCATGATCCCCAGCAGCCACCAGAAGTTCGGTTCGACAAAACCGGACAGGATGATCAGCAGGTACAGCACCGGCAACCCGGACCACACTTCCAGCACCCGCTGGCCGATCAGGTCGACCCAGCCGCCGTAGTAACCCTGCAACGCGCCCGCGGCGATGCCGATGCTCGCACTGATCGCGGTGAGGGCCAGGGCAAACAGGATCGACACCCGCGCGCCGAAGATCACCCGCGCCACCACGTCGCGCGACTGGTCGTCGGTGCCCAGCCAGTTCACCGCCGAGGGCGGGCTGGGGGCAGGGCGGGTCAGTTCGTAGTTGGGCGTGTCGTCGCTGAACGGCACTGGCGGGAACAGCATCCAGCCGCCGTCCTGCTTGATCAGCTTCTGCACGTAGTCGCTGCGATAGTCGGCCTGGAACGGCAATTGCCCGCCGAACTGCTGCTCGGTGTAGCGCTTGAACACTGGAAAATACAGCTCGTTCTTGAAGCTCAACACCAAGGGCTTGTCATTGGCGATCAACTCGCCGCCCAGGGTCAGGATGAACAGGCCGATAAACAGCCACAGTGACCACCAGCCGCGGCGGTTCTTCTTGAACCGCTCGAAACGCCGACGGGCCACGGGAGATAGATTGAACATCAGGCGTTCCTCGCGGCGAAGTCGATACGCGGGTCCACCAGGGTGTAGCAGAGGTCGCCGATCAGTTTTATCAAGAGGCCGAACAGGGTAAAGATAAACAGCGAACCGAACACCACCGGGTAGTCGCGGGACACCGCGGCTTCGTAGCTCATGCGCCCGAGGCCGTCGAGGGAAAAGATCACCTCGATCAGCAGCGAGCCGGCAAAGAACACGCTGATAAACGCCTGGGGAATCCCCGAGATCACCAGCAGCATCGCATTGCGGAACACATGCCCGTACAGCACCTGCCGTTCGCTCAAGCCTTTGGCGCGGGCGGTGACCACGTATTGGCGCGTGATCTCATTGAGGAACGAGTTTTTCGTCAGGATGGTCAGGGTGGCGAACCCGCCGATCACCAGCGCCGTAACCGGCAAGACCAGGTGCCAGAAATAGTCGGCGACCTTGCCCACCGTGCTCAGTTCGTCGAAGTTTTCCGAGACCAGGCCGCGCACCGGGAACCAGTTCAGCGAGGTGCCGCCGGCGAACACCACGATCAGGAACATCGCAAACAGGAACGCCGGCATCGCATAGCCGATCACGATGGCGGTGCTGCTCCACACATCGAAGTTGCTGCCATGGCGCACCGCCTTGCGGATCCCCAGGGGGATCGACACCAGGTAGGTGATCAGCGTGGCCCACAGGCCGAGGGAGATGGTCACCGGCATCTTTTCCAGGATCAGGTCGGTGACGGTCGCGCCGCGAAAAAAGCTGTTGCCGAAGTCCAGCCGGGCGTAGCTCTTGAGCATCAGCCACAGGCGCTCCGGTGCCGGCTTGTCGAAGCCGTATTGTTTTTCGATGTCCTTGATCAGTTTCGGGTCCAGGCCACGGCTGGCCCGCGAGCCGCTGCCGAGGCCTTCGCCGGCGGAACCGCCGATGCCGCCGCCGCCGATCCCTTGCAGGTGGGCGATCGCCTGTTCCACCGGCCCGCCGGGCGCGGCCTGCACGATCACGAAATTGACCAGCAGGATGATCACCAGCGTCGGGATGATCAACAGCAGGCGCCGCACGATATAGGCAAACATCAGCGCATCCCTCCGCGTTTTTTAAGTTCCGCGCTCATTTGTGCGTTCGTCAGTGGCGTGGGGCTGATTTCCCACCAGGTTTCCAGGGCTTCGTCATTCTTCGCCTCGATCGCCGGGCGGCCGAAGCGGTTCCACCACGCGGCGGACGTGCCGGGCGGGTAGTAATTGGGGATCCACAGGTAGTTCCATTGCAGCACCCGGTCCAGGGCGTGGGCGTAGGTGAGCATCTGCGCCTGGGTGTTGGCTTTCACCAGGCCCTTGATCAGGCTGTCGACGGCCGGGTCCTTGAGCACCATGTAGTTGTTGGCGCCCGGGTCGAACGCGGCGCTGGAGCCGAAGTAGTTGTACAACTCCATCCCCGGCGAGGTGGTGACCGGGAAGCCGGTGACGATCATGTCGTAGTCCCGCGTCATCAGCCGGTTGACGTACTGCGAGGAGTCGATGCGACGGATGATCAGGGTGATGCCGATCTGCGCCAGGTTGCGCTTGTACGGCAGCAACAGACGCTCGAGGCCGGGTTGGGCATAGAGGAAGGTGAACTCCAGCGGCTCGCCCTCGGCGTTGACCAGCTTGTCGCCGTCGGGGTTCCAGCCGGCTTCTTCCAGCAGGGCCAAGGCTTGCAGTTGCTTGTCGCGGATCATGCCGCTGCCGTCGGTGACCGGCGCTTTGAAGACCTGGGTGAACACCTCATCGGGCACCTGGCCGCGCAGGGGTTCGAGGATCGCCAGCTCTTCCGGGGTCGGCAATTCGCTCGCGGCCAGCGGGCTATTGGAGAAGTAGCTCTGTTGGCGGATGTACAGGTTGCGCATCATCTGCCGGTTGGCCCATTCGAAATCCCACAGCATCGCCAGGGCCTGGCGCACGCGGCGGTCCTGGAACATCGGTTTCTGCACGTTGAACACATAGCCTTGGGCCGGTTGCGGCATCTCTTTGGCCAGGTGCGCCCGTTGCAGGCGGCCGTCATCCAGCGCCGGGCCGTTGTAGCCGATGGAGTAGCCGGTGGCGGAGAACTCGCGGTTGAAATCATACGCGCCGCCACGCAGCACCTGGCGCGCCACTTCGGTGTCGCCAAAATATTCCAGGCTCAGGTGATCGAAGTTGTACAGGCCACGGCTGACCGGCAAGTCCTTGCCCCACCAGTCAGGGTTGCGGGTAAAGGTGATGGTGCTGCCCGCGTCGATCTTGCTGACCTTATACGGGCCGCTGCCCAGCGGCGCTTCGTAGCCGCCGCCGTTGGCGAAGTCGCGGGTTTTCCACCAGTGCTCGGGGAACACCGGCAGGGTGGCGATATCCAGCGGCAGGGTGCGGTTTTCATCGCTGGAAAAATCGAAGCGCACCTGGCGTTCGCCTTCGACTTCGACGTGTTTGACGTCGGCGAACAGCGTGCGAAAGCGCAGGCTGCCCTGGGTCATCAGCAAATCGAAGCTGTAGCGCACGTCTTCGGCAGTGATCGGTGTGCCATCGGCAAAACGGGCCTTGGGGTTGAGGTAGAAGCGCAGCGACAGGCCGTCGTCCGCGCGTTCCATCTTCTCGGCGACCAGGCCGTAGACCGTGTACGGCTCGTCCAGGGAGCGCAGGGCCAGGGGCGAGTAGAGCCAGCCGTCGATCTGGGACACGCCGATGCCTTTGTCGATATAGGGCAGCACATGGTCGAAGCGCCCGATTTCGATGGCCGAACGCCGCAGGCTGCCGCCCTTGGGCGCGTTGGGGTTGGCGTAGTCGAAATGGCTGAAGCCGGCGCCATATTTGGCCGGTTCGCCATACACGGTCAGGTAGGTTTGCGGGGCCGCGATCACAGCGGTGCTGGCCAGCAGCAGAGCCAGGGTGGAGCTGAATAGAGTCGAAAAAGCCAGTCGCATTATCTGCCTTGAGCGCCGGGTGAAGGAGAATAGGGATTTGTACGCTAACGGCCTGAGCATCGCCAGTCATCCCATGCACAACGGCCCACCAAAAGGCGGGCCGTTGTTTCAAGCATCAGCGTGGACTGAATCAGTCCTGACGGCTGGTGACTTCCAGCAGGTGATAACCGAACTGGGTTTTCACCGGGCCTTGCACGGTGTTGACCGGGGCGCTGAACACGACGGTGTCGAATTCTTTAACCATCTGGCCTGGACCGAACGAGCCCAGGTCGCCGCCTTGACGGCTGGATGGGCAGCTGGAATTGGCTTTGGCGACTTCTGCGAAATCGGCGCCGCCTTCGATCTGGGCCTTGAGTTCGTTGCACTTGTCTTCGGTGGCAACGAGGATGTGACGGGCAGTGGCTTTGGCCATGGGAATTAACTCCTTGAGTAAAAACGCTGAGCGTACCGGATTCAGGCGGTTATTTCCTGGCAAAGTTCCCCTGTCTGTGGCGGGCGTGCTTGATCTACGACAAGGGCAAAGCGCAGGCTGCAGCGCAAGATTGTCGCATTCATCTGTTTAGGAGCCGTGCTATGCAAGTGCTCGATCGACGCAAGGCCATGGCTATTCCCCCATTGTTTCGCCTGGCATTCCGCCCGTTTTTCCTCGGTGCCTGCCTGTTGGCGGTGCTGGTCATTCCTCTGTGGCTGTTCGCCCTGGGCGGCGCCACCGGTACTTGGCAACCGGCCGGCGGCTGGCTGGCCTGGCACCGGCATGAGCTGCTGTTCGGCTTTGGCGTGGCGATCATCGCCGGCTTTTTGCTGACCGCGGTGCAGACCTGGACCGGCCGCCCCGGCCTCAGCGGCGCGCCCCTGGCGTTGCTCGCCGGGTTATGGCTGGCGGCGCGCCTGGGTTGGTTGCTGAACCTGCCGTGGCCGCTGCTGGCGGTGCTGGAACTGAGTTTTCCGCTGGCGGTGGCCGGGGTGATGGGCTGGACGCTGTGGAAGGTCAGGCAAACCCGTAACTACCCGATTGTACTGGTGCTGGGCTTGCTCGCCGTGGCAGACGCGTTGGCGTTGTATGGGTTGCTGACCCATGACGAAGGCGTGGAGCGCCAGGCGGTGCTCACGGGGTTGTGGCTGGTGGCGGCGATGATGGGGCTGATCGGCGGTCGGGTGATTCCATTCTTCACCCAACGTGGCCTGGGCCGGGTCGATGCGGTCAAGCCGTGGCCGTGGCTGGACCGTGTGTTGCTGGGCGGTTCGATCCTGGTGGCGTTGCTTTACGCCAGCGGGCTGGCGGTGTTCCCCAGCCGGTGGAGCGGCGTACTGTTCGCTGTGCTTGGCCTGGGCCACTTGCTGCGCTTGGCGCGCTGGCATGACCGTGGCCTGTGGCGCGTGCCGCTGCTGTGGTCGCTGCACCTGGCCTACGCATGGTTGGCCGTGGCCTGCCTGGGCATGGCGCTGTGGCATTTCGGCGCGCCGCTCAACCCGAGCCTGGCCGTGCATGCGCTGACGATCGGCGCCATGGCCGGGCTGATCCTGGCGATGGTGGCGCGGGTCAGCCTGGGCCATACCGGTCGGCCGTTGCAGCCACCGGGCGGGATGACCCTGGCGTTCGCCCTGTTGAACCTGGCGGCTGTGTGCCGGGTGGCACTGGTGTTGATCTGGCCCGTGGCGGCCTTGTGGCTGGCGGGGCTGTGCTGGTCGGTCGGCCTGGGCTTGTACCTGTGGCGGTATGGCCCGATGTTGTGGCGGGCGCGGGTCGACGGGCACCCCGGTTAGGAGCATTGCATGCTGTATTCGTGGTTGTTGATCGTGCATCTGCTGGCGGCGATCGCCTTTATCGGCACGCTGTTCTTTGAAGTGGTGATCTGGCACAGCGCCCGCGAGGAGCTGGCCTGGTCGGCGCGTTTCACCGCGGAACACGCGATCGCCCGGCGTTCGCGGCGGGTGCTGCATGGCGTGGTGGTGCTGCTGTATGGCGCGGGTATCGGCCTGGCCTGGCATTACCGCGGTCTGCCATGGAACAGTCATTTCGGACTGTTCCTGAGCCTGAAAATCTTCCTCGCCCTGAGCATCATCGGGCACTACCTGCTGCTGGCCTACTGGCTGACCCGCGAGCGCCTGAGCCCCCAGCGTGCGCTGTGGATACGGCGCAGCATTCTCGCGCACATGGTGGTGATCGTGGTGCTGGCGAAGTCATTGTGGTGAGCCGCCTGCGGCGCCATGACGCGGCGGATTGTTGATCGCGGTCAAGGGCTAAAACCTGCGCAGTTCCCACACTGTGGCGAATTCTCTGGAGGTTCGTCCCATGCCCCTGTCCCTCGCGCAACTGCGCCGCAACTACACCCTCTACGGCCTGCGGGACGACGGCGAGCAAGACGATCCGCTGGTGTTGTTCGGCCAGTGGCTGAGCCAGGCGCGCAAGACCGAAGCGCCTCCCGCCGAGGCCAACAGCATGGCCCTGGCCACGGTCGACAGCGAAGGGTACGCCCATTGCCGCATCCTGCTGCTCAAGGGCTTCAGCGCCGAAGGTTTTGTGTTTTTTGGCAATTACCAGAGCGCCAAGGGCGAGGAGCTGGCGAGCAACCCCCATGCCGCGATGACGTTTTTCTGGCCCGGCCTGGAGCGCCAGGTGCGTATTGAAGGCGCGGTCGAGCGCCTTGATCCGGCGCTGTCGGACGCCTATTTCCTCGACCGCCCGGCCGCCAGCCAACTCGGTGCCTGGGCCTCGCCGCAGAGTCAGCCGCTGACCCACCGCAGCGAGCTGGAAGGTTTGCTGCGTGAGGTCACCGAGCGGTTCGCCGGCCAGCAACCGCCACGACCCGAGCACTGGGGCGGGTACTGCCTGCAACCGCGCCGCATCGAGTTCTGGCAAGGCCGCCCCGACCGCCTGCATGACCGCCTCGACTACCGCCTGCGAAACGGCGCCTGGCAGCGCACACGGCTGGCGCCCTGACGAGGTACCTCCTTCGAGGAATAGGCCCTGCGCCCGTTGCGGCGCAGGCTGAGCGCATCTTTTTACCTGCCTGGAGCCTTGATCATGGCCCATTTGACCCAACGCAGTTTTGTCTCCCTGAACATCGCCGTACTGACCATCAGCGACACCCGCACCTTTGACACCGATACCTCCGGGCAGACCCTGGTAGAGCGCCTTGAAGGTGCCGGCCATGTGCTGATCGACCGTGGCCTGGTGATGGACGATATCTACCAGATCCGCGCCCGTGTTTCGCAGTGGATCGCCGACCCTCAGGTGCAAGTGATCCTGATGACCGGCGGCACCGGCTTCACCGCTCGCGACAACACGCCGCAAGCGGTGTTGCCGCTGCTGGATAAACAAGTGGACGGGTTCGGCGAGCTGTTCCGCCAGGTGTCCCTGGCGGAAATCGGCATGTCCACCTTGCAGTCCCGCGCCCTGGCGGGCATGAGCAATGGCGTGCTGGTGTGCTGCATGCCCGGTTCGCCCGGCGCGTGCCGTACTGCCTGGGACCAGATTCTGCTCAGCCAATTGGACAGCCGCACCGGCCCGTGCAACTTCGTTGCGCACCTCAAGCCTCAGTTCGAACAAGCGCTCAGCGCCTGCGAGGCGCGGTCATGAACACCCGCGTGTGCGACAGCGGGCAATTGATGCCGGTGGACGAGGCGATCGAGCAACTGCTGGCGCAGGCGCCACCTGCGCCGCCCACCGAAGTCATCCCCCTCGGCCAGGCCGCAGGTCGGGTGATCGCCGAAGAACTGTTTTCACCTCTCGACCTGCCGTGCTGGGACAACAGCGCCATGGACGGCTACGCCCTGCGCGCCGCCGATGTGCCGGAGCAGGGCGGCTACTTGGTGCTGGCCGGGCGGATTGCTGCCGGGCACAGCAGCGATGAGCTTTTACAGGCCGGGCAGACAGTACGGATTTTCACCGGTGCGCCGCTGCCGCCCGGCGCCGACAGCGTGGTGCCCCAGGAGCGTTGCCGCGTCTACGGCCAGCGTATCTGGTGCCCGCCGCTGCGCCTGGGCGAACACGTGCGCAAGCGCGGTGAAGAAATGCAGCGCGGGCAACGCCTGTTGCGTGTCGGCCAGCGCCTGCGCGCCCAGGAAGTCGGCCTGCTGGCGTCGGCCGGCATTCCGTGGGTCAAGGTCTATCGCCCCCTGCGCGTGTGCCTGCTGAGCAGCGGCGATGAACTGCGCGAGCCGGGCGAGTCGCTGGCGCCGGGGCAGATCTACAACAGCAACCGCCACCTGGTGACCGCGTTATTG
This sequence comes from Pseudomonas sp. GW704-F2, assembly GCF_059423025.1. NCBI lineage: Bacteria > Pseudomonadati > Pseudomonadota > Gammaproteobacteria > Pseudomonadales > Pseudomonadaceae > Pseudomonas > Pseudomonas sp. GW704-F2. The sequence continues at coordinate 35,690 of NZ_JBWKXO010000025.1, read as the reverse complement.
CGCGGTTGGGGCGTGGAGGTGCTCGACTACGGGGTGATGGCCGACGCGTTGGCCGCCAGCCGCGACGCGTTGATCCTCGCGTCGTCCGAATGCGACCTGCTGCTGACCACCGGCGGCGTGTCGGTGGGCGAGGAGGATCATCTCAAACAAGCCATCCAGGAACTCGGTCGCGTGGATTTCTGGCGCCTGGCGATCCAGCCCGGCAAGCCCCTGGCGTTTGGCGAAGTGGCGGGCAAACCGTGGATCGGCCTGCCCGGCAACCCGTCTGCCGCGCTGATCACCGCGTTGGTGGTGGTGCGCCCGTTCCTGTTGCGCGCCCAGGGCGTCGAGCGCGTGTTGCCGGTGCCGGTCCAGGTGCCGGCCGGTTTTGAATGGCCTACCCCTAACAAGCGCCGCCAGTACCTGCGCGCGCGCTTGAGCCCCGGCGCGGATGGGCAATTGCGCGCCGTCCTGCACCCCCAGCAAAGCTCGGCGATGCTCACCGCCGCCTGCTGGGCCGATGGCCTGGTGATTGTCGAGCGCGAGCAACTGCTGCTCAAGGATGCACCGGTGCCTTTCTTGTCTTTCGCCGAGTTTCAATGAGGAGTCTCCATGCAACTGGTCTGCCCGGCAGGCAACCTGCCTGCGCTGAAAGCCGCGGTGCGCCAAGGCGCCGATGCGGTGTATGTCGGTTTTCGCGATGACACCAATGCCCGGCATTTCGCCGGGCTGAACATGGACGACAAGCAGTTCGACGCCGCCGTCGCCCATATCCGCCAGCACCAGCGCAAGCTGTATGTGGCGGTCAATACCTACCCGCAACCGAAGATCTGGTCACGCTGGCAACGCGCCGTCGACCGTGCGGCCGATCATGGCGTGGATGCGCTGATCGCCGGCGACCCGGGTGTGCTCGGCTATGCTGCCGCGCACCATCCGCAGATGGCGTTGCACTTGTCGGTGCAGGGCTCGGCCACCCATGCGGCGGCGCTGAAGTTCTACGTCGAACGTTATGGCATCCGCCGTGCGGTGCTGCCGCGGGTGCTGTCGCTGGCCCAGGTCAAACAGGTGGCGGCGAGCAGCGTGGTGCCGATCGAAGTGTTCGGCTTCGGCAGCCTGTGCATCATGGCCGAAGGGCGTTGCCACTTGTCGTCGTATATCACCGGTGAGTCGCCCAACCTGTGCGGCGTGTGCTCGCCGGCCAAGGCGGTGCGCTGGAGCGACGACGCCGATGGCCTCAGCGCGCGCCTCAGTGAAGTGCTGATCGACCGCTACACCCCGGAGGAACCGGCCGGCTACCCGACCTTGTGCAAAGGCCGCTTCCTGGTCGGCGGCAAGCGCTTCCATGCCCTCGAAGAACCGACCAGCCTCGACACCCTGGACCTGTTGCCCGAACTCAGCGCCATCGGCGTGGAGGCGGTGAAGATCGAAGGCCGGCAACGCAGCCCGGCCTATGTGGAACAAGTCACCCGAGTCTGGCGCGCCGCCCTCGACGCCCACCGCAGCGCCCCGGCCAATTTTGTGGTCAAGGACCAGTGGCGCCAGGTGCTGGCCGGACTTTCCGAAGGCAGCCAGACCACCCTGGGTGCTTACCATCGCGCATGGCAATGAGGAAACACAGATGAAGCTCAGCCTGGGACCGGTGCTGTTTTATTGGGATAAGGAACACTTGGGGCGCTTCTATTCAGACATGGCCGGCTTGCCCCTGGACGTGATTTACCTGGGGGAAACCGTGTGCTCCAAACGCCGCGCGTTTTCCCTGGATCAATGGTTGGGCCTGGGCCGCGAGTTGCAGTCGTGCAGCTCGGCGCAGATCGTGCTGTCGAGCCTGACCTTGATCGAAGCCGCCTCTGAACTGTCGAGCCTGCGCCGCCTGTGCGACAACGGCGAGGTGCTGGTCGAGGCCAACGACATGGGCGCGGTGCAGTTGCTGATCGAGCGCAAGCTGCCCTTTGTCGGCGGCCCGGCGCTCAACCTGTACAACGGCCACGCCCTGGTGCAATTGCTCGATGCGGGCATGCAGCGCTGGGTGCCGCCGGTGGAGTGCTCGCAAAGCCTGATTGCCGATGTGCTGGAACAGGTGCGCGAACTCGGCCGGCCGCTGCCCGAAGTGGAGATTTTCGCCTATGGGCATTTGCCCCTGGCGTACTCGGCCCGTTGCTTCACCGCCCGCGCGGAAAACCGGCCCAAGGACGATTGCCAGTTCTGTTGCATCAACTACCCCGACGGCATGGCCCTGACCAGCCAGGAAGGGCAACCGTTGTTCACCTTGAACGGGATTCAGACGATGTCGGCCGATGTCACCAACCTGCTCGCCGATTACCCCGGCCTGGTCGCGTGTGGCGCTGACCTGTTGCGCCTGAGCCCACGCGCCGAAGGGATGGTCGGTGTGGTCCAGGCGTTCGACCAGGTGCGCCAGGGCGCGATGCCGCCGTTGTGCGTCGACGGTTGCAACGGTTATTGGCATGGCCAGGCCGGCATGCTGCGGGTCGAGGAGGTGGGCCTGTGTTGAGTCGCAAACAATGGCTGCTCAAGGGCGCCGATCGCTTGTTGCCGCTGGTGCGCCACGTGCCGTTCCGGGTGCAGCGCCTGGCCTTGCAGCAAGGCCTCAACCGCTGCCTGGCCGAGCCGTTGCGCGATGGTGGCTTCGACCTGTTGCGCGGGCGCTGGATGTGCCTGCGCATCCCCGACCTTGGGCTGTGCTGGTACCTGACGCTGGCGCGGGATGGCTTGCGCATCGCTGAAAAAGCCGAGGCCCAGGTGACCATCAGTGGTAACTGGCGCGAGTTCTTGTTGCTGGCCAGTCGCCAGGAAGATCCGGACACCTTGTTCTTCCGGCGTCGCTTGGTGATTGAAGGCGACACGGAGTTGGGGCTGGGCTTGAAGAACCTGATCGACAGCCTGGACCCGGACGTATTGCCGGGCTGGTTGTGGCGCAACCTGGAGCGGGCCGGGCGCGGGCTGGCGGCCTGAGGCGAACGACCTATCCTTTCGCGCTGAACGGATAGGTCACGGCCCTGGGCTAAGGCGTCGGCACCAGAAACGCCGCCTCCAGCAACTGCCGGGTATAGGCATGCTGCGGGTTGGCGAAAATCGTCGGAGCGTCGCCCTGTTCCACCACCTGCCCATGCTTGACCACCATCAACTGGTGACTCAACGCTTTCACCACCGCCAGGTCATGGCTGATGAACAGATAGGTCAGGTTGTACTTGGCCTGCAAACCGCGCAGCAATTCCACCACTTGGCGCTGCACCGTGCGGTCGAGCGCCGAGGTCGGTTCGTCGAGCAGAATCAGGCGCGGCTTGAGCACCAGAGCGCGGGCAATGGCGATGCGTTGGCGCTGGCCGCCGGAGAACTCGTGGGGGTAGCGATGCCGCGACTGCGGGTCGAGGCCGACTTCCTTGAGCGCTGCGATGATCGCCGCTTCCTGCTCCGCCGGGCTGCCCATCTTGTGAATGCGCAGGCCTTCGCCGACGATCTCGCTGACGCACATGCGCGGGCTGAGGCTGCCGAACGGGTCCTGGAACACCACCTGCATTTCCCGGCGCAACGGGCGCACCTGTTGCTGGCTCAGGCGGTCGAGTTGCTGGCCTTCGAAGCGAATCCCGCCTTTGCTCGCGATCAGGCGCAGGATCGCCAGGCCGAGGGTGGACTTGCCCGAGCCGCTTTCGCCGACGATGCCCAGGGTTTGCCCCTGGGGCAGGCTGAAGTTGATGCCGTCCACCGCCTTGACGTAATCGACGGTGTTGCGCAAAAAGCCTTTCTTGATCGCAAACCAGACTTTCAAGTCGTCCACTTCCAGCAACGGTGGCCCGACGGCGGTGGCGGCGGGCCCGCCGCTGGGTTCGGCGGCGAGCAGCTCCTGGGTGTAAGGGTGCTGCGGCGACTGGAACAAGGTTTCGCAATCGGCTTGTTCGACGATGCAACCCTGTTGCATCACGCACACACGGTGGGCAATGCGCCGCACCAGGTTCAAGTCGTGGCTGATCAGCAGCAACGCCATGCCCAGGCGCGCCTGCAGTTCCTTGAGCAGCTCGAGGATCTTCAACTGCACCGTCACGTCGAGGGCGGTGGTCGGTTCGTCGGCAATCAACAGCTCCGGCTCGTTGGCCAGGGCCATGGCGATCATCACCCGTTGGCGCTGGCCGCCGGACAGTTCGTGGGGCAGCGCCTTGAGGCGTTTATGCGGCTCGGGAATGCCCACCAGTTCGAGCAACTCGAGGGTGCGCCGGGTCGCGACTTTGCCGGTCAGCCCTTTGTGCAGGCCGAGCACTTCGTTGATCTGCTTCTCGATGCAGTGCAGCGGGTTCAACGAGGTCATCGGCTCCTGGAAGATCATCGCAATGCGGTTGCCGCGAATATGCCGGATGGTTTTTTCGTTGAGGGTCAGCAGGTCCTGGCCGACGTATTCGATGGTGCCGGCGGGGTGCCGCGCCAAAGGGTAGGGCAGCAGGCGCAGGATCGAGTGGGCGGTCACCGATTTGCCGGAGCCGCTTTCGCCGACCAGCGCCAGGGTTTCGCCGCGCTTGATGTCGAAGCTGACGTGGTTCACCACGCGGTGGTGATGCTCGCCGGTGACGAACTCGACGCAGAGGTCGCGGACTTCGATCAGATTGTCCTGATTCATCTCATTTCCTCGGGTCGAAGGCATCGCGAGCGGACTCGCCGATAAACACCAGCAAACTCAACATGATCGCCAGCACGGCAAAGGCACTCATGCCCAGCCACGGCGCTTGCAGGTTGGATTTGCCCTGGGCCACCAGTTCCCCCAGCGACGGCGAACCCGCCGGCAGGCCGAAGCCGAGGAAGTCCAGGGCGGTCAGGGTGCCGATGGCGCCGGTGAGGATGAACGGCATGAAGGTCATGGTCGAGACCATGGCATTGGGCAGGATATGGCGGAACATGATCGCGCCGTTCTGCATGCCCAGCGCCCTGGCCGCACGCACGTATTCCAGGTTGCGCCCGCGCAGGAACTCGGCGCGGACCACGTCCACCAGGCTCATCCACGAGAACAGCAGCATGATCCCCAGCAGCCACCAGAAGTTGGGCTGCACGAAACTGGCGAGGATGATCAGCAGGTACAGCACCGGCAAGCCCGACCAGATCTCCAGGAAGCGTTGCCCGGCCAGGTCGACCCAGCCGCCATAGAAGCCCTGCAGGGCCCCGGCGATCACGCCGATGATCGAGCTGAGCACGGTCAGGGTCAGGGCAAACAGCACCGACACGCGAAAGCCATAGATCACCCGCGCCAAGACGTCGCGGCCCTGGTCGTCGGTGCCCAGCAGGTTGACCGAAGACGGCGGCGCGGGGGCCGGCACCTTCAGGTCGTAGTTGATGCTCTGATAGCTGAACGGGATCGGCGCCCACAGCGTCCACGCGTCCTTGGCCTTGAGCAGCTCCTGGATATACGGGCTCTTGTAGTTGGCCTCCAGGGGGAACTCGCCGCCGAAGGTGGTCTCCGGGTAGCGTTTGAGCGCCGGGAAATACCAGTCGCCGTCGTAATGCACCACCAGCGGTTTGTCGTTGGCGATCAGCTCGGCGCCCAGGCTCAGGCCGAACAGGATCAGGAACAGCCACAGCGACCACCAGCCACGTTTGTTTGCCTTGAACCGCTCGAACCGGCGGCGATTGAGGGGGGACAGATTCATCTCAATGCTCCCGGCTGGCGAAGTCGATACGCGGATCGACCAGGGTGTAGGTGAGGTCACCGATCAGCTTCACCACCAGCCCGAGCAGGGTGAAGATAAACAGCGTGCCGAACACCACCGGGTAATCGCGGTTGATCGCGGCTTCAAAGCTCATCAGGCCGAGGCCGTCGAGGGAGAAGATCACTTCCACCAGCAGCGAGCCGGTGAAGAAGATCCCGATGAACGCCGAGGGGAAACCGGCGATCACCAGCAGCATGGCGTTGCGGAACACATGGCCGTAGAGCACGCGGTGGTTGGTCAGGCCCTTGGCCTTGGCGGTGACCACGTACTGTTTGTTGATCTCGTCGAGAAAGCTGTTTTTGGTCAGCAGCGTCATGGTCGCGAAGTTGCCGATCACCAGCGCGGTGATGGGCAAGGCCAGGTGCCAGAAGTAGTCGAGGATCTTGCCGCCCCAGCTCAGCTCATCGAAATTGTTGGAGGTCAGCCCGCGCAAGGGGAACCAGTCGAAGTAACTGCCGCCGGCAAACACCACGATCAGCAGGATCGCGAACAGGAACGCCGGGATCGCGTAGCCGACGATGATCGCCGAGCTGGTCCATACGTCGAAGTGGCTGCCGTGTCGCGTGGCCTTGGCGATCCCCAGCGGGATCGAGACCAGGTACATGATCAGCGTGCTCCACAGCCCGAGGGAGATCGACACCGGCATCTTTTCCTTGATCAGGTCGATGACCTTGGCGTCGCGAAAGAAGCTGTCGCCGAAATCCAGCCGGGCATAGTTCTTGACCATGATCCACAAGCGTTCCGGTGCCGACTTGTCGAAACCGTACATGTTTTCGATTTCCTTGATCAGCGCCGGGTCCAGGCCTTGGGCGCCACGGTAGCTGGAGCCGGCCACTGCGACTTCGGCGCCGCCGCCGGCAATGCGGCTGGTGGCGCCTTCGAAGCCTTCGAGCTTGGCGATCATCTGCTCCACCGGGCCACCCGGGGCGGCCTGGATGATGACGAAGTTGATCAGCAGAATCCCGAACAGCGTGGGGATGATCAGCAACAGGCGGCGAATGATATAGGCCAGCATTTAATCGCCTCCGCTCGCCGGGTCGGCGCTCGTGTCCAGGGTGGTGGCAGGTTTGACGTCGGGTTTGGCCCACCAGGTGGCGGTGCCGACGTCATAACGCGGTGGCACTTTGGGATGACCGAGATGGTCCCAGTACGCCACGCGGAAGGTCTTGATGTGCCAGTTGGGGATCACGTAGTAGCCAAATTGCAACACGCGATCCAGGGCCTTGGCATGGGCGATCAGGCTTTTGCGCGAGTCGGCGTCGATCAGTTCTTCGACCAGTTGGTCGACGGCCGGGTCCTTGAGGCCCATGTAGTTGCGGCTGCCGGGCTTGTCGGCGCTGGAGGATTTCCAGAATTCGCGTTGTTCATTACCCGGCGAGGTGGACTGCGGGAAGCTGCCCACCAGCATGTCGAAATCCCGCGAGCGCAGGCGATTGACGAATTGCGAGACGTCGACCCGGCGAATCACCAGGTCGATGCCCAGGTCTGCCAGGTTGCGCTTGAAGGGCAGCAGGATGCGTTCGAACTCGGTCTGCGCCAGCAAAAATTCAATGCTCACCGGTTTGCCGGTGGCGTCGACCATCTTGTCGTCGACGATGCGCCAGCCGGCTTCCTGCAACAGTTGGTAGGCCTCGCGCTGCTGGGTGCGGATCATGCCGCTGCCGTCGGTCTTGGACGGTTCGAAGGCCTGGGTGAAGACTTCGGCGGGGATCTTGTCGCGCAGCGGTTCGAGGATCGCCAGTTCGTCCGGGCCGGGCAGGCCGGTGGCGGCCATCTCCGAGTTCTCGAAGTAGCTGCGGGTGCGGGTGTAGGCGCCGTTGAACAGCTGCTTGTTGCTCCATTCGAAATCCAGCAACAGGCTGATGGCCTTGCGCACGCGCACGTCCTGGAACATCGGCTTGCGTGTGTTGAACACGAAACCCTGCATGCCGGTGGGGTTGCCGTTGGGGATCTCTTCCTTGACCAGGCGCCCCTCGGCCACCGCCGGAATGTTGTAGGCGTTGGCCCAGTTCTTTGCGCTGAACTCCAGCCAGTAGTCGAACTGCCCGGCCTTCAACGCTTCCAGGGCTACCGTGCTGTCACGGTAATAGTCGGTGATGCGCTGATCGAAGTTGTAGAAACCTTGGGTGACCGGCAGGTCCTTGGCCCAGTAGTCCTTGACCCGCTCGTAGCGGATCATGCGCCCGGCCTTGACCTCGGCGACCTTGTACGGCCCGCTGCCCAGCGGGATTTCCAGGTTGCCCTTGGTGAAGTCGCGGGTGGCCCACCAATGCTTGGGCAATACCGGCAGTTGCCCGAGGATCAGCGGCAATTCGCGGTTGTTGGTGCGCTTGAATTTGAACAGCACCCGCAGCGGGTCTTCGGCGACCACTTCGTCGACGTCGGCGTAGTAAGTGCGGTAGAGCGGCGAGCCTTCCTTCATCAGCATCTGGAAGGTGAACACCACGTCTTCGGCGTGGATCGGGTGGCCATCGTGGAAGCGTGCTTCGGGGCGCAGGTAGAAGCGCACCCAGCTGTTGTCCGGGGCTTTTTCGATCTTGCCGGCCACCAGGCCGTATTCGGTGATGGGTTCGTCCAGGCTCTGCATGGCCAGGGTGTCGTAGATCAGGCTGATATTGTCCGCCGGCACGCCCTTGCTGATGTAGGGGTTGAGGCTGTCGAAACCGCCCATGCTCGACTCGCGAAAGGTGCCGCCCTTGGGGGCATCGGGGTTGACGTAGTCGAAGTGCTTGAAGGTGGCGGGGTACTTGGGTGGCTCGTCGTAGAGGGTCAGCGCATGTTGCGGGGCGGCGTTGGCCGCCGTGCAGAGCAACAGACTGCCGAGCAGTGCCGTACGCAAAGACATCATTGGGCTTTCTCCGAAGCTTTCAGCCACCACGCGCTCAGGCCCAGGCTGTAGGGCGGCGTGGTGACAAAGGCGAACCGGTTGCGGTAGGCCAGGCGATGATAGTTGAGGTACCAGTTGGGAATGCTGTAATGCTGCCACAGCAGGACCCGGTCCAGGGCCCGGCCGGCGGCCAGTTGTTCGTCGCGGGTGTGTGCCGCCAGCAGTTGTTCGAGCAGGCGGTCGACCACCGGGTTGGCGATGCCGGCGTAGTTCTTGCTGCCCTTGATCGCCGCCTGGCTGGAGTGGAAGTACTGCCACTGCTCAAGGCCGGGGCTGAGGGTCTGGTTGAGGGTCATCAGGATCATGTCGAAGTCGAACTGATCAAGGCGTTGTTTGTACTGCGCCCGGTCGACCGTGCGCAGGCGCGCGTCGATACCGACACTGTTCAGGTTTTCCACGTAGGGCTGCAGGATGCGCTCCAGGTTCGGGTTGACCAGCAGGATCTCGAAGCGTAGCGGTTGCCCGTCCTTGTTGAGCAGGCGCTGCCCGGACAGCTTCCAGCCGCCTTCGCCGAGCAGGGCCAGGGCACGGCGCAAGGTCTCGCGAGGGATGCCGTGCCCGTCGGTCCGGGGCAGGCTGAACGGTTGGGTATAGAGATTGGCCGGCAGTTGGTCGCGGTAGGGCGAGAGCATCAACCATTCATGGCCGACCGGGACGCCGGTCGCCGAAAATTCGCTGTTGGGGTAATAGCTCAAGGTGCGTTTATAGGCGTTGCTGAACAGGGTGCGGTTGGTCCATTCAAAGTCGAACATCAGCCCCAGGGCTTCACGCACCTTGGCCTGGCTGAAGGTCGGGCGCCGCGTGTTCATGAACAGGCCCTGGCTTTGGGTCGGGATCTGGTGGGCGATCTGCGCCTTGATCACGTCGCCGCGGCTGACCGCCGGGAAGTCATAACCATTCGCCCAGTTTTTGGCCTGATGCTCGATATAGATATCGAACTCGCCGGCCTTGAAGGCTTCGAAGGCGACGTCGCTGTCGCGGTAGAACTCCACTTCGACCTTGTCGTAGTTATAGAAACCCTGGTTGACCGGCAGGTCCTTGCCCCAATAATCCTTGACCCGCTCGAACACCAGTTGCCGGCCTGGGGTGACCTTGCTGAGGCGATAGGGCCCGCTGCCCAGCGGTGGTTCGAAGGTGGTGGCCTTGAAGTCGCGGTTTTTCCAGTAATGCTGGGGCAGCACCGGCAGTTCGCCCAGGCGCAGGATCAGCAACGGGTTGCCGGCGCGCTTGAACACAAAACGGATACGGTGGCGGTTGAGGATGTCGACCCGCGCGACTTCCTGCAGGTTGGTGCGGTACTGCGGATGACCTTCGGTCAGCAGGGTACGATAGGAAAACGCCACGTCATACGCGGTGATCGGCTTGCCATCGTGAAAGCGCGCTTCCGGGCGCAGGTTGAACACCACCCAGCTGCGGTCCTCGCTGTACTCCACCGATTGGGCAATCAGCCCGTAGCTGGAGGTCGGCTCATCGCCGGACGGCGCGTACTGGCTGGTGCCGACCATCAACGGTTCGTTCAGCTCATTGACGCCGTATTGCAGGAAGTTCGGTGTGGAAACCGGGCTCGAACCCTTGAAGGTATAAGGGTTGAGGGTGTCGAACGTGCCAAACGCCATGACCCGCAACGTCCCGCCTTTCGGCGCTGCAGGGTTTACCCAATCGAAGTGGGTGAATTTGGTCGGGTACTTGAGCGTGCCGAACTGCGCATAACCGTGGCTTTCGGTAATCGTCGCGTGCGCAGCAAAGCTCAAGGCCAGACTTATTAGTAGAAGGAGGGGACGCGTCAAGTCAGAGATCCGATCCAGGCAGCTTGGGCTTTATAATCGGTACAGTAACAGCTTGTTCCGGTTGGAAAAAGGCTGTTGGGAAGGGTGGCAGGAGGCTGGCGAGGTATTGAGCGGCGTAGAGATCAAATGTGGGAGCTGGCTTGCCTGCGATGGCATCACCCTGATGTAACTGATACACCTCGGTGTCTGCATCGCAGGCAAGCCAGCTCCCACAGGAGCGCGCTTGCCTGCGGTTTATCTTGGCCCGGAAACCACCAGCATCTGCCCAGGCTTGAGCGCCATGCCAGTGCGTGGGTTCCAGCGCTTGAGATGTTGCATCTCGACGTTGAAACGCTTGGCGACGATATACAGCGAGTCGCCTTTCTTGACCTTGTACTGCACCGGCTTCTTGCTGTCGGCCTTGGCCACCAGCTTGCGCGTGTCCTGCATCACCAGGGTCTGGCCGACCTTGAGTGCCTGGCCGTTGAGCTTGTTCCAGCGCTGCAGATCATGCACGTCGACCTTGTTGGCCTTGGCGATCAGCGTCAGGTTGTCGCCGTTGCGCACTTTGTAGCTACGGCTGCGGCCGGCCACGGATTTGCTCTCGACTTCGTCGAAAACCGGCTTTTTAGGGCGTAATGCCAGCAATTCTTCAGGCTTCATCGCCGAAAGGCTGCTGGTCAGCAGTTGTGCCTTGGAGCTGGGCACCAGCAAATGCTGGGGACCGTCCAGGGTGGTGCGTTGTTTCAGCGCCGGGTTGAGCTGGAACAGTTCGTCTTCGTCGATCTCGGCCAGCGCGGCGACCCGTGACAGGTCCATGCTTTGCTTGACTTCAACCATTTTGAAGTACGGCGTGTTGGCAATCGGGTTCAGGTTGATGCCGTAGGCCTCGGGGGCCAGCACCACCTGGGACAGCGCCAGGAACTTGGGCACGTAGTCCTTGGTTTCCTGGGGCAGGGGCAGGTTCCAGTAGTCGGTCGGCAGGCCGAGCTTCTCATTGCGTTCGATCGCCCGGCTTACCGTGCCTTCGCCGGCGTTATACGCGGCCAGGGCCAGCAGCCAGTCGCCGTTGAACATGTCATGCAGACGTGTCAGATAGTCCAGGGCGGCGGTGGTGGACGCGGTGATATCGCGACGACCGTCGTAGGCGCGGGTCTGGCGCAGGTTGAAGTAGCGCCCGGTGGAGGGAATGAACTGCCACAAGCCGACGGCATCGCTGCGCGAATAGGCCATTGGGTTGTAGGCACTTTCAATCACTGGCAGCAGCGCCAGCTCCAGGGGCATGTTGCGTTCTTCAAGGCGTTCGACGATGTAATGAATGTAGAGGCTGCCGCGTTCGCCGGCGTTCTCCAGGAAGGACGGGTTGCTGGCGAACCACAGGCGTTGTTGCTCGATACGCGGGTTGACGCCGAGACCGTCTTGCAATTGAAAGCCCCGACGCATGCGTTCCCAGACATCCTGGGGCGCTTCGGGGCTCGGCTTCTCTGAGAGCCAAATAGGTTTTTGCTTGATCTTGGCAGCAAGATTCGGTTTGGGTTGCACGGTGGATTGTGCAGCGAAATTTGTTGATTGGCAGCCCGCCAGAGTTGCGGAGACAGCCACCGCCACGGCTTGAGCCAGGCGGGTCAATGCGTCTGAATGATTGGATTTACGAGTAGATGACGACATTGGCTGGAAGTAAGTTCCGGGCAAAAATGTCGGGCGATTCTAGAAAGCGCTTTGGTTCCGGTCAACCATTCAGAAATTACGTATCAGATTGCGTCACGTTAGAACTTATCTTTCCAAGCCCTCAAGCTAGCAAATACCTCGTCCCCAGAGCGGTTGTCGCGGCCGTTCCGTTCGTCCGCTTTTTGTTTAACGGATGTTTCAGCGGTACGCAGGAACGGGTTGGTGCGTTTTTCCAGGGCCAGGTTGGACGGCAGCGTGATCTCGCCACGGGCGCGCAGTCGGTTGACGTTTTCCACCCGTTCGGCGATATCGGCGTTGTCCGGTTCCACTGCCTGGGCAAACCTGAGATTGCTCTGTGTATATTCATGGGTGCAGTACACCCGCGTGTCGGCGGGCAGGGCGGCCAGGCGTTGCAGCGAGGCATGCATTTGTGCCGGCGTGCCTTCGAACAGGCGGCCGCAACCGCCGGCGAAGAGCGTGTCGCCGCAGAACAGCACGCCTGGGTGGTAAAAGGCGATATGGCCGAGGGTGTGGCCGGGTACGGCGTACACCGCGAAGTCCCAGCCGAGCACGCTGATGCGCTGGTTGTCCTGCAGGGCAACGTCCCGCGCCGGGATCGTTTCGTGGGCCGGACCGTAGACCGTGGCGCCGCTCACGCGTTTCAGCGCTTCGACGCCGCCCACATGATCATGGTGATGGTGGGTGACGAGAATGTCGCTGAGCGTCCACCCCGGGTTCTGCTTGAGCCAGGCCAGCACGGGGGCGGCATCGCCGGGGTCGACCACGGCGCAGCGGCGGGACTGGGGTTCCTGTAACAACCAGATGTAGTTATCGGTGAAGGCGGGCAGGGCACTGATCTGTATCATTCTTCGATTCGCCAAGCTGAACACATTGGTGCATCTTAGAACGTCTAGGCGAGTTGGAGAATGCAATGACTGATAAAGCGTTCGCCCAGGCCGATCCTGAATGGCTGGCCCTGATCAGCGCGGCCCGTGACTGGCTGTCCGGGCCGATCGGGCAATTTTTGCTGGATGAAGAACGGCGCATGCTCGAAGACGAGCTGGGCCGGTTCTTTGGCGGTTACCTGGTGCATTACGGCCCGTCGGCCCAGACGCCGCCGTCCGCGCCGCAGGTGCAACGCAATGTGCGCCTGGGCGCGCCGTTGCCGGGGGTGGAGATCGTCTGCGAAGAGCAGGCCTGGCCGTTGAGCGAGCACGCCGCCGATGTGGTGGTGCTGCAGCATGGCCTGGATTTCTGCCTGTCACCCCATGGTTTGTTGCGCGAAGCCGCCAGCAGCGTGCGTCCAGGTGGCCATTTGCTGATTGTCGGTATCAACCCCTGGAGCAGCTGGGGCCTGCGCCATGTGTTCGCCCATGACGGCCTGCGCCAGGCCCGTTGCATTTCGCCGTCGCGGGTGGGGGACTGGCTGAACCTGCTGGGCTTCGCGCTGGAGAAACGCCGCTTCGGGTGCTATCGTCCGCCGCTGGCGTCGACCAAGTGGCAGGCCCGTCTGGCCGGCTGGGAGCGTCGGGCGGGGGCTTGGCAACTGTCGGGTGGCGGCTTCTATTTACTGGTCGCACGCAAGATCGTGGTCGGGCTGCGGCCGGTGCGTCAGGTGCTACGCCAACCCATGGGCAAGCTGGTGCCGATGCCGATGGCCAAGGTCAACCGCAAGCAAAGCCAACCGTAGAACCCTCTTTTTGATTTCAGGCCGGATCAGTCGGCCTCGGGATACTGCCGGCCTAAGCCCGGCAACCCGTTTTGATGGATGTAACCGATGACCGATAGCGTTGAACTCTTCACCGATGGCGCCTGTAAAGGCAACCCTGGCCCCGGCGGCTGGGGCGCCTTGCTGGTGTGCAAGGGCGTGGAGAAGGAATTGTGGGGCGGCGAAGCCAACACCACCAACAACCGCATGGAGCTGATGGGCGCCATTCGCGGCCTCGAAGAGCTCAAGCGGCGTTGCGACGTGCTGCTGGTGACCGACTCGCAATATGTGATGAAGGGCATCAACGAGTGGATGGTCAACTGGAAGAAGCGCGGCTGGAAGACGGCGGCCAAAGAGCCGGTCAAGAACGCCGACCTGTGGCAACTGCTCGATGAGCAATGCAACCGCCATAACATCACCTGGAAATGGGTGCGCGGGCACATCGGCCACCATGGCAACGAGCGTGCCGACCAGTTGGCCAACCGTGGCGTCGACGAAGTGCGGGGCTACAAGCAGGGCTGATGCCGGCTGACGTGTTAAGATTGCGCCCCTTGAAATACACCACACCGTTGAGAGCTGAACCCTGATGGCCATCCGATCTGTTGTACTCGATACCGAAACCACCGGCATGCCGGTGACCGATGGTCACCGGATCATTGAAATCGGCTGTGTCGAACTCATGGGCCGTCGCCTCACCGGTCGTCACTTCCACGTCTACCTGCAACCGGACCGCGAAAGTGACGAGGGCGCGATCGGCGTCCACGGTATCACCGACGAATTCCTCAAAGGCAAGCCGCGCTTCGCGGAAGTCGCCGACGAGTTCTTCGAGTTCATCAACGGCGCGCAGTTGATCATCCATAACGCGGCGTTCGACGTCGGCTTCATCAATAACGAATTTGCCCTGATGGGGCAGACGGATCGCGCGGATATTTCCCGGCACTGCTCGATCCTCGACACCTTGATGATGGCCCGTGAGCGTCACCCGGGCCAGCGCAACAGCCTGGATGCCTTGTGCAAACGCTATGGCGTCGACAACTCCGGCCGTGAGCTGCACGGCGCGTTGCTCGACTCCGAGATCCTGGCCGACGTTTACCTGACCATGACCGGCGGGCAGACCAGCCTGTCCCTGGCCGGCAATGCTTCTGACGGTGCCGGTTCGGCGGAGGGTTCGGGCAATCGCCCTTCGGAAATCCGTCGCCTGCCGGCGGATCGCAAACCGACGCCGATCATCCGCGCCAGCGAGCAGGACCTGGCCGAGCATGCGGCGCGGCTTGAAGCGATTGCCAAGTCGGCGGGTGCGCCGGCGTTGTGGACCCAACTGACCCAGCAATAATCTGGTTGAGCGCAATCCAGCAATGTGGGAGGGAGCTTGCTCCCGATAGCGGTGGATCTGTGGCATCAATGTCGACTGGCACGCCGCTATCGGGAGCAAGCTCCCTCCCACATTGGTCAGTCGCTGCTTTCAAAATCTTCATTCGCTACATCCGCTCACAGCTTCTACCCTGAGTGCATCATCCTCAGGACTCAAAGCCCCCATGTACAAAGACCTGAAGTTCCCCATCCTTATCGTGCATCGCGACATCAAGGCCGACACCGTTGCCGGCGACCGGGTTCGGGGTATCGCTCAAGAGTTGGAACAAGAGGGCTTCAGTATCTTTTCTGCGGTGGACTACGCCGAAGGCCGGCTGGTGGCCTCGACCCACCATGGCCTGGCCTGCATGCTGATCGCCGCCGAAGGTGCTGGGGAAAACACCCATCTGCTGCAAAACATGGTCGAACTGATCCGCCTCGCGCGACTGAGGGCGCCCAACCTGCCGATTTTCGCCCTGGGTGAACAAGTCACCCTGGAAAACGCCCCGGCTGATGCGATGAGCGAACTCAACCAACTGCGCGGCATTCTTTACCTGTTCGAAGACACCGTGCCGTTTCTCGCCAGGCAAGTCGCCCGCGCCGCGCGCACGTACCTCGACGGCTTGCTGCCGCCCTTCTTCAAAGCCCTGGTGCAACACACCGCCGACTCCAATTATTCCTGGCACACCCCCGGTCACGGTGGCGGCGTGGCCTATCGCAAAAGCCCGGTGGGGCAGGCGTTTCATCAGTTCTTCGGGGAAAACACGCTGCGCTCCGACCTGTCCGTGTCTGTGCCGGAACTGGGTTCGCTGCTCGATCACACCGGGCCGTTGGCCGAAGCCGAAGCGCGTGCTGCGCGGAATTTCGGTGCCGATCACACCTTCTTTGTGATCAATGGCACCTCGACCGCCAACAAGATCGTCTGGCACTCGATGGTCGCTCGAGATGATCTGGTGCTGGTCGACCGCAATTGCCACAAATCGGTGTTGCACTCGATCATCATGACCGGCGCGATCCCGCTGTACTTGTGCCCGGAGCGCAACGAACTGGGCATTATCGGCCCGATTCCCCTCAGTGAATTCAGCCCCGCGTCGATCCGCGCCAAGATCGAGGCCAGCCCATTGACCCGCGGGCGGCCGGCGAAAGTGAAGCTGGCGGTGGTCACCAACTCCACCTACGACGGCCTGTGCTACAACGCCGAGCTGATCAAGCAGCAATTGGGCAACAGTGTCGAGGTGCTGCACTTCGACGAGGCCTGGTACGCCTACGCGGCGTTCCACGAGTTCTTTGCCGGGCGCTATGGCATGGGCACGTCGCGCACGCCGGACAGCCCGCTGGTGTTCACCACGCATTCCACGCACAAGTTGCTGGCGGCATTCAGCCAGGCCTCGATGATCCATGTGCAGGACGGCGGCGCTCGGCAGTTGGACCGCGATCGGTTCAACGAAGCGTTCATGATGCATATCTCCACCTCGCCGCAATACAGCATCATCGCCTCGCTGGACGTGGCGTCGGCGATGATGGAAGGCCCGGCGGGGCGCTCGCTGCTGCAGGAAATGTTCGACGAAGCCTTGAGCTTCCGCCGTGCCCTGGCCAACCTGCGCCAGCACATCGCTGCCGAAGACTGGTGGTTTTCCATCTGGCAGCCGCCGTCCGTGGCCGGCATCGACCGGGTCGCCACGGCGGATTGGCTGTTGCAGCCCGAGGACGACTGGCATGGCTTTGGCGACGTGGCCGAAGATTACGTGCTGCTGGACCCCATCAAAGTCACGTTGGTGATGCCCGGGCTCACTGCTGGCGGCGCGTTGAGCGACTGCGGGATTCCCGCTGCGGTGGTCAGCAAATTCCTCTGGGAGCGTGGCCTGGTGGTGGAAAAAACCGGCCTGTATTCGTTCCTCGTGCTGTTTTCCATGGGCATCACCAAGGGCAAATGGAGTACCTTGCTCACCGAATTGCTGGAATTCAAACGCAACTACGACGCCAATGTCAGCCTTGCCAGTTGCCTGCCTTCGGTATTTGCCCAGGGCCCAGTGCGTTATCAAGGCCTGGGGCTGCGCGACCTGTGCGACCAATTACATAGCTGTTACCGTAGCAACGCCACCGCCAAACACCTCAAGCGGATGTACACCGTGTTGCCCGAAATCGCGATGAAACCGGCCGACGCCTATGACCAATTGGTCAGGGGTGACGTCGAGGCGGTGTCCATCGATGCCTTGGCTGGGCGCATCGCCGCGGTGATGCTGGTGCCTTATCCGCCGGGCATTCCGTTGATCATGCCGGGTGAGCGCTTTACCGAGTCAACGCGTTCGATCATCGACTACCTGGCCTTTGCCCGCACGTTCGATAGCAGTTTCCCCGGCTTTGTCGCGGATGTTCATGGGTTGCAACACGAAGACGACGGCAGTGGTCGTTGTTACACCGTCGATTGCATCAAGGGATAAGGATGTTTATGCAAGCTGTAATGAACCCGAAGTATCCAGGGCTCAGTGTGCGGGTCGCCGACGAAGGCTTCGACGCCTACGTGTGGGGCAATGATTTCAGTTTTGAGGTCAGCGCCTATGGCGTGCCGGAGCTGGGCAAGCGGGTCGAACAGTGGCTCGTGGAGCGCATCCTGCCGTACCGCAAGTGCTACGGCATCGACCCGGAGGAGTTCGCCAGCTTTCGCGACGCGCCCGACAGCGCGATCTTCATGGCCTTTCTGGACGACAGACCGGTCGGGCATGTCGTGGTCAGTACCAATTGGAATGGCTTCGCGCACGTCGATGAGCTGGCCGTGGCGTTGCCCGCGCGCCGTCACGGCGTGGCCAAGGCGCTGCTGGACGTGGCGCAGTTCTGGAGTCGCAAGAAAAACCTGCCGGGCATGATGTTGGAGACCCAGAACAACAACCTCGGCGCCTGCCGCCTGTATGAGCGTTGTGGGTACGTGGTGGGCGGGATCGACCACCTGCGCTATCGCGGGATCGACCCGCAAACCCGTGAGGTGGCGATTTTCTGGTATCGCTTGTTCAAGGCGGAAGTCGAAGCGGTCTGACGCGTTCAGCTCGCGAGCAGGCCTTCGGCTTTCTGCGTGACAATCTCCAGCAGTGCATTCAGTGCCGGTGAGGTCACGCCCTCCCGGAGGGTCAGCGCATACAGGCTGACCATGATCGGCGGCGATACCGGGCACGCGTCCAGCCCGGCCTCCCGGGCGCCGAACGCGGTGAACGGATCGACGATCGCCAGGCCTTCACCGGCCTCCACCATGCTGCGCATCATCTGGTAAGTCTGCACCCGCGTCTGCACCACCGGCAGCGGGCGCAGGGCTTGCAGCTTGGCGTCGAGCAGGCGACTGAGCGGGTCCTGGCCCTCCAGCCCGATCATCGACTGCCCGGCCAGGTCCTGCAGGGCGATGTACTTCTGCTTGGGTTTGAGCCAGCCATGGGGCGCGAGCAGTTGCAGTTTGCCCTGGGCCAATACGCTGCTTTGGATTTGCGGATGTTCCGGGTCATGCAGGCTCAGGCCCACGTCGGCCTCGTGCAGCAACAGGCTCCTGACAATCTCGCGGGTCGGCTGGCTCGACAGGTTGCACGGCGTGTCCTGGAAGCGTCGGCGCAGCACGGCGATGCTTTGCGGCAGCAGTTGATTGGCCAGGGGCGGCGTACACAGGGCACGCAGGGTTGGCGCGTGATGGTGCTTCAGGCGGCTGGCCAAGCGTTGTACCGGCTCCAGCGCTTCATACACATGGGCGATTTGCGCCTGTAACTCCAGGGTTTCCCGTGTTGGCTGCAGGCGTCCACGCACGCTGGCGAACAACATAAAGCCCAATTGCTGCTCGGCGTCCTTGAGCGTCGCGTCCACATCGCCCACAGAAAGCTGCAACCATTCGGCGGCCGTGCCGAGGTGTCCGGTCTGCAAGATGGCCTGAATCACTTCGATATGACGTAAACGCATGGCCGGAGTCTAGGGTCAGCAGGGCCGGGATTCAATGGCCTGGAAAAAAACAGCGGGAGCGTTGATTCGCATCGACTTACGTTAGCCTTGCGCAACTGCAACAAGCAGGGCATATAACGAGCGTATCAACCGAGCGACAAGGGGGCTCAGAATGTCTGCACCAGTCATAGTCGGCAACCGGCGCACCCACGGCGGCTTTACGCGGTGGGCGGTGCTGGTGGTGCTCGTCGTCATCGGCGTGTTGGCCCTGGCATTGTGGCCGCGGCTGTTTGGCGAGATGACCCTGACGGAAATCGCTACGGCCAAGGCCCAGGTCGCCGAGCTGGGCAAGGCCGTCGAGCACTTCCATCAAGACACTGGCCGCTATCCGACCGATGAGGAAGGCCTGGAGGGGTTGATCAAGCCGCCCGCCGCCGACGCGAATTGGAAAGGCCCCTATGTCAACGAGGAGCTGCTGACCGATCCGTGGGGTGTTGCTTATCAGTATCACTTTCCGCCGAGCCAACCCCAGGTTCCGTTCGACCTGTTCTCCTTCGGCAAGGATCGGACGTTGGGCGGTGTCGGGGATAACAAGGATATTACCTACGGCGACAACTGATTCATCTGGCATTACCCATCGACCTGTTTAGAATGGTTGGTCTGATCATCAACGACCAATGCCGGTTACCCGGTACTTACAACAAAAACAGGTCTGGTCTCAAATGCCGATGCCCGCGAACTTCTTCGGGGTAACGGCCAGGCAACTGCTGGTCCTGGTGACCGTGGGAGGCGTGGCCGCTTATCTCTTGAGCAATCCCGACGACACTACGTCCGAAAACCTCGCACTCGATGCGTTCATCCGTTCCCAGGAACAGGTGGGCGCGCAGGTGGGTGCGGTGTTGGGCATCACGCTGGTCAGGCAGGTGGTGGCGTATCCCGCGTATGGTACGCCGGGCTACAAGCGCTTGATGTATGACGTCGAGGGCGAGAAGGGGCGACTGATGGTCACGCTCAAACAGGTTGAGGGAGACCCTGGGATTGAAGTGACGGAGGTTCGCCGGCCGTGATCGCCCGGCCCAGTCTATGCCGTCAATGGCCAGGACTGAGCTGGTACGCTCGGGGGCTCAAGCTTATTGCGCGCGGACGGTTTCCGATTCGCGGACGATAATGGTCCCGGACTGAATCAATTTGAATTCATCGCCTTCCAGTTTTTCTACACGGTCGCCAATGGCCAGCTTGTAGGTTGTGGTGGGCGCCGAGCCAGCCAGGCCGTCTAGCGGCGGGGTGGATTCCTGGAACTCATGCACCGAATACACGCGTCCTTCTGCGTCTCTGGCATGGAACTGTCCGACAAGTACTGCTGCCATCTGTTTAGAACCTCTGGAGATAAACACTCGATTTGCGGTTCTGTAGACCGTCATGGAGCGGGGTAGTTTACCTATGGAAAAAAAATACTATTCGTTGATGTTTTCAGACGCTTCCTACGCGGGTGGTCGCGAGGCAGACGCCGGGGGAATTATCAAAACCTTCTGGTGAACGCGTCGCGAAGGCTCTATAACTACAAGCTCCTTTAGTCAGACGTCGGGAAACCTCAATGAGCAAGGTCTACACGATTGCCGTCCTGGTGGGCAGCTTGAGAAAAGAGTCGATCAACCGCAAGGTCGCCCTGGCATTGGCCGAACTGGCCCCCGCCAACCTCACATTGAACATTGTCGAAATTGGCGATTTGCCGCTCTACAACGAGGACATCGACGGGGCATCACCGCCCGCAGCCTACAGTACTTTCCGTCAACAAGTGCGTTCATCCGACGCAGTGCTGTTCGTGACCCCCGAATACAACCGCTCCGTGCCCGCCCCGCTGAAGAATGCCATCGATGTGGGCTCGCGCCCTTACGGGCAAAGCGCCTGGAGCGGCAAGCCGGGGGCGATTATCAGTGTGTCGCCGGGGGCTGTCGGCGGCTTTGGCGCCAACCACCATCTGCGCCAGTCCCTGGTGTTCCTCGACGTGCCGTGCATGCAGCAGCCGGAAGCCTACCTGGGCGGCGCGGGCAGTGTGTTCGACGAGGCGGGCAAGCTGTCGGAGAAAACCAAGCCGTTCCTGCAGGCGTTTATCGATGCCTACGGCAAGTGGGTAGAAAAACAGCACGGCTGATCGCCGATGTGGAAACGGGCTGGCTCGCGATGGCGATGTATCAGTTGAAGATGCATGCACTGAAGCCGCGCAATCGCGAGCAAGCCCGTCAGCCTGTGTTCACATCAGCGTAACCAGTTGGTGCGCGCCAGCTCGATCACTTCATCCCCGCGCCCGCTCATCACTGCCTTGAGCATGTACAGGCTGAAACCCTTGGCCTGTTCCAGCTTGATACTGGGTGGCATCACCAGCTCCTGGGTCGCCGTCACCACGTCCACCAGCACCGGGCCGTCATGGGCCAGGGCGCGGCGCAGGGCCGGTTCGAGGTCTTCGGATTGCTCCACGCGAATGCCCAGGATGCCCATCGCGTTGGACATGGCGGCGAAGTCCGGGTTTTTCAGCTCGGTGCCGGCCTCAAGGTAGCCGGCGGCTTTCATTTCCATGGCGACAAAACCGAGTGATGCGTTATCGAACACGATGACCTTCACCGGCAGTTTCAGCTGCGCCAACGAAATGAAATCCCCCATCAACATGGTAAAACCGCCGTCGCCGGACATTGAGATCACCTGTCGCCCGGGGAAAGCCGCCTGGGCACCGATGGCCTGGGGCATGGCGTTGGCCATCGAGCCGTGGTTGAACGAGCCGATCAGGCGCCGTTTGCCATTCATTTTCAGGTAGCGCGCCGCCCACACGGTGGGCGAGCCGACGTCGGCGGTGAAGATCGCATTGTCGTCGGCCAGTTCGCTGAGCAGGCGCGCCACGTATTGCGGGTGAATCGGCCGGTTGGCCTTCGATGCTTGCGCCAGGTCATCGAGGCCCTGGCGGGCTTTCTCGTAGTGTTTCAAGGACGTTTCGAGGAAGCTGCGGTCGGCCTTACGGGTCAGGCGCGGCAGCAGTGCATCGATGGTCTCGCTCACGTCAGCGGCGATGCCCAGGTCCAGGGTGGCACGTCGACCCAGCGCCTGGGGGTTGCGATCGATCTGGATGATCTTCGCGTCGGTGGGGTAGAACTGGCGGTACGGAAAGTCGGTGCCGAGCATGATCAGCGTGTCGCAATTGAGCATGGCGTGGTAACCGGAGCTGAAACCGATCAGGCCGGTCATGCCCACGTCGAACGGGTTGTCCCATTCCACGTGCTCCTTACCGCGCAAGGCGTGTACCACTGGCGCGCCCAAGGCATCGGCCAGGGCCACCACTTGGGCATGGGCGCCGGCGCAACCGCTGCCGCACAGCAAGGTGACTTTCTGGCTGCTGTCGAGGATTTCGCTGAGGCGTTGCAGGTCCTGTTCCGCCGGCAGGGTGCGCGGCGCATGCAGGGCCGGCCAAGGTTTGAGCGTGTCTTCCACTTCCAGCAGCGACACATCCCCGGGGATCACCACCACCGCCACGCCGCGATTGAGGATTGCCGCGCGCATGGCGCGATGCAGCACTTGGGGCATCTGCTCGGGGTTGGTCACCAGTTCGATGAAGTGGCTGCACTCTTTGAACAGTTCCTGGGGATGGGTTTCCTGGAAGTAGTTCAAACCGATTTCGGAAGAGGGGATTTGTGCGGCGATGGCCAACACCGGTACATGGTTGCGATGGCAGTCGAACAGGCCGTTGATCAAATGCAGATTCCCCGGCCCGCAACTGCCGGCGCACACCGCCAACTCGCCGGTGGCGGCGGCTTCGGCACCGGCGGCGAACGCGGCGACCTCTTCGTGGCGCACATGCATCCACTCGATGCTGTCCATGGTGCGCAGTGCGTCGGTGAGGCCATTGAGGCTGTCGCCGGTCAGGCCCCAGATGCGCTTGATGCCCGCCTGTTCAAGGGTGGTTGCCAATTGCTGGGCCAGGTTGATTTTCGCCATGAAGAACTCCAATCGTCAGTGAGGTTAAAAGTGGCTGATCAATAGAGGACAGTTCGATCACGGCGAATGCTCCGTGCTTAATGTGAAGATTGCGTCATGGTTGCGCGGTATTGGCGAGTGCGCCGGGCGATAAACCATTGATCGCGGACCAGTGCCATGCACGGCGCAACCTTGGGATTGGGGCGATGGCCGCGGCTCAGGCAACGCATCTGGTGACGCACCACGGCGAGGGCGGCGAGGGGCTTGCGCTGCCAACTGATCGATGTGAGTTGCGGGTTGGGGTCGCGACCTTCGCGCCAGTGTTTGATCAGTTGCGGTTCCAGGGTCAGGGCGGTGGCGATACCGGCCATGGCGATGCCGCTGTCGAGGACTTGCTGCACCACCGGCAGGCGGCGAATGCCACCGGTGACCATCACCGGCATGTTTGCGAGGGTCGCCAGTTCGCGGGCCATTTCCAGGAAATACGCTTCGCGGGCCAGGGTCCGCCCGTCCCGGGCTTCGCCCTGCATGGCCGGTGCTTCGTAGCTGCCGCCGGACAGCTCCAGCAGGTCGATGGGCAGGGCATTGAGCAGCTCAATCACGGCGCGCGCGTCGTCCGCGTCGAAGCCGCCGCGCTGGAAGTCTGCCGAGTTGAGTTTCACCCCCACGCAAAACGAGGGGCTGACACTGGCGCGAACAGCCTTGATCACTTCAATCAGCAAGCGTGCGCGGTTCTGCAGCGAGCCGCCCCAGTGATCGGTGCGCCGGTTGCTCAAGGGCGAGAGAAACTGGCTGAGCAAGTAGCCATGCGCTGCGTGGATCTGCACGCCTGTAAACCCGGCTTTCTCGGCCAGGCGCGCGCTGGTGGCAAAGCGCGTGATCACGTTCTGGATCTCGTCTTCGGACATAGCCCTGGGCTTGGCGAACATCTTCGAAAAAATACCCAGGTCGAGGGCCACGGCGGACGGCGCCAAGGCTTGCTGGCGCAGGTTGGCCGGCGTCTGGCGCCCTGGATGATTGAGCTGCACCCAGAAGTGCCCGCCGTTGTTGCGTCCGACGGCCGCCCATTCGCGAAAGCTATCCAGTGACCGCTCGTCCTCCAGCGCAACGCCGCCGGGGCCGGTCATGGCGCGGCGGTCGATCATCACGTTACCGGTCAGCAGCAAGCCGGGCTCGCCATCCGCCCAGGCCTGGTACAACTGCTTCAATTCACGGGACGGCGCTTGTTGGGCGTCGGCCATATTCTCCTCCATCGCAGCCTTGGCGATACGGTTGACAAGGACTTGGCCGTTGGGCAGTTGCAAGGGTTCGAAAGGTGACATGGTTGACTCCTGAGCGGGGGAGGCCTCAGGCTAAGCTTAAAGTTAACTTTAATGTCAAGCGGGCATGGCGATGAATATTGGTGAACTGGCGAAACAGAGCGGGCTGGCGGCGTCGCGTATTCGGTTTTATGAGGCCGAAGGGTTGATCAGCCAGGTGGGCAGGCAGGCCAACGGCTATCGGCGTTATGCCGCCGAGGCCCTGCAAACCCTGCAACTGATCCAGAGCGCGCAACAGGCCGGGTTTACCTTGCAGGAACTCAAGGCGCTGATGCCGACGCCGGGCGAGCACAAGCGCGAGGCGCTGATTGAGGCGTTGGAGCGTAAGGTGCAGCAGATCGAAGGGATGCAGGCGCAACTGGCGCACAGCAAGGCGCAGTTGCTGGGCGTGATCGCGGCGGTACGCGCGCAGCCGGAGGGTGTGCCGTGTTCCATGGAGCAGAAACAGGTGCTGGCGTCGATCAAACTCGATGTATAAAAAAGCCCTGGCATGCCAGGGCTTTTCACTACGTTAACGCTTAACGGCGACGGAACAGCGGCAGCGGCTCGTCCGTTGCAGCCTGGTACGTCACGGAAAAGTCCTTGAGGCTTTCCAGCGCTTCATACGGGTCTTTGTCGGGGCGCAAGGCGAAGGCATCGAACCCGCAGCGGTGCAGGTAGAACAGTTGGTCGCGCAACACGTCGCCAATCGCGCGCAATTCGCCTTTGTAACCGTAGCGGTCACGCAGCAGGCGCGCATTGGAGTAGTTGCGCCCGTCGGTGAAGGCCGGGAAGTTCAGGGCGATGACCTGGAAGTGCGCCACGTCGTCACCGATCTCTTCGGCTTCTTCATCGGCGTCCAGCCACACGCCCAGGCCGCCGTCACGGGCCTTGAGCGCATGACCGTGCTCGCGCCACAGCGCCAGCGGCACGATCAGGTCGTCGCAGTTGGAGATGCCGTCGAAGGTCGCGTCCTTGGGCAGCAGGTGCCAGGTTTCGTCGACGACTTCGTTGTTCTTAATGATTCGCTGCATAGACGCGCT
This sequence comes from Pseudomonas sp. GW704-F2, assembly GCF_059423025.1. Lineage (NCBI taxonomy): Bacteria > Pseudomonadati > Pseudomonadota > Gammaproteobacteria > Pseudomonadales > Pseudomonadaceae > Pseudomonas > Pseudomonas sp. GW704-F2. Next base: position 10,417 of record NZ_JBWKXO010000025.1, on the reverse strand, counting down.
CCTTGAACAGGTCAATGCCGATGCGCTGGTAGGTGTCGATGAAACGCTCATCTTCGGTGCGCTGCTCGATGTACACATCGATCAGTTTGCCGATCACCTCGGGCATGGCTTCCTGGGCGAAGGATGGGCCGAGGATCTTGCCCAGGCTCGCATCGCGGCTGGCGCTGCCACCCAGGGACACTTGGTAGAATTCTTCGCCTTTCTTGTCCACGCCCAGGATGCCGATGTGGCCGACGTGGTGGTGACCACAGGCGTTCATGCAACCGGAAATGTTCAGGTCCAGCTCGCCGATGTCGAACAGGTAGTCCAGGTCGTCGAAACGGCGCTGGATCGATTCGGCAATCGGGATCGACTTGGCGTTGGCCAGGGAGCAGAAGTCGCCGCCCGGGCAGCAGATGATGTCGGTCAGCAGGCCGATGTTCGGCGTGGCGAAACCCCCTTCGCGCAGTTCGCCCCACAGGGTGAACAGTTGGCTCTGCTCAACGTCCGCGAGAATGATGTTCTGCTCGTGGGAGGTGCGCAGTTGACCGAAGCTGTAGCGCTCGGCCAAGTCGGCCACGGCGTCCAGCTGCTTGTCGGTGATATCGCCGGGGGCGACGCCGGTAGGCTTGAGCGACAGGGTCACGGCGACATAGCCCGGCTTTTTGTGCGCCAGGGTGTTGCGCACACGCCAGCGGGCGAAGCCTGGGTGCTGCTGGTCGAGCGCGGCGAGTTCGGCGTCCTGATTGCCCAGGGCTTTGTACTCGGGGTCGACGAAGTGTTTGGCCACGCGGTGGACTTCGGCGTCGGTCAGGGTGGTCTGGCCGCCGCGCAGGTGTTCCATCTCGGCGTCGACTTTCTGCGCGAACACCTCAGGGGTCAGCGCCTTGACCAGGATCTTGATCCGCGCCTTGTATTTGTTGTCGCGACGGCCATAGCGGTTGTAGACCCGCAGGATCGCGTCGAGGTAGCTCAGCAGGTCCTGCCACGGCAGGAACTCGTTGATAAACGCGCCGACCACCGGGGTACGCCCCAGGCCACCGCCTACCAGTACACGGAAGCCCAACTCGCCGGCGGCGTTGTGGACCGGCTCCAGGCCGATGTCGTGTACTTCGATCGCCGCACGGTCCGATGTCGAGCCATTGATGGCGATCTTGAACTTGCGCGGCAGGTAAGCGAATTCTGGGTGGAACGTGGTCCATTGGCGGACGATTTCACACCAGGGGCGCGGGTCGATCAGTTCGTCGGCGGCAACCCCGGCGAATTGGTCGGTGGTCACGTTGCGCAGGCAGTTACCGCTGGTCTGAATGGCGTGCATCTGCACGGTGGCCAGTTCAGCCAGGATGTCCGGCACGTCTTCCAGCGCCGGCCAGTTGAACTGCACGTTTTGGCGGGTACTGATGTGGGCGTAGCCCTTGTCGAAGTCGCGGGCAATCTTGGCCATCATGCGTGTCTGGCGCGAAGTCAGTTGGCCATAGGGCACGGCCACCCGCAGCATCGGCGCAAAGCGCTGAACATAAAGGCCATTTTGCAGGCGCAGAGGGCGGAACTCTTCTTCGCTCAGTTCACCTGCTAGGTAGCGTCGGGTCTGATCACGGAACTGCTTGACGCGGTCCTCGATGATGCGCTGATCGTATTCGTCGTATACGTACATATAGGTCCTGTTCTCGGCAAATCTGCGCGCACGGCCGCGCACTCCCAACGGAGCCGGGGCACGATACCAGTTTGCGTTTATGCGCAAAAGTGATGTTTGAGTATATGCAAAGAACCAAATCGACTAATGGGAACGATTGTCGGTATACACGCATTTGTCATGCGGGCAATCATCAACTTTACTGTGGGCGAGTCTGAATGCAATCACCTATAAAACCGACAAGAGGCGATGCGATGAGCCATCCGACAAAAGCCCGTAAACCCGACAGTACCGTGGATGCCTGGGCCATTCTATTTCTGATCATTCTCGTGGTAGGGACGGCGGTGTTCTGGGTTGGCCACCAGTAAACAGCGTTGACTGAGCCTCGAATGACTGTCCGATTGCCAGTATCATGGCGGTCAATGTTCAAGGCTTGAATAACCATGGTGAAGGTTCTGTTTGCGTGTGTGTGGTTGCTGGGGCCAGCATTTTGTGGCGTGGCTCAGGCGGCGTCGGTGGTGTTTCTCAACCCGGGCATGTCGACGGAAACCTTTTGGGTCAGTTACGCGCAATTCATGCAGGCCGCGGCCAAGGACCTCGGCCTGGATTTGCGCGTGCGCTATGGCGAGCGCGATCTTCACACCACATTGGTCCAGGCCCGGGAGGAACTGCAAGGCCGCGAGCGGCCGGATTATCTGGTGCTGGTCAATGAGCAGTATGTCGCCCCGCAGATTCTGCGCATGGCCCAGGGCAGTGGGGTGAAATTACTGGTGGTGAACAGCGCGCTGACCGCCGACCAGGTGCAATTGTTGGGCGCCCGCACGGGCATCGATCTGATCGGCAGCCTGGTCGCCGACGACGAAGAGGCCGGCTACCTGATGCTCAAGGACATGTTGCGCCAGCACGGCCGTGTTGCGCCCGGCGAATCCCTCGACCTGCTGGCCTTCTCCGGCATCAAGACCACTCCCGTTGCCCTGTTGCGAGAGCAGGGCATGCACCGGGCGCTGGCCGAACACCCCGAGGTGCGCCTGCGTCAGTTGGTTTATGGAGAGTGGAGCCGCGAGCGCGCCTTCGAGCAAGCGACGCAGCTGTTCAAGCGTTACCCGCACACGGCGCTGGTGTGGTCGGCCAACGATCAGATGGCGCTGGGTGCCATGCAGGCGTTTCGGGACAGCGGGCGCGTGCCTGGCAAGGACGCGCTGTTCAGTGCGGTCAACAGTTCGCCGGAGATCTTGCAGGCGCGTCTGAACGGGCAGTTGTCGTCCCTGGTCGCCGGGCATTTCACCGTGGGCGGGTGGGCGATGGTGCTGATCAATGATGATGCCAAGGGCGTGGACATCGTCGCTCACGGCGGGCGCGACCGCCAGGAGGCGCTATTCCAACTGATCGATTCCGCCCAGGCGCGGCGCTTGCTGGGGCCCATGCCGACGGTAAATTTCCGCGCACTGTCCGCCCTGGGCAAGCCTGCGTCCTATGGTTACCCCTTCAGCATGCGTCTGCTGCTGCACTAGACCCCGGCCAGCAGCAACACCAGCTTGACGATGCCGAACAGCGTCAAGGCAAACACCACTGTGAACAGAATGCCCAGGACCACAAAGTGGCTGGGCTTGCCATGGGTAAAGTCGCGGGCGCGGTTCTTGCCGCTCTGCACGCCAAAGGCGGCGGCGACGACGCTGTGCAGCATCTGCCACAGGGTAGGCGGTTTGTTGTTGGCTGGATCGTCCATACGTGCCTCGACACAAGATGTGTGAGGCAAGCATAGACAATCTGCGCGTGCTTAGTTGTCGTAACCCAGGTTCGGTGCCAACCAGCGCTCGGTCACGGCCAGGTCCTGGCCTTTGCGTGCGGTGTAGCTCGCCACCTGGTCTTTGTCGACCTTGCCCACGGCGAAGTACTGCGCCTGCGGGTGGGCGAAGTACCAGCCGCTGACCGCAGCCGCCGGGAACATCGCGTAGTGCTCGGTAAGGAACACGCCGCTGCGGCCGGCATGCATCTCGCGGGCCTCGGGGTCCAGCAGTTGGAACAGGGTGCCTTTCTCGGTGTGGTCGGGGCACGCCGGGTAGCCGGGGGCAGGGCGGATGCCGCTGTACTGTTCCTTGATCAGCGCGTCATTGTCCAGTTGCTCGTCCTTGGCATAACCCCAGTAATCTTTGCGCACCTGTTGGTGCAGCCATTCGGCGCAGGCTTCGGCCAGGCGGTCGGCCAGGGCCTTGACCATGATCGAGTTGTAGTCGTCGCCCGCGTCCTGGTAAGCCTTGGCCACTTCCTCGGCGCCGATGCCCGCGGTGGTGATAAACCCTCCCACGTAGTCGGTGATGCCGCTGTCTTTGGGCGCGACGAAGTCGGCCAGGGAGAAGTTCGGCTTGCCGTCGGTCTTGATGATCTGCTGGCGCAGGTGGTGCAAGGTTGCCAGGGGCTGCCCGTCGTCGCCGTAGACTTCCAGGTCATCATCGTTCACCTGGTTGGCCGGCCAGAAGCCAAACACCGCGCGAGCGCTGATCAGCTTCTCGTCGATCAGCTTGGCGAGCATTTCCTGGGCGTCGGCATACAGCGCCGTGGCGGCTTCACCCACCACTTCATCGGTGAGGATGCGCGGGAACTTGCCGGCCAGGTCCCAGGAGATGAAGAACGGGGTCCAGTCGATGTATTCGGCGAGCACCTTGAGGTCGATGTTGTCCAGCACCTTGGCGCCGGTAAAGGTCGGCGTGACCGGCGTGTAAGCGCTCCAGTCGAACTGCGGCTTCTTGGCGATCGCCGCCGGGTAGCTCAGGCGTTCGGTGCGCGCGCTGCGGTTCGAGGTGCGCTCGCGCACTTCGATGTATTCCAGGCGGGTCTTCTCGACGAAACCGGCCTTCAATTCCTTGGACAGCAGTTGCGTGGCCACGCCCACCGCGCGCGAGGCGTCGGTCACGTAGATCACCGCATCATTGCTGTACTTGGGCTCGATCTTCACCGCCGTGTGCGCCTTGGAGGTGGTGGCGCCACCGATCATCAGCGGCAGGTGGAAGTCCTGGCGCTGCATTTCGCGGGCGACGTGGACCATCTCATCAAGGGACGGGGTGATCAGGCCGGACAGCCCGATGATGTCGCACTTCTGTTCTTTGGCCACCTGCAGGATCTTCTCCGCCGGTACCATCACGCCCAGATCGACGATGTCATAGCCGTTGCATCCCAGCACCACGCCGACGATGTTCTTGCCGATGTCATGCACGTCGCCCTTCACCGTGGCCATGAGGATCTTGCCCTTGGCTTCCGGCTTGTCGCCTTTTTCCAGTTCGATGAACGGGATCAAGTGGGCCACGGCCTGTTTCATCACCCGCGCCGACTTGACCACCTGCGGCAGGAACATTTTGCCCGCGCCAAACAGGTCGCCGACGATGTTCATGCCGGACATCAGCGGGCCTTCGATCACTTCGATCGGGCGCGCGAACGACTGCCGGGACTCTTCGGTGTCTTCGACGATGTGCGTGGTGATGCCCTTGACCAGCGCGTGTTCCAGGCGCTTGTTGACCGGCCAGCCGCGCCATTCCTCGGTTTCGGCTTCCTTGACGCTGCCGTCGCCCTTGTACTTGTCGGCGATGGCGAGCAGGGCATCGGTGCCGTCCGGGGTGCGGTTGAGCACCACGTCTTCCACCGCGTCGCGCAGTTCGGCGGGGATCTGGTCGTAGATCTCCAACTGGCCGGCGTTGACGATGCCCATGGTCAGGCCGTTGCGGATCGCATACAGCAGGAACACCGAGTGGATCGCCTCGCGCACCGGGTTGTTGCCGCGGAACGAGAACGACACGTTGGACACGCCGCCGGACGTCAGCGCATACGGCAGCTCGTCGCGGATGTAGGCGCAGGCGTTGATGAAGTCGACGGCGTAGTTGTTGTGCTCTTCGATACCGGTGGCGACCGCGAAGATGTTCGGGTCGAAGATGATGTCTTCCGGCGGGAAGCCGACTTCATTGACCAGGATGTCGTAGGAGCGTTTGCAGATCTCTTTCTTGCGCGCTTCGGTGTCGGCCTGGCCGGCTTCGTCGAAGGCCATCACCACCACGGCGGCACCGTAGCGTTTGCACAGCTTGGCGTGATGGATGAACTGCTCGACGCCTTCCTTCATGCTGATGGAGTTGACGATGCCCTTGCCCTGGATGCACTTGAGGCCGGCTTCGATCACTTCCCACTTGGAGGAGTCGATCATGATCGGCACGCGGGAGATGTCCGGCTCGCCGGCAATCAGATTGAGGAAGGTCACCATGGCCTTCTTCGAATCGAGCATGCCTTCGTCCATGTTGATGTCGATCACCTGGGCGCCGGCTTCCACCTGCTGCAGGGCGACTTCGAGGGCTTCGGTGTAGTTGTCTTCGCGGATCAGCCGGGCGAAACGGGCGGAGCCGGTGATGTTGGTACGTTCGCCGACGTTGACGAACAACGACTGGCGATCGATGGTGAACGGCTCCAGGCCCGACAGGCGGCAGGCCTTGGGGATGTCCGGGATCTGGCGCGGCGCGTAACCGGCCACGGCCTTGGCGATGGCTTCGATATGCCCCGGCGTGGTGCCGCAGCAGCCGCCGACGATGTTCAGGAAGCCGCTCTGGGCGAATTCCTCGATGACTTTGGCGGTTTGCGCCGGCAATTCGTCGTATTCGCCGAATTCGTTGGGCAGGCCGGCGTTAGGGTGCGCGGACACATAAGTGTTGGCCTTGTTCGACAGCTCTTCGAGGTACGGACGCAACTCGCTGGCGCCCAGGGCGCAGTTGAGGCCCACGGAAATCGGCTTGGCGTGGCTGACCGAGTTCCAGAACGCTTCGGTGGTCTGGCCCGACAGGGTGCGGCCGGAGGCGTCGGTGATGGTGCCGGAGATCATGATCGGCAATTCGAAGCCCAGCTCTTCGAATACACCCTGCACGGCAAAGATCGCGGCCTTGGCGTTGAGGGTGTCGAAAATGGTTTCGATGAGGATCAGGTCCGCGCCGCCTTCGATCAGGCCCTTGGTGGCCTCGGTGTAGTTCTCCACCAGTTCATCGAAGGTCACGTTGCGGTAGCCGGGGTTGTTCACATCCGGCGACAGCGAGCAGGTACGGCTGGTCGGGCCGAGCACGCCGGCGACGAAGCGTGGCTTGTCCGGCGTCTCCAGGGTCTTGGCGTCGGCCACCTTGCGCGCGACGCGGGCACCTTCTACGTTCAACTCGTAGGCGAGCGACTCCATGCCGTAATCGGCCTGGGACACTTGGGTGGCGTTGAAGGTGTTGGTTTCGAGGATGTCGGCGCCGGCATCCAGGTACGCCTTCTCGATGGAGGCGATGACGTCCGGACGGCTGAGCAGCAACAGGTCGTTGTTACCCTTGACGTCGCTCGGCCAGTCGGCAAACCGTTTGCCGCGGTAGTCCTGTTCTTCCAGCTTATAGCTCTGGATCATCGTGCCCATGCCGCCGTCGAGGATCAGGATGCGTTCCTTGAGGGCTTGGTGAAGGGCTTGCAGACGAGCGCTACGATCGGACATGGGACTACTCTGTTCAGGCATTACGGAGGGCGTGGATCATAGCAAACCTGTGTGGATTTGGAGCATGTGCAGGTTTTGCATGAATATCGTTCATGTTGGTGCGCGTGTTAGATCGGTAGAATCCGCGGGGTTTTCTATTTTGGCTTCATATCGGGACCAGGCTCATGCCGTATCGCATCATCATCAGCTTCGTTTTGTTGCTGATTGGCAGCACTACACAGGCCCAAGATCCCGCTCCGGCGCTTTCCTACACCCGTGATATCCAACCGATCTTCACTGAGAAGTGCGTGGCGTGCCATGCCTGCTACGACTCGGCCTGCCAGTTGAACCTGGGCAGTGGCGAGGGCGCGGCGCGGGGGGCGACCAAGGTACTGGTCTACGATGGTGATCGCAGTCAGGCGACCAAGCCGACGCGTCTGTTCTACGACGCGTTCGGCAAGGCTGCCTGGCGGCACGAAGGCTTCACTTCCGTGCTCGACGCCCAAGGCAGCCAGGCTGCGTTGATGGCGCGCATGCTCGAACTGGGCCACAGCCGCGCGCCGTTGCAGCCCAACGGCAAGCTGCCGGACGACATCGTGCTGGGCCTGAACCGCGAGAACATGTGCCCGCTGCCAGAGGAGTTCGACACTTACGCCGACGTGCACCCCAATGAAGGCATGCCGCTGGCCGTGACCGGCTTGAGCGACCAGCAGTACCAGACCCTGCGACGCTGGCTGGCCTCAGGTGCGCCGATTGACCAGCAGGGCGTGGCGCCAAGTGCCCAGGAAGCCGCGCAAGTGCTGCAGTGGGAAAACCTGCTCAACGCCCCCGGCGCCCGCGAAAGCCTGGTCGCCCGCTGGCTGTTTGAACACCTGTTTATCGCACATCTGTATTTCGAAGGCGGTGAGCCGGGGCATTTCTTCCAGTGGGTCCGCTCGCGCACCCCCAGCGGGCAGCCGATCGACCTGATCAATACCCGTCGCCCCAACGACGATCCCGGTACCCGGATCTACTACCGGCTGTGGCCGATACAAGGGGTGATCGTCCATAAGACCCACATCACGTACCCGCTCAGCGCGGCGAAAATGGAACGGGTCAAAGCCTTGTTCTACAGCGGCGACTGGCAGGTCAGCGCCTTGCCGGGCTACGGTCCGGGCCGTCGTGCCAACCCGTTCGAGACGTTCGAGGCGATTCCGGCCCAGGCGCGCTACCAGTTCATGCTCGATAACGCCGAGTACTTTGTCCGCACCTTCATCCGTGGCCCGGTGTGCCGGGGCCAGATCGCCACGGACGTGATCCGCGACAATTTCTGGGCGCTGTTCCAGGCCCCCGAACACGACCTGTACATCACCGATCCGCTCTATCGCGGCCGGGCCACGCCGTTGCTGGCAATGCCCGGGCAGAACGACGACGTGGGCAGCGTGCTCAGCCTGTGGCTCAAGTACCGTGACAAGCGCAACGAGTACGAAGCGCTGCGTCGCTACCGCTATGGCGAGTTGCCGGCGCCCGGTTGGTCGACGCTGTGGGCCGGCAACGACAATGCGTTGTTGAGCATCTTCCGTCACTTCGACAGCGCGTCGGTCAATAAAGGCCTGATCGGTGAAGTCCCGCAGACGATGTGGTTGTTCGATTACCCGTTGCTGGAGCGCACCTACTACCAATTGGTGGTCAATTTTGACGTGTTCGGCAACGTCTCCCATCAGGCCCAGACCCGTTTGTACTTCGACCTGATCCGCAATGGCGCCGAACAGAACTTCCTGCGCCTGATGCCGGCCAATTCGCGGGACGATTTCCTCGACGATTGGTATCAGAACGGCGGCAAGGTCAAGTTGTGGATGGACTATGAGTCGATCGACGACGATAAACCCACCGGCCTGAAACTGAATGAAAAAGACCCGAAACGCGATTTCGTCAACCAGTTGCTAGCGCGTTATGGCGACCTCAATGCCAGCCCGGACCCGATCAATCGCTGTGCCGGCGCCTACTGCTCGCGGCCGGGCCTCGAACCGGTGCTGCGCGATGCCGAGCAGGCCCTGAGTCGCCTGACGTTGCGCCCGGCGGCGGGGCTCAAGGTCATCGACCAATTGCCGGAAGCGACCATGCTGCGCATCGAAACCCGCACCGGTCATCGTGAGGTCTACAGCCTGCTGCGCAACCGTGCCCACACTAATGTCGCGTTCATGCTGGGTGAGGCTTCTCGCTATCAACCGGGCCTGGACACGTTGACGGTCTACCCCGGCGTGCTGAGCAGTTATCCGAACTTCATGTTCAATATCCCGGCCGAGCAAGTGCCGGCGTTCGTCGCGGCCATGGAAAGTGCCCGCGACGCCCAGCACTTCGAGAAGATCGTCGATCGTTGGGGGGTGCGCCGCAGCCATCCGCAGTTCTGGGAGTACTTCCACGATCTGTCGACCTACATCCGCGAAACCACGCCGGTGGAAGAGGGTGTGCTGGATATGAACCGCTATGAAAACCTCTGACGGCGATGGTGAGGCTTTTCCGACAAAATTACTGGGGCTTTGTATCTGCGTAATATTTTGGCGTAAACTGCCAGCAAGCCTGTGAGGAGTTTCCATGACTGCCATAACCATTACCGACGCCGCCCACGATTACCTGGCTGACCTGCTGTCCAAGCAGAACACCCCGGGTATCGGCATCCGCGTCTTTATCACCCAGCCTGGCACCCAGTACGCCGAGACGTGCATCGCCTACTGCAAGCCGGGCGAAGAGAAGCCGGAAGACACCGCGCTGGGGCTGAAAAGCTTCACCGCGTATATCGATGCCTTCAGCGAAGCGTTCCTCGACGACGCGGTGGTCGACTACGCCACTGACCGCATGGGCGGCCAATTGACCATCAAGGCGCCGAACGCCAAGGTGCCGAACGTCAATGCCGACAGCCCGGTCAACGAGCGCATCAATTACTACCTGCAAACCGAGATCAACCCTGGGCTGGCCAGCCACGGTGGGCAGGTCAGCTTGATCGACGTGGTGGATGACGGTATCGCCGTATTGAAGTTCGGCGGCGGCTGCCAGGGCTGCGGTCAGGCGGATGTGACCCTGCGTGAAGGCATCGAGCGTACCTTGCTGGAGCGCATTCCGGAGCTCAAGGGCGTTCGTGATGTGACTGACCATACGCAGAAAGAAAACGCCTACTACTGAGTCAGGTGTTCACTGCGAGCAAAAAAAACGGCGCCCCGTGAGCGCCGTTTTTTTATGCTTAAAATTCAGCTTCTTACGCGACCTACCTAACGCTGAACATTAAGTGTGGGAGGGAGCTTGCTCCCGATAGCGGCGGGTCAGTCGACTTATCAAGCAACAGATACACCGCTATCGGGAGC
>NZ_JBWKXO010000024.1:0-98828 GCF_059423025.1 Pseudomonas sp. GW704-F2 | reverse complement strand
CCCTGGCCCAGGACGGCTAACCCGGCGTCCTGCCGGGTTGCCCACGGATTCAAGCCTGCGTTCGGCCAGCGTGGTTTGACGGGGCGCCTAAGATCAAAATCAAAATCAAAAGCAGAGCAAAAGCAGAGCAACAGCAGGGTTTTGTTGTCTTGATGACTTTAGAGCCGTGCTACGCCAAAGCTGTTCGGTTGCAACGTCCGTATGTCGGCTTCCTGGCAGATATCCAGTAGGAACCCCAGCAACGTGCGGGTATCCCGTGGGTCGATCAGGCCGTCATCCCATAGGTTTGCACTGCCGTACAGCGCGGTGGATTGGCTGTCGAGTTTTTGTGCGGTGACTTGTTCCAGCATGTCGAGCATCTTGGGGTCGGGGGTCAGGCCGTCTTTCTGTTGTTTGGCTTCGGTGACGATGCGCAGCACTTTGCCGGCCTGGGCGCCGCCCATCACGGCGGTGCGGCTGTTGGGCCAGGCGAAGATGAAGCGCGGGTCGAGGCCGCGGCCGCACATGGCGTAGTTGCCGGCGCCGTAGGAGCCGCCGATCACCACGGTGAGTTTGGGCACACGGGCATTGGCCACCGCCTGGATCATCTTCGCGCCGTGCTTGATCACGCCTTGCTGTTCCGCCTCGGTGCCGACCATAAAGCCGGTGGTGTTGTGCAGGAACAGCAGCGGCGTGCGGCTCTGGTCGCACAGTTGGATGAATTGCGCGGCCTTGCTGGCGCCCTTGGGCGTGATCGGGCCGTTATTGCCGATCACGCCGACGGCGCGGCCCTGGATGTGCAGGTGGCCGCACACGGTATGTGCGTCGAACTCGCCCTTGAACTCGAGGAAGTTCGAACCGTCGGCCAGGCGTGCGAGGATTTCGCGGACGTCGTAGGGTTTTTTCGGGTCGTCGGGGATCAGCCCGAGCAGTTCGTCGATGGGGTACAGCGGCTCGGCATACGTGCGTTTGGGCATCGACGGCAGGCGCTCGTTCCACGGCAGCAGGCTGACGATCTCGCGCACGATCCGCACCCCGTCGGCATCGTTTTCCGCCAGGTATTCCGCGGTGCCGGCGATTTGCGCGTGCATCTCGGCGCCGCCCAGTGCTTCATCGGTGGCGACTTCGCCGGTCGCGGCCTTGAGCAGCGGCGGGCCGGCCAGGAACAGCTTGGCCTTGCCGCGCACCACCACCACGTAATCCGACAGCCCCGGCTGATACGCGCCGCCCGCCGTGGCCGAGCCGTGGACCACGGTGATCTGCGGCAAGCCCATGGCCGACATGCGCGCCTGGTTGGCGAAGCTGCGCGCGCCTTCGACGAAAATCTCCGCCGCGTAGTTGAGGTTGGCGCCGCCGCTTTCGGCGAGGGTCACCACCGGCAGTTGGTTTTCCATCGCGATCTGTTGCAGGCGCAGGGATTTCTTCAGGCCCGTGGGGGAAATGGTGCCGCCCTTGATCGCGCTGTTATTCGCCACCACCAGCACGCGCACGCCGCTGACGTAACCGATGCCGGCGATCAACCCGCCGCCGGCGGCGCTGCCGTCCTTGTCGTCATGGAGTTTGTAGCCGGCCAGGCTGGCCAGTTCCAGGAACGGCGCGCCAGGGTCCAGCAGCAGGTTGAGGCGTTCACGCGGCAGCAATTGCCCGCGTTTGTCGAACTTGGGCTTGGCTTCCAGCGCCTTGCTCAACAGGTTCTGCTCCAACAGGCGCAGTTGCTGCAGGCTCGCCAGCAGCGCTTCGCGGTTGCGCACGAAGTCTGGGCTGTGGGCGTCGATCAGGGTTTCGATCACCGGCATGGTTTATGACTCCCCTTTGAGGACATCCGGCAGGTCGGCTTTGAAGATCGAGTCGAAGGCCACGGCAACGCTCCTTTACGTGAGTTGATCGGCGATGTGCTGCGGCACGGCGATGGGGATTTCCAGCAACTGCTGGGCAAAGGCCTTGCCCTGCGGGTCGATGCGCAGGCTGGCGATGCCGCCGCCGCCCAAGGCGTTTTCCAGCAGGAAGTTGAGGCTGTGGCTGCCGGGCAGGTACCAGCGTTCGACGCGACCGTGGACGGGGTCGAGCACGTGGCCCATCCAGTCGACGACCACGGCCGGGGTCAGGGCTTCGGCGATCCACGGCAGGTACGCCGGGTCGCGGGCAATCACCCCGATGTTGCTGTGGTTGCCCTTGTCGCCGGAACGGGCCACCGCGAGTTTCACCAGGGGCACGCTGGCATCGGCGCGGCCTTGGGGTTTGGGCGGTTCGAGGGCGGCCGCCGGCGTGCCCAGTGCGTGGCTGGCCGGAAGCGCGCAAGCGTGGCGTTCACCCTGCAAATCAATCGCCAGCTCACAGGACGATTTATCGATCAGGAACGAAAACAGTCGAATCAACGGATACACCGTCGGCCGCCCGCCGACGATGCCGGTCAGCCCCGGCGCCATGCCGGTGGCGGCCTGGGCGATTTCGCGGGCGAACAGCACCAGCGCCGGCTTGCTCGGGTGGCGCACCGCCAACTTCACCACCACCTCGCGGCAGTCCCGGCGTCGCGCATGCGCGCCGTAGGTGGCTTCGCTGCCGAGCAGTTCGATGTTCACCTCGGTGTAGGGCGCCCAACCGCGCTGGCTGAACAGCTCCGACGTCTTGTCGATAATCGCCTGGGCGACCCGCTCGGCCTTGGCCACCGCGTCGATCCCGGCGATCAGGCAACTGGCGGTGCAGCGAAAGCCATCCGGGTAAGTGGCGCTGACCTTGTATTGAGCGGTCGGCGGTAAACCCTTGGCACCGTGCAGACGCACACTGTGTTTGCCTTGCTGCTGCAATTTGACCTGGCTGAAATCGCAGATCACATCGGGCAGCAAGTAGGCGCGCGGGTCGCCGATTTCGTAGAGCAGTTGTTCGGCCACGCTCAGCTCGCTGATCAACCCGCCGCTGCCCGCGACTTTATTCACGGTGAACTGGCCGTCGGCGCTGACGTCGACGATGGGAAAACCGATGTGCTCGTAATCCGGCACGTCGCGCCAATCGGTGAAGTTGCCGCCGGTACACTGCGCGCCGCATTCGATGATATGCCCGGCCAGGGCGGCCTGGGCGAGGCGGTCGTAGTCCTGCCATGACCAGTTGAATTCATGCACCAACGCGGCGCTGACCACCGCGCTGTCGACCACCCGCCCGGTGATGACGATATCCGCCCCCAGCTCAAGCGCGCGGACAATGCCCGGCGCGCCGAGGTAGGCATTGGCGGACACGCACAGCGGCGGCAGCGGCGCGCCGTTGAACATGTCGACGCTGTCGCGCAGGTGTTTGAGTTGGGGCTGCAGGTCATCGCCCAGCAGCACGGCGATTTTCAGCGGCAGTTGCGCCGCGTCGCAGGCCGCTTGCAGGGCGGCGGCGCAGGCCTGGGGGTGGATGCCCCCCGCGTTGCTGATCACGCGGATGCCCTGGCGCTGGATTTCGGCCAGCAGCGGCGACAGCACCTCGACAAAGTCCGTGGCGTAGCCGGCCTGGGGATCTTTGATCCGCGCAGCGGCGAGGATCGACATTGTGACTTCCGCCAGGTAGTCGAACACCAGATAGTCCAGCTTGCCGCCGTGTACCAACTGGGCGGCGGCGGTGCAGGTGTCGCCCCAGAAGGCGCTGGCGCAGCCGATGCGAACCGTCTTGCTCATGAGAAATCCTTCCTCGAATGGCTGGAGACGAGACTACCAAGCAAGCGCTTGGTTTGTAAACTCCGGACACAAGTTTTCAGCCAAGCGCTTGCTTGGCTGGCAGGCACGGCCTAAATTGCCGCCCAAGATGTCAGCAGACGTAAAGGAGAGCAGCATGGATGAGCACAAAGCCCTGCGGGTGATGCGCGCCATGGTCGACGGCGGCCAATTGACCGACCCCGACAGTGCCCGGGGCAAGTTGCTGCAAACCGCGGCTCACCTGTTTCGCAACAAGGGCTTCGAGCGCACCACCGTGCGCGACCTGGCCGGTGCCGTGGGCATCCAGTCCGGCAGCATCTTTCATCACTTCAAGAGCAAGGACGAGATCCTGCGCGCGGTGATGGAAGAAACCATCCGCTACAACACTGCGCTGATGCGTGCGTCGCTGGAAGAGGCGAGCACGGTGCGCGAGCGCGTGCTGGCGCTGATTCGCTGCGAATTGCAGTCGATCATGGGCGGCAGTGGCGAAGCCATGGCGGTGTTGGTGTACGAGTGGCGTTCGCTGTCGGCCGAGGGCCAGGCCCGGGTGCTGGCCTTGCGTGATGTCTATGAAGCGATCTGGCTGCAGGTGCTGGGCGAGGCCAAGGCCGCCGGCTATATCAAGGGGGATGTGTTTATCGCCCGGCGCTTCCTCACCGGTGCCTTGTCCTGGACCACCACTTGGTTCCGCGCCGAGGGCAGCTTGACCCTCGAGCAGTTGGCCGAAGAGGCGTTGTTGATGGTTTTGAAGGCTGATTGAGGCGCAAGCTATTAATTTTCCGGTGGAAGTTGTCTCGCCAGACAAAAACGCCTAGCTTATTGCCATCAGCAGGTTAAACGGTGTGTGCCTTAATGTTTTCGCCATGGCGACTGGCTGCAGGACTTACTTTATGGGCACTGGGCACCGTTGCGTGGATGCCGGCTTCGGCTGCGCAATTGGTGAGGATCGGCGCTGCGCATTTTCCGCCGTACACCGTGCGCCCCGAGCAGGGCGCCGACACCGGATTGCTGCCGCAGTTGGTCGAAGCCCTGAACGCCTCGCAAACCGACTATCAGTTCGTGCTGGTGCCGACCTCGATCCCGCGACGCTTTCGCGATTTCGAGCAGGGCCGGGTCGACGTGGCGATTTTCGAAAACCCCGACTGGGGCTGGCAGAAGATTCCTCACACCACGGTCGATATGGGCCTGGAAGATGCCGAAATCTTCGTCGCCCAGCGTGAGCCCGATCGCGACCAGAATTATTTCACCAGCCTTGGCGGCAAGCGCCTGGCGGTATTCAGCGGTTATCACTACGCCTTCGCCAACTTCAATGCCGACCCCAAGTTCATGACCGAGCACTTCAACGCGACGTTGACCTACTCCCATGACAGCAACCTGCTGATGGTTGCGCGCGGTCGCGCCGATATCGCCCTGGTGACCCGCTCGTACCTGAGTGATTTTCTGGCGCGCAACGTCGACATGGCCGCCCAGTTCCTGATCTCGGAGCGCGTCGACCAGGTGTACCACCACTACGCGTTGCTGCGGCCCAAGGCGCCGATCAGCAGCGTAGCGTTTGCCGGCCTGCTCAAACGTTTGCGCGATGACGGCGAGCTGTTGAAGATATTCGAGCCCTATCGCATCGATGTGACGGCGGTGCCCTGAGGTTTCGGGAGACCAGGCTCCGCGACGGGGCGAGTTTCAGAGCCGCCGTGCAAATGTATCGCTGTGACTGCCCGACACCTTGCGGCAATGCACCAGCGCATCGCGAATCATGAAGTTGACCAGGGTCGGCGAGACGCCGAGTTCCTTGGCGATGTCCTTTTGCGGCACGCCGTGCAGGCGGTACATCTCGAACGCGTAGCGGGTGCGCTGGGGCAGTTCCGTCAGGGCGTCGGCGATGTTCTCCAGGGTGTTGAAATTGATGTGCGAAGTTTCCGGTGACGCGCCCTGAATCACCACATTCAAGCCTTCCTCTTCGGTCCCCGAATATTTGAGCTCCAGGGCCTGCTTGCGATAGTGATCGATCGCCAGGTTGCGCACGATCTGGAACAGATAACTCAATTGCGCCTTGAACGATGAGGTGATCGTCGGCGCCGATTGCAGCCGGAAGTAGGCATCCTGCACGACGTCTTCGGCCCGGGAGCGGCAGCCGGTAATACGTGCTGCGATCTTTACCAGAATCAGCCGATTATCGACGAATGCCTGGAGCAGCGGTGAGTCGCACCTGCCTGTGGATACTTGTTCCGTCATGGAAATCACCTTGATCGCAAAAGAGGTTAGGGGAGGGCGTCCGTGCTGAGGCCTCCTACACATCGGGCAACAAATTATGCTGAATGATAATTATTGTCAAATGAGAGGTCTGACTGATTTTGTCCGTGGGCTGAAGGTGTGAACCCCGTCTCGCTCGTCCTCGACGACTAATTATTTGGCGACGCCGTCCGTTCTTCTGGGTGACAGGTTCGTTGGTAAAACGGCCAAGGATCAGCACCCGCAGGAGGGCGAGATGGGTTTTTATCGTGCATATGGCGCGTTTCAGGTGGGGGGCGCCGAGCGATGAGCGCGCCGACTCGACTGCGCCTGTTCTGCCTGCCTTATTCGGGGGCCAGCGCCATGGTGTACGTGCGTTGGCGGCGTGTTCTGCCGGACTGGTTGCAGGTGTGCCCGCTGGAGTTGCCGGGGCGTGGCATGCGGATGGACGAGCCGTTGCAACGCGACATCGGCGCCTTGGCCGCGCAGTTGGCGGATGAAATCAGTCGTGACCTGAACGGCCCCTACGCGTTGTTCGGCCACAGCCTTGGCGGCCTGCTGGCGTTCGAGCTGGCGCACGCGCTCAAAGCGCGCAACGTGCCTGCGCCGCTGGCGCTGTTTGCGTCCGGCACCGCCGGCCCGGCGCGACGCGACGTCAGCGAGTACGCCCGCGAAAAGACCGATGAGCAACTGATCGCCCGCTTGCGCGACCTGCAAGGCACCGCCGAAGCAGCCCTGGCCAACCGCGAATTGATGCAGTTGATGCTGCCGATCCTGCGCGCCGACTTCCTGCTCTGCGGCAGCTTCGCCTACGGCCGACGCGAGCCGCTGGGCATGCCGATCCATGTGTTCGGCGGCAAGCAGGACAGCGTGCGCGCCGACCAGTTACTCGACTGGCAGGCAGACGCCGCCAGCGGGTTTTCCCTGGACCTGTTCGACGGCCACCACTTCTTTCTGGTGCAGCACGAAAGCGCGGTGCTGCGCTGTGTGCGGCGCTACGCCGAGGAACACCTGGCGCGCTGGCGCAATGGCGCGGCGCGGCGACTGACCGCCGGCTGAACCCTTCCCGATTTTCCCGTAAGCCGATTTCAGGCAGGAACCCCCATGATGGACGCCTTCGAACTTCCCCGCACCCTGGCCCAGTCCCTTCAACGCCGCGCCGCGCAGACTCCGGAGCGGATCGCTCTGCGTTTCCTCGCTGAGTCCGCCGAACACAACGTGGTCCTCAGCTACCGCGACCTCGACCAGCGCGCCCGTACCATCGCCGCCGCCCTGCAGGCCAACGCCGACCTGGGCGACCGTGCCGTGTTGTTGTTCCCCAGCGGGCCGGACTACGTGGCGGCGTTCTTCGGTTGCCTGTACGCCGGGGTGATCGCGGTGCCGGCCTATCCGCCGGAGTCCGCTCGTCACCATCACCAGGCGCGCTTGCTGTCGATCATCGCCGACGCCGAACCGCGCCTGTTGCTGACCATCGCCAGCCTCGGCGACGACTTGGCGCAGATCGAAAACGCGCCGCCGCTGCTGGCGGTCGACACCCTCGACAGCGCGCTTGCCGAGCGCTGGGTCGCCACCGATGTGCAAGCCGACGACATCGCCTTCCTGCAATACACCTCGGGCTCCACCGCCTTGCCCAAGGGCGTGCAGGTCAGCCACGGCAATCTGGTTGCCAATGAACTGCTGATCCGGCGCGGTTTCGGCATCGACCTGAACCCGGATGACGTGATCGTCAGTTGGCTGCCGCTGTACCACGACATGGGCCTGATCGGCGGCCTGCTGCAACCGATCTTCAGCGGCGTGCCCTGCGTGTTGATGTCGCCGGCGTACTTCCTCGGCCGGCCCTTGCGCTGGCTGGAAGCGATCAGCGAATACGGCGGCACCATCAGCGGCGGCCCGGATTTCGCCTACCGCTTGTGCAGCGAACGGGTCAGCGAATCGGCCCTGGAACGCCTGGATTTGAAGCGCTGGCGCGTAGCGTATTCCGGCTCCGAACCGATCCGCCTCGACACCCTGGAACGCTTCGCCGAGAAGTTCGCCCCGTGCGGTTTCACCGCGAACAACTTCTTCGCCTCCTACGGCCTGGCCGAAGCAACCCTGTTTGTCGCCGGCGGCCGCCGTGGCCACGGTATCCCGGCGCTGCGCCTGGATGCGCAGGCGCTGGCCGCCAACCGCGCCGAGCCGGGGCCGGGCGCGGCGATCATGAGTTGCGGCACACATCAGCCGGACCACGCGGTGCTGATCGCCGATCCCCACACCTTGAGCGAACTGCCTGACAACTGCGTCGGCGAACTCTGGGCCAGCGGCCCGAGCATTGCCCACGGCTACTGGCGCAACCCCGAAGCCAGCGCCAAGACCTTCGTCCAGCACGCCGGCCGCACCTGGCTGCGCAGCGGCGACCTGGGCTTTATCCGCGAGGGCGAGGTGTACATCACCGGGCGCTTGAAAGACCTGCTGATCGTGCGCGGCCACAACCTCTACCCGCAGGACATCGAGCAGACCATCGAGCGCGAAGTGGAGGTGGTGCGCAAAGGCCGGGTCGCGGCGTTCGCGGTGAATGAGCAGGGCCAGGAAGGCATCGGTATCGCCGCTGAGATCAGCCGCAGCGTGCAGAAAATCCTCGCGCCGCAAGCGCTGATCACGGCGATCCGCCAAGCCGTGGCCGAAGCCTATCAAGAGGCGCCGTGCGTGGTGGTGCTGCTCAACCCCGGCGCGTTGCCGAAGACCTCCAGCGGCAAGCTGCAGCGCTCGGCGTGTGCGTTGCGTTACGCCGATGGCAGCCTCGACAGCTACGCGCAGTTCCCCGGTCTGCAAGGGGCGGCCAGTGATGTCGCGCTGGCGTCCACCTTGCAGACCCAGATCGCGGCGATCTGGTGCGAGCAGTTGCAGGTTGCGACGGTAGCGGCGGATGACCACTTCTTCCTGCTCGGCGGCAACTCCATCAGCGCGACCCAAGTGGTTGCGCGCCTGCGCGAAACCCTGGGCCTGGAACTGAACCTGCGCCTGCTGTTCGAAGCGCCGACCTTGTCGGCCTTCGCCGCCGATGTGGCACAGCTGCAGCAGGATGGCGGCGTCGCCCAAGGCGCGATCCAGTGCTTGTCGCATGAGGATGAACTGCCGCAATCCCTCGCACAGAATCGCCTGTGGATCACCTGGCAACTCGACCCGCAGAGCTACGCATACACCATCCCCGGTGCCCTGCGCCTGCGCGGCGAGCTGGATGCAGACGCAGTGCGCGCCAGCTTCGCGCAGCTGATCCAGCGCCACCCAGCCCTGCGCACGCGCTTCTACGAACGGGATGGGCAAGCCTTCCAACGGGTGTTGGCCAGCAGCGCATTCGACTTGCACGTCATCGACCTTGGCGACCTGCCCGCCGCCGCGCGCGAAGCCCGGGCGCAGCAGATCCGCGAGGAGCAGGCGCACACCGCGTTCGACCTGGAAAACGGCCCGCTGCTGCGGGTGAGCCTGGTGCGCCTGGACGACGAAGATCATCAGTTGCTGGTGACGCTGCATCACATCATCGCCGACGGCTGGTCGCTGAATATCCTCATCGATGAGTTCTCCCGCCTGTACGCCGCGGCGTCTCAGGGCCAGCCCCTGCAACTGCCGCCACTGGCCGTGCAATACGCCGACTACGGCAACTGGCAGCGCCAATGGTTGGCCGAGGGCGAAGGCCAGCGGCAACTGGCGTACTGGAAGGCGCAGTTGGGAGACGAACACCCGGCCTTGAGCCTGGCCACCGATCACCCGCGTGCGGCGCGGCAACGCAACAGTGCTTCGCGCCACAACGTGCGTCTGGGCGCAAGCCTCAGCGCGGCGATTCGCCAGACTGCCCAGGCCAACCAATCGACGCCGTTCATGCTGTTGCTCGCGGCGTTCCAGACCTTGCTCTACCGCTACAGCGGCCAGCGCGACATCCGCATCGGCGTGCCCAGCGCCAACCGCCCGCGCCAGGAAACCCAAGGCCTGGTCGGCTTCTTTATCAACACCCTGGTACTGCGCGCCGAGCTGGACGGGCGCCTGCCGTTCAACCAGCTGTTGGCGGCCACGCGCCAGGCGGCAGTGGGCGCCCAGGCCCATCAGGATCTGCCCTTCGAACAACTGCTCGAAGCGTTCCCCCACGCCCGTGAACAGGGCCTGTTCCAGGTGATGTTCAACCATCAGCAGCGCGACCTCGGCGCTTTGCGTCGCCTGCCGGGCCTGCTCGCCGAAGAACTGGCGTGGCACAGCCGCGAAGCCAAGTTCGACCTGCAATTGCACAGCGAAGAAGACCGCAACGGGCGCCTGAGCCTGGCGTTCGACTACGCCGACGAATTGTTCGAAAGCACCACCATCCAACGCCTGGCCGAGCACTTCATCAACCTGCTGCACGCCGTGTGCGAGCAACCGCAGCGGGCTCTCGGCGACCTCAAATTGATACAACACGACGAACAGCGGCCCTGGAGCGAAGCGCCTTGCGCGCCGGCCCGGCAATGCTTGCCCGAACAGCTCAACCAACACACCTCGGACCGCACCGCGCTGGTCTGGCAGGGCGGCAGCCTGAGCTTTGCCCAACTGCACACCCAGGCCAACCGCCTGGCCCATTACCTGCGCGACAAGGGCGTCGGCCCCGACGTGTGCGTGGCCATCGCCGCCGAGCGTTCGCCGCAACTGTTGATCGGCCTGCTGGCGATCATCAAGGCCGGCGGCGCCTACGTGCCGCTGGACCCGGATTACCCCGCCGAGCGCCTGGCCTACATGCTCAAGGACAGCGGCGTCCACCTGCTGCTGACCCAGACCGCGTTGCTGGCGCAATTACCCACGGCCGAAGACGTGTGCGTGATTGCCATGGACAGCCTGCACCTCGACCGCTGGCCGACCCAGCCGCCGGGCCTGCATCTGGACGGCGAGCACCTCGCCTACGTGATCTACACCTCCGGCTCCACCGGCCAACCCAAGGGCGTGGGCAACACCCATGCGGCCCTGGCCGAGCGCTTGCAGTGGATGCAGGCCACCTATGCGCTGAATGACAGCGACGTGCTGCTGCAAAAAGCCCCGATCAGTTTCGACGTGTCGGTGTGGGAGTGCTTCTGGCCGCTGATCACCGGCTGCCGCCTGGTGTTGGCGGGGCCGGGCGAGCAGCGCGACCCGCAGCGCATCGCGCAACTGGTGCAGGCCCATGGCGTGACCACTCTGCACTTTGTGCCGCCGCTGTTGCAGCTGTTTATCGACGAGCCGTTGGCGGCCGAATGCACCAGCCTGCGCCGTCTGTTCTGCGGCGGCGAAGCCTTGCCCGCCGAGTTGCGTGACCGTGTGCTTGCGCGGTTGCCGGCGGTGCAGTTGCACAACCGTTATGGCCCGACCGAAACCGCGATCAACGTCACTCATTGGCACTGCCGCGCCGAGGATGGCGAGCGCTCGCCGATTGGCCGACCGCTGGGCAATGTGATCTGCCGCGTGCTCGACGAGCAGCTCAACCCGTTGCCAGCGGGAGTGCCGGGCGAGCTGTGCATCGGCGGCATCGGCCTGGCACGCGGTTACCTCGGCCGCGCCGGGCTCACCGCCGAGCGTTTTGTCGCTGACCCCTTGGGCGCGCCGGGCAGCCGTCTGTATCGCAGCGGTGACCGCGCACGCTGGAGCGCTGACGGCGTGCTCGACTACCTCGGTCGTCTCGATCAGCAGGTCAAGTTGCGCGGCTTTCGCGTCGAGCCGCAAGAAATCGAAGCGCGCCTGCTGGCCCTCGACGGTATCGCCCAGGCCGTGGTGCTGGTGCGCGATGACCAATTGATCGGCTATTACACCGCCACTGCCGCGCTCGACGCCCAAACCGTCAAAGCCGCCCTGGCCGCCGCGCTGCCGGAATACATGGTGCCCGCGCACCTGATGCGCCTGGACGCCATGCCCCTGAGCCCGAGCGGCAAGCTGGACCGCCGTGCGCTGCCCGAGCCGGTGTGGCAAACCCGCGAACACGTTGAACCCGAGAGCCCATTGCAGCAGCAGATTGCGGCGATCTGGCGCGAAGTGCTGGGCCTGCCACGGATCGGCCTGCGCGATGATTTTTTCGCCCTCGGCGGCCATTCGTTGCTGGCCACGCAAATCATCTCGCGCACCCGCCAGGCGTGTGACGTCGAGCTGCCGTTGCGCACCCTGTTCGAAGCCAGCGAACTCGGCGCATTTGCCGAGCAGGTCGGGCAGATCCAGGCCGCCGGCCAACGCAACCAACAGACCGCCATCGCCCAGGTCGACCGCAGCCGGCCGGTGCCGCTGTCCTATTCCCAGCAGCGGATGTGGTTCCTCTGGCAGTTGGAGCCGGACAGCCCGGCGTACAACGTCGGCGGCATGGCGCGTTTGCGCGGGGTGCTCGACGTGGGGCGTTTCGAGGCCGCGTTGCAGGCCTTGGTCATGCGCCACGAAACCCTGCGGACCACCTTCCCGAGCGTCGATGGCGTGGCCCATCAGCAGGTGTCGGCGCAGACCGGCCTGCGCATGGGCTGGCAGGACTTCTCGGCGCTGAGCCACCTCGAATGCGAGCAACGCTTGCAGCAGCTGGCCGATGTCGAGGCGCACACGCCGTTCAACCTGGAAACCGGGCCGCTGTTGCGCGTGTGCCTGGTCAAGGCCGGCGCGCAGGAGCATTACCTGGTGCTGACCTTGCACCATATCGTCACCGAAGGCTGGGCCATGGACATCTTTGCCCGTGAGCTCAGCGCGCTGTACGAAGCCTTCATCGACGAGCGCGACTCGCCGCTGGCGCCGCTGCCGGTGCAGTACCTCGACTACAGCGTGTGGCAGCGCCAGTGGCTGGAGTCCGGCGAGCGCCAGCGCCAGCTCGATTACTGGATCGCGCAATTGGGTTATGAGCATCCGCTGCTGGAACTGCCCGGCGACCGCCCGCGGCCGCCGGTGCAAAGCCACCGCGGCGGGCTGTACCGTTTTGATTTGAGCGACGAACTGGCCGCGCGCGTTCGGGCCTTCAATGCTGCGCACGGCCTGACCCTGTTCATGAGCATGACCGCCACCCTGGCGGTGTTGCTCTACCGCTACAGCGGCCAGACCGACCTGCGCATCGGCGCTCCGGTGGCCAATCGGATTCGCCCGGAAAGCGAAGGGCTGATCGGCGCCTTCCTCAACACTCAGGTACTGCGTTGCCGGCTCGACGGGCAGATGAGCGTCGGTGAGTTGTTCGAGCAAGTCCGTCACACCGTGATCGAGGGCCAGTCTCACCAGGACCTGCCGTTCGACCATCTGGTGGAAGCGCTGCAACCACCGCGCAGCGCGGCGTACAACCCGCTGTTCCAAGTGATGTGCAACGTGCAGCGCTGGGAATTCCAGCAGCGCCGCCAACTGGGCGGGATGAGCGTCGAGTACCTGGCCAACGATGCGCGTGCGACCAAGTTCGACCTCAACCTGGAAGTCACCGACCTCGACCATCGCCTGGGATGCTGCCTGACCTACAGCACCGATTTGTTCGATGAGCCGCGCGTTGCGCGCATGGCCGAACATTGGTGCAACCTGCTCGAAGCGCTGATCGCCGACCCGCAGCAACGCCTCAGCGAACTGCCGATGCTGGGTGCCGACGAGCAGCACGCATTGCAGCGCAGCCTGGGGAACGACGCGGCTGAACAGCGCCTCGACCAGTGCCTTCACTCACTGTTCAACCAGCAGGCACTGGCCCGTGCCGACTCGCCGGCACTGACGTTTGCCGGTGAGACCCTCAGCTACCGCGAACTGAATGCCCGCGCCAACCGCCTGGCCTGGATGCTGCGCGAGCGTGGCGTCGGCCCGCAGGTGCGGGTCGGCCTGGCGTTGCCGCGCTCCCTGGAAATGGTCATCGGCCTGCTGGCGATTCTCAAGGCCGGCGGCGCCTATGTGCCGCTGGACCCGGAGTACCCGCTGGACCGCCTGCATTACATGATCGAAGACAGCGGCATCGGCTTGCTGCTCAGTGATGCGGCGATGTTCGCCGCCCTCGGTGAACTGCCGGCGACGCTGGCGTGCTGGTGCCTCGAAGACGACCTGCCGGTGCTGGTGAACTACCCGGCCAGTGAGCCGCCGTTTCTCAGCCTGCCGCAACACCCGGCGTACCTGATCTACACCTCCGGCTCCACCGGCAAGCCGAAAGGCGTGGTGGTGTGCCACGGCGAAATCGCCATGCACTGCCAGGCCGTGATCGAGCGTTTCGGCATGCGCCCGGATGACTGTGAGCTGCACTTCTATTCGATCAACTTCGACGCCGCCACCGAGCGTTTGCTGGTGCCGTTGCTCAGCGGCGCACAACTGGTATTGCGCGCCCAGGGCCAGTGGGATGCCGAGCAGATCTGCGGGCTGATCCGCACCCACCGCATCAATGTGCTGGGCTTCACCCCGAGCTATGGCAGCCAGTTGGCGCAATGGCTGGCGACCCAGCGGCAGACCTTGCCGGTGCGGTTGTGCATCACCGGCGGCGAGGCGCTGACCGGCGAACACCTGCAGCGCATCCGCGCCGCGTTCCAGCCGCAGGTGTTTTTCAACGCCTACGGCCCGACTGAAACCGTGGTGATGCCGCTGGCCGGCCTCGCACCGCAGCACTTGGCGGAGGGCGTCGGCAGCGTGCCGATCGGCAGCATCGTCGGCGCCCGCGTGGCCTATATTCTCGACGCCGACCTGGCCCTGGTACCGCAAGGCGCGAGCGGCGAGTTGTACGTCGGCGGGGCAGGGCTGGCGCAGGGTTATCACCAGCGTCCGGGGATGACCGCGGAGCGTTTTGTCGCGGACCCCTTCGCGGCCCATGGCGGTCGCCTGTACCGCACCGGCGATCTGGTGCGCCAACTGAGCGATGGCCAGGTGGAATACCTCGGGCGGATCGACCATCAGGTGAAGATCCGTGGTTTCCGCATCGAACTGGGCGAGATCGAAACGCGCCTGCTCGAACATCCCGCCGTGCTTGAAGCGGTGGTGCTGGCGCTGGATTCGCCGAGCGGCAAACAGCTGGTGGCCTATCTGGCCAGCGACGCCGAGCACGGCCCCTTGCGCGACGCCTTGAAGGCGCACCTCAAAGCGCAACTGCCGGACTACATGGTGCCCGCCCATTGGCTCGTGCTGGACAGCATGCCGCTGACCGCCAACGGCAAGCTCGACCGCCGCGCCTTGCCGCCGCCGGATGCCGAGGCGAATCGCCAACACTACGTGGCGCCGCGCAACGCGCTGGAGCAGGCGTTGGCGGCGATCTGGTGCGCGGTGTTGAACGTGCAGCAGGTCGGTCTCGACGATAACTTCTTTGAACTGGGCGGCGATTCGATCCTGTCGATCCAGGTGGTCAGCCGTGCGCGCCAGGCCGGGATTCACTTCAGCCCGCGGGATTTGTTCCAGCACCAGACCGTACAGACCCTGGCCGCCGTCGCCACACGCGCCGAGCAGGTCAGCGCCGAGCAAGGCATGCTGAGCGGCCGCTCGGGGCTCACGCCGATCCAGCAGTGGTTCTTCGAGACAGAGATTCCCGCGCGTCAACACTGGAACCAGGCGCTGGTGCTCAAACCGCTGCAACTGCTCGATCCCCATCGCCTGGAGCAAGCCCTGCTGGCGGTGCTGGAACAGCATGACGCGCTGCGCCTGAGCTTCACCCGGCGCGACGCGCAATGGCACGCCGAACACCTGGCCGTGCCGGAGGGCGGTGTGCTGATGCAGGCGCAAGTGCGTGATCTGCAGCAGTGCAGCGCGTTGTTCAGCGACACCCAACGCAGCCTCGACCTGGCCCACGGCCCGCTGTTGCGCGCGTTGCTGGTGGACGGCCCGCAAGGCCAGCAGCGCCTGCTGATCGTGATCCATCACCTGGTGGTGGATGGTGTGTCGTGGCGTGTGTTGCTTGAGGATCTGCAAAACGTCTATCGCCAATTGAGCGACGGCCAATCCGTCAGCCTGCCGGCCAAGACCAGTGCCTTGCGCGACTGGGCCGCCCGCTTGCAGGCCTATGCCGGCAGCGAATCCCTGCGCGAAGAATTGTGCGTCTGGCAGGAGTGCTTGGCCGGTGCGGCGGTGCCCTTGCCGGTGGCGCGTCCGCACGGCGCATTGCGCCATCGCGATGCCGAGACGCTCAGCGTGCGCCTGGACGCCGAACGCACCCGCCAGTTACTGCAACAAGCCCCCAGCGCTTATCGCACCCAGGTCAACGACCTGCTGCTGACCGCACTGGCCCGGGTGCTGTGCCGCTGGAGCGGTCACGCCTCGGCGCTGATCCAACTGGAAGGCCACGGCCGCGAAACCCTGTTCGATGAGATCGACCTGACCCGCAGCGTCGGCTGGTTCACCAGCGCCTATCCGGTGCGCCTGACGCCGCTGGCGGAGCAGGGCGCATCGATCAAAGCCATCAAGGAGCAATTGCGCGGCGTGCCGCACAAAGGCCTGGGCTACGGCGTGCTGCGCTACCTGGCGGACGACCTGTGCAAACAGACGATGGCCGCACTGCCGAGTGCCGACATCACCTTCAACTACCTCGGCCAGTTCGACCAGAGCTTCGGCGCCGATGCACTGTTCCACCCGCTGGAGGAATCCGCCGGCCTCGCCCATGACCCGGATGCGCCGCTGCCCAACGAACTGAGTGTCGACAGCCAGGTGTACGGCGGCGAACTGGTGCTGCGCTGGACCTTCAGCCGCGCACGCCACGATCAGCAGACGATTGGCGAGTTGGCCGCGGCCTACCTGGACGAACTGCACAGCCTGATCGCCCATTGCCTCAAGGACGGCGCCGGCGGCCTCACGCCTTCCGACTTCCCCCTGGCACGCCTGACCCAGGCGCAGTTGGACGCCTTGCCGGTGCCCGCCAGTGCGATCGAAGACGTGTACCCGCTGACCCCAATGCAGGAAGGCCTGCTGCTGCATACCCTGCTTGAACCGGGCACCGGCCTCTACTACATGCAGGACCGCTACCGCATCGACAGCGCCCTCGACCCCGAGCGTTTCGCCCAGGCCTGGCAAGCGGTGATCGCCCGTCACGAAGCCTTGCGCGCCTCGTTCTGCTGGAACGTCGGCGAGGACATGCTGCAAGTGATCCACAAACCCGGCAGCACGCCGATCGAGTACCTGGACTGGAGCGCCGTTGCCGAGGCCGAACAGGAACCGCGTCTGCAAGCCCTGCTCAAGGCCGAGCGCGAAGCCGGTTTCGATCTGCTCAACCAGGCGCCGTTCCACCTTCGCCTGATCCGCGTCGCTGAAGCGCGCTACTGGTTCATGATGAGCAACCACCACATCCTCATCGATGCCTGGTGCCGTTCGTTGTTGATGAATGACTTCTTCGACCTCTACACGGCCCTCGGCGCAGGCCACGACGCGCAACTGGCCACGCCGCCGCGTTATCGCGACTACATCGCCTGGCTGCAACGCCAGAACCTGAGTGCGGCGCGCCAGTGGTGGCAGCACAACCTGCGGGGCTTCGAGCGCACCACGCCGATCCCCAGCGACCGCCCGTTCCTGCGCGAACACGCCGGTGGCAGCGGCGGCATGGTAGTGGGCGATTGCTACACCCGCCTCGATGCCCGCGACGGTATACACCTGCGCGAACTGGCCCAGGCCCATCAACTGACCGTCAACACCTTTGCCCAGGCCGCATGGGCCCTGGTGCTGCGGCGCTTGAGCGGCGAGCGTGACGTGCTGTTCGGCGTCACCGTGGCCGGGCGTCCGGTGGACATGCCGGACATGCAACGGACCGTCGGCCTGTTCATCAACAGCATCGCGCTGCGTGTGAAGCTGCCCGAGGAGGGCCAACAGTGCAGCGTGCGCCACTGGTTGAATGGCCTGCTCGACAGCAATATGCAACTGCGCGAGTACGAATACCTGCCGCTGGTGACCCTTCAGGAACACAGCGAATTGCCCAAGGGTCAACCGCTGTTCGACAGCCTGTTCGTGTTCGAAAACGCCCCGGTGGAAGTCTCGGTACTCGACCGTGCGCAAAGCCTGAACGCCACCTCGGACTCCGGCCGCACCCACACCAACTTCCCGCTGACGGCCGTGTGCTATCCGGGCGATGAGCTTGGTTTGCACCTGTCCTACGACCAGCGTTACTTCGATGAAAGCACCGTGCAGGGCATGTTGAGCGAGTTCAAGCGCCTGCTGCTGGCGCTGATGCAGGGTTTTCATGGCGACATGGCCGAACTGCCATTGATGGGCGCGCAGGAGCGTGAATTTCTGGTACACGGCTGCAATCGGAGCGAGCACGCCTACCCGCTGGAGCGCAGCTATATCGAGCTGTTCGAAGCCCAGGTGGTGCAGCATCCGCAACGCATCGTCGCCACGTGCCTCGACCGACAGTGGACGTATGCCGAGTTGAACCGGCGCAGTAACGGCCTGGGCCACGCACTGATCGCCGCGGGTGTCGGCCTGGACCAGCCGGTGGCATTGCTGGCGGAGCGCAGTCTCGATTTGCTCGGCATGATCATCGGTAGCTTCAAGGCCGGTGCCGGTTACCTGCCGCTCGACCCGGGGCTGCCCGGTCAGCGTCTGAGCCGGATTATCGAGCTGAGCCGCACCCCGTTGCTGGTGTGTACCGAGGCGTGTCGCGAGCAGGCCATTGAGCTGCTGCAAGGCGTGGAATGCCAGTTGCTGGTGTGGGAGGAGGTGCCTGCTCGTGGGGCGAACCCCGGCATTTACAGTGGCCCGGACAACCTTGCCTATGTGATCTATACCTCGGGCTCCACCGGCCTGCCCAAAGGCGTGATGGTCGAACAGCGCGGCATGCTCAACAACCAGTTGAGCAAGGTGCCGTACCTGGACCTGAGCCCGGTGGATGTGATCGCGCAAACCGCCTCGCAGAGTTTCGATATTTCGGTGTGGCAGTTCCTTGCCGCGCCGCTGTTCGGCGCGCGGGTGGATATCGTGCCGAATGCCGTCGCCCACGATCCCCAGGGCTTGCTCGCCCATGTGCAGGCCCAGGGCATCAGCGTGTTGGAAAGCGTGCCGTCGCTGATCCAGGGCATGCTGGCCGAGGCACGCATCCGCCTGGACGGCCTGCGCTGGATGCTGCCGACCGGCGAAGCCATGCCGCCGGAGCTGGCGCAGCAGTGGTTGCTGCGTTACCCCGAGATTGGCTTGGTCAACGCTTATGGTCCGGCGGAATGTTCGGATGATGTGGCGTTCTTCCGTGTCGACCTGGCCTCGACCCGGGGCACTTACCTACCGATTGGTACGCCGACCGACAACAACCGCTTGTACGTGCTGGACGCTGCGCTGGCGTTGGTGCCGCAGGGCGCGGTGGGCGAGCTGTGCGTCGCCGGTACCGGCGTAGGGCGCGGTTACGTCAGCGACCCGCTGCGCACCGCCCAGGTGTTCGTGCCCAACCCGTTCGGCGCCGCGGGCGAGCGTCTGTACCGCAGCGGCGACCTGGCACGGCGACGCAGCGATGGGGTGCTGGAGTACGTCGGGCGTATCGACCATCAGGTGAAAATCCGCGGCTACCGCATCGAGCTGGGGGAAATCGAAGCGCGTCTGCATGAACAAGCGGCAGTGCGCGACGCGGCGGTCGGCGTGCAGGAGGGCGTCAACGGCAAACACTTGGTCGGTTACCTGGTGGCCGCCGATACCACCCTCGACCCTGGCGAGTGCCTGGACCACATCAAGCAACACCTGCGTTCTGAACTGCCGGAATACATGGTGCCACTGCATTGGCTGTGGCTCGAGCGCCTGCCGCTCAACGCCAACGGCAAACTCGACCGCAACGCCCTGCCAGCCCTGGAGATCGGCCAGTTGCACGACCAGGCCTACCTGGCGCCGCGCACGGCACTGGAGGGGACATTGGCCGCGATTTGGGCCGAGGTGCTCAAGGTCGACCGGGTGGGCGTGCAGGACAACTTCTTCGAGCTGGGCGGGCACTCGTTGCTGGCCACGCAGATCGCCTCGCGCGTGCAGAAGACGTTGCAACGGGATGTGCCGTTGCGGGCGATGTTCGAGTGCAGCACGGTGGCGCAGTTGGCCGAGTACATCGATGGGCTGGCGGCGACAGCGATCAGTGCCGAGAAGGTGGATCGGTTGAGTGATTTGATGGCGGAGTTGGAGGGCCTGTAATTTTCGCTGCCTGCATGGGCCTCATCGGGGCAAGGCCCCTCCCACACTCGACCGGGTTCATGCCTTCAAATGTGGGAGGGGGCTTGCCCCCGATAGCGTCAGTCCAGACGCCGCCTATTTCGGCCCAAGGATCTTCACCAACTTATCCGGCGACGGCGCCCCTTGCTGTTGCTGCAAGCCGCCCTTGTCATCCAGATAGAAAATCGCTGGCGTCGCCGACAACTCCAGCTCATCCATCAACTTCATATTGGCCTCGAGCTTGGCTTCAATCGCCGCCGGGATTTTGTCCAGCGCCTGCAACTTGCTGCCCTTGCCGGCGGCTTCGTGTTCTTGCAGGGCTTTTTGCGGGTCTGGGCTGGCCAGCAGGGCGGCGGATTTGCCTGGGCTGTCTTGGCGGATGATGCCGACCATGATGTGACGCAACTGCACCTTGCCGGCCTTGACCCAGGGCCGCGCCTGTTCCCAGAACATGTTGCAGTACGGGCAGTTGGGGTCGCTGAACAGGTAGACCGTGCGCGGCGCGTTGGTGTCGCCGTCCTGGATCCAGCTGCTTTTTTCCATCTTCGCCCAGACTTCCTTGGCCATCGGCGCGTACACCAGTTGTTCCAGGGGTGCGCTGCTCAGGTCATTGCCCTGGGCGTCGTACAGGGTGCCGGCGAGCACGCTTTTGCCGTCGGCGCTCAGGTACAGCGCCATGCCGCGGTTCTGGTACTGCGCGGCGTAGCCGGTGAGGCCGCTGGGGGCGTCGAACTTGCCGAGGATCTTGGCGCCCTTGGCTTCGATCTGTTTGATCGGGGCCGGCCAGTCTTCGGCCTGGGCCAGGGTGGCGGCCATGCTCAGTGATAACAGGGTCAGCAGGTGGCGGAGGCGGGGCATGTCGGTTTCCTTGTAGGGGGCGTGACGGCAGGGGCGGTGTCGAAGGGTTCCATGGCACGGGCCAGGCTGGCCTGGGACAGTTCACCGAGGTGGCTGTTGATCAGGCGTCCATCGGCTTGGTAGAACAGCGTGGTCGGCAAGGCCATGGAACCCACGGCCTGGCCGAGGCGGCCGCTGGCGTCGAACAAGACGTTGTCCAGGGTCAGGCCCTGGGTTGCCAGGTAAGTGCTGACGCTTTGCATGCTTTCGGCCTGGTTGACGAACAGGAACGTCACGTCGGGGCGTTGGCGTTGGGCGCGTTCGAGTACCGGCATTTCCCGACGGCACGGCGGGCACCACGTGGCCCACAGGTTGATCACCAGCGGACCACCCTGGTAATCGCCCAGTTGCACCACTTCGCCATTGGCGTTGCGCAGGGTGATGTCCGGCAGGCGCGAGCCCTTGTCATACAGGCTCAGCGACAGGCTGGTCATGCCCCAGAACAGCAGGCCGGTGATGACCCCGGCACTCAACGGTTTGCGCAGGGCCGGGCGGCGCCAGCCATACAGCAGCGCGCCGAGGATCAGTGCAATGACGCCGGGCCAGGCGAGAAAGCCGCCGTCGCGCAGGTCGACGATCTGCAGCGGGTCGTTGCGGTAGTAACTCCAGTACATCAGCACAAAGCTGACGCGGGCCGTCAACATGCCCAGCAGGAACAGGCTGAACAGCACCGACTCCGGGTTTTCCCCACCACGCTTGGCCACGCGCCAGCCCACCAGGGTGGCAAGAATCAGCGCGCCGATCAGCAGGATGTGATTCAGGGCGATGGCGAAGGTGCCGATGGTCAGGGTCAGCATCAGCGGGCGTCCCGCGTCTGGGTCCAGCGTTGCAGGAACGTATCGGCATCGACTTCGCCGGTAATGCGCCGGGCGCGGCGTTCTTCACCGTCCGGGCCGATCCATACGAAGCTCGGTGGCCCCGGCACTTTGTAGCGATCGAGCAGTGCGCGGCTGGCGGCATTGTCGGCGGTGACGTCCAGGCGCAGCAGGCGCACGTCTTTCAAGGCGTCCATTACGTGGGGTTTGCCGAACACCTGTTTTTCCATGATCTTGCATGACACGCACCAGTCGGCGTAGTAATCCACCAGCACCCATTGGCCCTGGGCCTTGGCGCTGTCGAGCTGGCTTTGCAGCACGGCCGGGTCGTTGATCGTCATGAACGCATCGTGGGCACTCGGCGCGCCGCTGATCCGCGAGCCGCTGTAGACCTTCAGCGGTTGCCACACATCGTCGCTGCCGCCGGCCGCACCGACCAGCAGCAGGCCGCCCCACAACCCGAGCACCACGGAAACGGCGCCGGACAGCATGGCGACCCGCCCGAAATCCTGGGCCAGGCGCCAGCCGCAATAGGCCATGGCCATGGCCAGCGCACCCCACAGGCCGAGCCACAGGTTTTCCCCGACCACCGGGCGGATCATCAACACGGCGGTGGCCAGGAACAGGAAGCCGAACACGCCCTTGAGCACGTTCATCCAGGTGCCCGGCTTGGGCAGGAAGCGGTTGCCCACGGTCACCAGCAGCAACAGAGGCACGCCAATGCCGATGCCCATGGCGAACAGGATCAGCCCGCCGTGCAGGGCATTGCCGCTCTGGGCGATGTAGAGCAGGGCGCCGGCCAGGGGCGCGGTCATGCAGGGGCCGACCAGCAGGCCGGACAGCGCGCCGAGCACTCCGGCGCCGATCAGGCTGCCGCCGCTCTGGTTGCGGCTGACGTTGTCGAGGCGATCGCGCAGGGCCACCGGCAGTTGCAGTTCGAAAAAGCCGAACATCGGCAGGGCCAGGATCACGAACAAGGCCGCGAAGCTGCCGAGTATCCACGGGGTTTGCAGCAGCGCCGCCAGGTTGCTGCCGAGCAGCGCGGCCAGTACGCCCAGCGCGGCATACACCAGCGCCATGCACACCACGTAGCTGCCGGCCAACGCAAAACCGCGACGCGGGTTGGCCCCGCTGCCGACCACCAGGCCGGCGAGGATCGGCAACATCGGCAACGAACACGGGGCAAACGCCAGCAACAGGCCCAGGCCGAAGAACACCAGCAGACTCCACCCCAGGCTGCGCTGCTGCAGGCCGCTGGCCAGGCTCTGGTCCTGGGCTTGTGCGGTGGCGGCGACGGCCGGGTTGCCGCCCAGGTCCACGGTCATCGACTGTGGCGGGTAACACAGGCCGGCATCGGCACAGCCCTGCCAGCCCAGCTTGACCTGGCCGGTCGTCCCCGCCGGAATCTTCACTTCGAGGCCTTGGCGGTATACTTGCTGTTCGCCGAAGAACTCATCGCTATGGGCTTCACCCTCGGGCAGCGCGGGTTTTTCGGCGAGGCCGTCGAACTTCATGCGTTGTTGGTACAGGTAATAACCATCGGCTATCTGCCAGAACAGCTGGGTTTCGCCGGACTCCAGGCGTTCGGACGTCAAGGTGAAGGCCTTGCCCACCGGGAGGAAGTCGGGTTTGGTCTCGAACGGGTTACCCGGCGCAGCCTGGGCGAATCCCGCGAACAACATCAGCAGTAAGGTAAATAGATGCCGCATGGTCAAGCCTTAGTTCGATGCAAGTGAGGCACACAATGTGTGGTGTTGATTAACCGATGATTAACCGGACGCTATTCTAGAGCGTAGGGATTATCTGATGTTGCGAACTTTGGCGGCATAATGCGCGCTTAATCGATCTGTCTTCTAATCCCCCCATCTTTCATGAAGGGTTCAGCATGCACGTACTGGTCTGTGAAGACGACGAATTGATCGCCAGCGGCATCGTGGCCGGCCTCGGTGCCCAGGGCTTTACCGTCGAGCGCGTGGCCACCGCCGCCGCCGCGCGGGCGATGCTCAAGGCTGCCGAATTCGACATCATGGTGCTCGACCTCGGGCTGCCCGACGAAGACGGCCTCAAGTTGCTGCAACAACAGCGCAGCCAGGGCCTGGAAATTCCGGTGCTGATCCTCACCGCGCGGGATTCGGTGACCAACCGCGTCGACGGCCTGCAAGCCGGCGCCGATGATTACCTGCTCAAGCCCTTCGACCTGCGCGAACTCGCCGCGCGCCTGCAAACCTTGCTGCGGCGGGTGGCCGGGCGCAGTGTCAACCTGATCGAACACGGCCGCCTCAGTTACGACCCGAGCAGCCGCGAAACCCTGCTGGCCGGGCAGCCCGTGGACCTTTCCCGCCGTGAACAAGCGCTGTTGCAGGCGCTGCTGCACAACAAGGGCCGCGTGCTCTCCAGCGAACAGCTCAAAGACAGCGTCTACGGTTTCAACGACGAACTGGAAAGCAACGCCCTCAACGTGCATATCCACCATCTGCGGCGCAAATTGGGCAACGGCATCGTCGAAACGGTGCGTGGCCTGGGCTACCGCCTGGGGCCGGCGGATGGTGGAGAGAGCGCTTCGTGATGAGCCTGCGCCTGCGCCTGACCTTCAAGCTCGGTGCCGCTTTTGTGTTGATCTGGGCGCTGGCGGCGGCCTGGATGCTCAACGATCTGCGCAATCAGATGATGTTCTCCCTCGACCAGCGCCTGGTCGCGTCGGCGCGTATGGTCGCCGGTTTGATGGAGCAGATGCCGGGCCTGGCGAGCAGCGCCGAGGGCAAGCACTTCAGCGCCGAGCAACTGAACGTGCCGGGCGGCATGGCCTGTCAGGTCAGTTCCTTGCGCGGTGAAGTGTTGGCGCGCAGCCACACCACACCGGACCAGGGGCTGGAATCCCATCGCAGCGGTTTTCGCGACCAGATCATCGACGGCGCGGCGTGGCGCAGCTTCACCCTGGCCCGTGGCGATCTGTTCATTACCACCGCCGACCGCCAGGTGGAGCGCGAGGCGTTGAACCTGTCGATCCTGCTGGCGGCCTCGGTGCCGGTCGGCGTGGCGTTGTTGGGCTGCCTGTGCCTGCTGTGGCTGGGGATCGGTCAAAGCCTGCAGCCGCTCAATCGCATGCGCGATGCATTGATGCGGCGCAGCGCCGATTCCCTCGAACCGTTGCAGATCCACCCGCTGCCCAGCGAGCTGAAACCGCTGCTCGACACCCAGAACCAACTGTTGCAGCGCATCGCCAAGACCATCGAGCGCGAACGTCGCCTCACCGGCGACGCCGCCCACGAACTGCGCAGCCCGCTGACTGCGATCAAGACCCACCTGCAAGTGGCGCGCATGACCGACGGCGCGGCCCGCGACCAGTCCCTGGCCCATGCCGAGGAGGGCGCCGACCGCCTGCACCGCACCCTCGAGCAATTGCTGTTGTTGGCACGGGTGGAGGGCAGCCTGTCGTTCGACGACGGCGTGCAGTCGAGTGCCGAGCAAGTCGCACGGCTGGCGATCCAGGATGCCAACGCCGGCGACAACCAGCGCATCGACCTGATCCTGCCGGACGACCTCAGCGATACCCCGCTGGAAATGCCGGTGGGCCTGGCCGTCGCGGCCCTGCGCAACCTGCTGGACAACGCCCTGCGCCACACCCCGGCCGATACCCGGGTGGAGCTGAGTGTGTTGATGGCCGGCGATCAGGTGGTGTTCCGCGTGCGCGACCACGGCAAACAGATCGCCAGCGAAGACCTGCAATACCTGACCCAGCGCTTCTGGCGCAACGGCAACAGCGAGGGCTGCGGCCTGGGCCTGGCGATTGTGCAGGCGATCGTCCAGCGCTGCTCCTGCTCGTTGACGTTCGACAGCCAGCCGGATGGCCTGCGGGTCGATCTGGGTATGCCGCTGCGGCGCTGACCCGCGTTCTTTCGTGTGCCAAATAGTTACCGCCCGCCTGACGTTCAACCCTTCAGGATGGCGGTCATTGTTTTGCGCTTGAACGGGCCGAATGACTCGGCCTGTACCGAAAAGGACGCTTCTTATGTTGGTCATCGATACCAGTTTTCCCGCCAAGGACTTCAACGCACGCAACGGCGAGCCCGTGGCGCAAGTGGTCCTGCATTACACCGCCGCGCCCTTTATGTCATCCCTGCACACCCTGACGCGACACGGCGTCAGCGCGCACTATCTGCTGCCCGATCCGGCCGAGCCCGGCTACCGCGCCGCCGGTTACGACGAGTTGCGCGTGTTCCGCCTGGTGGATGAGGGCCAGCGCGCCTGGCATGCGGGGGCGAGCCACTGGGGCGGACGGGACAACCTCAACAGCCGCGCGATCGGCATCGAGGTCGTCAACCTGGCGCGGGATGAGGGCGGGGTGTTTACCTTTCCTGCGTACCCTCGGGAGCAGGTGGAGGTATTGATCGAACTGCTGCGCGACATTCTCGCGCGTTACCCGCACATCGGCCCGAGCGACATCCTCGGGCATTCGGATGTGGCGTACTGGCGCAAGAGCGATCCGGGGCCGCGCTTGCCTTGGCGCGGCCTGTTCGAGGCGGGCGTGGGGGCCTGGTTTGATGAGGCGACGCGGGCGATGTATCAGCGCCGCTTTTGTGTCGGGTTACCGCCCGAGGTGGAAGTGGAGCGGGCGTTTCAGCGCTACGGGTATAAACCGGCGCAGAATCGCCAGGCGTTCGAGCTGCGGACCCGTGCGTTTCAAATGCACTTTCGGCCCAGGGATTACGGCGGAGCCCTGGATGCTGAGACGTGTGCGATTTTGTATGCACTGAATGACAAGTACCGGGGCCTTTGACAGCGAGCGCGGCTTAATTGGGGCGCTTGATCCGTCTGTTAACCGCCACAACACCTAAATCCATTCGACGCTGGTGCGTTTCCACAACAGGCAATCCGCGCGCAGGCCCTTGGGCCAGACGCCAACGGATCGGCAGTTTGGTCACCATCACCCGCGTATCGAGGGATCCAGAGATGTCAGTCGCTACCAGCCAAATCGCAGACGCTCGGGTGCAGGTCAGCCCGGCGCCCGTGGAAACGCTCTACCAGTTCGACGAAAGCCCGCTGCTGGCACGCCAGCGCCAGCAGGAGTCCAACGCCCGCAGCTACCCGCGGCGCATCCCTTTGGCACTCAAGCGAGCCAAGGGCATTTACGTGGAAGACGTGGAAGGCCGCCGTTTCATCGACTGCCTGGCCGGTGCGGGTACCTTGGCGTTGGGGCATAACCACCCGGTGGTGATCGCCGCCATCCAGCAGGTGTTGAGCGACGAACTGCCGTTGCACACCCTCGACCTGACCACCCCGGTCAAGGATCAATTCGTGCAAGACCTGTTCGGCCTGTTGCCGGCCGCGTTGGCGCAGGAAGCGAAAATCCAGTTCTGCGGCCCCACCGGCACTGACGCGGTGGAAGCCGCGTTGAAGCTGGTACGCACCGCCACGGGGCGTAGCACGGTGTTGTCGTTCCAGGGCGGTTATCACGGCATGAGCCAGGGCGCGCTGAGCTTGATGGGCAGCCTGGGGCCGAAGAAACCCTTGGGCGCCTTGCTCGGCAATGGCGTGCAATTCCTGCCGTTCCCCTACGATTACCGCTGCCCGTTCGGCCTGGGCGGCGCGCAAGGCGTGCGGGTCAACCTGCATTATCTGGAAAACCTGCTCAACGACCCGGAAGCCGGGGTGCTGTTGCCGGCGGCGGTGATTGTCGAAGTGGTGCAGGGCGAGGGTGGCGTGATCCCGGCGGACCTCGACTGGCTGCGCGGCCTGCGGCGGATTACCGAGCAGGCGGGTGTGGCGTTGATCGTCGATGAAATCCAGAGCGGTTTCGCGCGCACCGGCAAGATGTTCGCCTTCGAACACGCGGGCATCATTCCGGATGTGGTGGTGATGTCCAAGGCCATCGGCGGCAGCCTGCCGTTGGCGGTGGTGGTGTACCGCGACTGGCTCGACACCTGGTTGCCGGGCGCCCATGCCGGCACTTTCCGTGGCAATCAGATGGCGATGGCGGCAGGGTCGGCGGTGATGCGCTACCTCAAGGAGCACGACCTGGCCGGCCATGCGGCGGCGATGGGCGAGCGCCTGGCGGAGCAGTTGCGCATCCTGCAGCGCGACTTTGCGCAATTGGGCGATATTCGCGGGCGCGGGCTGATGCTCGGCGTGGAACTGGTGGACCCGAACGGCGCGCCGGATATCCAGGGCCACCCGCCGGTCCACCGCCAACTGGCGCCGCTGGTGCAGCGCGAATGCCTCAAGCGCGGCCTGATTCTGGAACTGGGCGGCCGCCATGGCAGCGTGGTGCGCTTCCTGCCGCCGTTGGTGATCAGTGCCGCCCAGATCGACCAGGTCGCCGAGATTTTCGGGCGTGCCCTGGCTGCGGCGGTCGCCAGCCTCTAATTTTTTACCCGCCTGGTACGTTCCTACAGATATCAGCGCTGCGCGTGGTGCGCAGCCGGCCTTTGAGCGATGGAGAACAGCAATGACCTCAGTATTCGACCGCGACGACATCCTGTTTCAGGTAGTGGTCAACCATGAAGAACAGTATTCGATCTGGCCCGACTACAAGGCCGTGCCGGAAGGCTGGCGCACCGTGGGCAAGAGCGGCATGAAGAAGGAGTGCCTGGCCTACATCGAAGAGGTCTGGACCGACATGCGTCCGTTGAGCCTGCGCCAGAAAATGGACGGCACCGCGCTGGCTTGAACCCGCGACACTGACATCAGCGAAGATCCAATGTGGGGCTCGACCGCTTGCTCCCACATTGACCCTCAGGACTCAGGCGTTCTTGTCTTTCTCCAGCCCGCCCGACGCGCCGGTCACCACTTGCACACTCAGGCGCGGCGTGGCCAGGTCCAGCCCGGCCTCGTCCAGATGACGTTTCAGCGACAGGTTGAACGCCCGCGACACCTCCCACTGCTTGATCGGCGCGGTCTTGAAGCGCGCCCGCAGAATCGCGCTGCCCGACTCGAAACTTTCCACGCCCTGAATCTCCAGCGGTGACCAGATATTGCGGCGTTGCAGCGGGTCGTTGCGCATTTTCTGGCCGACGTCGCGCATCAACTTGATCGCATCGTCGATTTCCATGTTGTAGGGGATCGCTACCCGGAAGATCGCGTAGCCGAACTCACGGGAGTAGTTCTTGATGCTCTTGATCTCGCTGAACGGGATGGTATGCACGATGCCGTCGATGTCGCGCAGGCGCACGGTACGGATGGTCAGGCCCTCGACCGTGCCGAGGTGGCCGCCGACGTCGACGTAGTCGTCGATGGCCAGGGAGTCTTCGATGATGATGAACAGGCCGGTGATCAAGTCCGCCACCAGCGACTGCGCGCCAAAACCGATGGCCAGGCCGATCACACCGGCACCGGCCAGCAGCGGCGTGACGTTCATGCCCATGTTGGCCAGGGCGACGATGGCGGCAATGATGAAGATGGTCACGAACAGCACGTTACGGATCAGCGGCATCATGGTTTGCGCACGGGCGTTGGCCAGGCCTTTGCGCGAACGGGTGAGGGCGTGATGGATCGCGGTGTCGCTGAGAATCCAGATCAGCCAGGCAAACAGCAGCGTGCCGCCGAGGCCGAACAGCTTGACGCTGATTTCATGGCCGTCGCCTTCGGTGAAGCGGATCAGCGACAGGCCCCAGACCCGTAGCCCCAGCTCGATAAACGTCAGCCACACCAGCAGGTGGGCGAGGGTGTAGACGAAACTCTTCAGGCGCTCGGAGTACAGCGCATGGCGCTTGTGCCCGCGTTGCGGCTTGAGGGCATGGCGGCGTACCAGGCCGTTGATCACCATGCACAGCACCAGCAACACCGTGCAGAGCAGCGACTGGCGCAAGGCGGTGCTGGTGTCGCCGGCGGAGACGAAGGTGGCGAACAGTGAAATGCCGACCAACAGCAGGGCCGGGATGTACCAGAAGGTGCCGATGATTTCGATTGTGTCGCTGAGGGCGCGGCGGGTCAGGCGACGGGACAGCGGCTGGTTGCGGATCAGGTGCGCAATCGGCCGGCGGAAGCGCAGGATGAACACGCCGGTGGACAACGCGGCCATCACATTGGCGACGGTTGCCGCCGTGTGCGCCAGGTGCTGGCCCAGCGCAGCGACCAGCCTGGGGTCGCCCAGGGCTTCGCCAAAGGCGGCGAAACTGCCGATCCACCACAACGGCCGGAACGCCTGGCGCCGCAGGATATACAACGCGTGACGGCGATGGGGGCCGTCCAGCACGGAGAATGCGATCACGCAGATCGCCGAGAAACAGGTGCCAACCACCAGGGCATACGCCAGCACCATCGCCAGGGATTTGCCCAGGGACGAGGGCAGCGCGTAACTCAGGTACACGGTGATTACCAGCGCGATCAGCCACGGCCCCAGTTTGCGCAGGGCGAAGCGCAGCAAGTCCCAGGTGCGCGGGTGTTGCGGCAGTTCTTCGGTCAGGCCGAAGCGCTCGCGCACCCGGTGGCTGAGCCAGATCAGCGCGGCAGCCAGCAGGCTCCACACGGCGAGGATCAGGGCAAAACCGAAGATGATCGGCAGCCATTCGCTGGCCGGCAGCATCAAGGCCTTGAGTTCATCCGTGGCCATGTCCACTTCGTCGGACCAGCGTCCCAGCGGGCTGTCGGCGCCGGAAAACTGCTGCTCAAGGCCGGACAACGTGCTGCCGATCAGCCCGAGCACGCCTTGTTCGGCGGCCGGCTGGGCCTTTTGCGCGGTCTGGCGCAGCTTTTTCAGGTCGTTCAGCAACTGGGTGCGCTGCTGGTCGTTTTCCAGGGTCTTGATCACCTCGTCCAGCGACTGCCCCAGCGGCAGCTCGGCCTGGGGTTGCGGCTTGCTGGTGCCACCCAGCAGCCCGGGCAAACCCATGGCCTGGGCCGGGGCGAGCGGGAGCAGGGTGAGCAGGGCGATCAGCAAACAGCAGGGCAGGGCAAGCAGACGGGAAAGCACGAGGCGGTCAACCTTGAAAACGACGAATTGACCGAGTGTACGAGGCCCCTATGCCCAATGCGAGTGCATTTGTTATTCAGCGAGTTTAGCGAGGATCTTGTAAACCACGGTGCCCAGAATCAACAGCATGCCGATCCACATGCCGAACACGCCGAGGGGCTTGTCGCGAAAATTGAAGCCGACCGCGAGCATGATCATGCCGATCAGGATAGGGATGAGCATGGCGTGGAAGGAGGACATGGTGATCATGAGGCGATGGCCTTCTCAGAGTGGGAATACTGACAAGTCTAGGTGGGATTGCGGGAAATGCAGGTGATATAGATCAGGTCCACGCGAAGCCAAATGTGGGAGGGGGCTTGCTCCCACATGTTTAACTGCATCCGGCCTTTGGATCAGGGCAGATCGCGGCTTGCGTAGAACGCGCCGAGCACTTTCACCAGATGTGCCAGATCATGGCTGCCGCACAGTTCGCGAATGGAGTGCATGGCGAACGTCGGCAAACCGATGTCGACGGTCCGCACGCCCAGGTGGCTGGCGGTGATCGGGCCGATGGTCGAGCCGCAACCCATGTCGCTGCGCACCACAAAGCTCTGCACCGGGACTTCCTCGGCCATGCACAGGTGGCGGAAGAAACCGGCGGTTTCGCTGTTGGTGGCGTAGCGCTGGTTGCTGTTGACCTTGATCACCGGGCCGGCATTGAGTTTCGGGCCGTGGTTGGCGTCATGCTTGTCGGCATAGTTCGGGTGGACGCCGTGGGCATTGTCGGCCG
The DNA here is from genome assembly GCF_059423025.1 of Pseudomonas sp. GW704-F2. Classification (NCBI taxonomy): domain Bacteria; kingdom Pseudomonadati; phylum Pseudomonadota; class Gammaproteobacteria; order Pseudomonadales; family Pseudomonadaceae; genus Pseudomonas; species Pseudomonas sp. GW704-F2. Next base: position 67,547 of record NZ_JBWKXO010000024.1, on the reverse strand, counting down.
ATACCAGCAGCGATTTCTGAATGGTGCGGACAAATTCATCACCTTCGGGCAGCAGGCGGCGCAGGGTCTGCTCGAGCATCGGGCCATCGGCACCGCAGGCCGAGCAGGAGCCGACTTCTTCGTGGTCGTTGCACACCAGCACGCAGGTTTCATCGGTCTCGCTGGTGAGCAAGGCTTGCAGGCCGGCGTAGCACGACAGCAGGTTGTCCAGGCGGGCGCCGGCGATGAAGTCGCCATTGAGGCCGATCACGGCGGCGCTTTGGGTGTCGTAGAAGCTCAGCTCGTAATCGAGCACCACATCGGCGTTCAGCCCGTGCTCGCGGGCCAACTGCTCGGTGAGCACGGCGCGGAAGTCCACGCGCTCGTCGCCGGCGAATTGCGCGAGGATCGGCGGCAGTTCGGTCTGGGCATTGATCGCCCAGCCCTGGTTGGCTTCACGGTTCAGGTGGATCGCCAGGTTGGGGATGATGGCAATCGGCAGCTTGAAGTCGATCAGCTGGCTTTCGACCTTGCCGTCGCGGCGGAAGGTCACGCGGCCGGCCAGGGACAGGTCGCGGTCGAACCACGGCGCCAGTAATGCGCCGCCGTAGACTTCGACGCCCAGTTGCCAGAAACCCTGGCGTTGCAGCTCGGGTTGTGGCTTGACCCGCAGGCACGGGCTGTCGGTGTGGGCGCCGACCAGGCGGATACCGCCCTGCAGCGGCGAGTGGCGGCCGAGCTTGAAGGCGATGATCGCGGAGTCGTTGCGGGTCACGTAATAGCGCCCGTTGGCTTCGGTGGTCCAGGTGTCGCGCTCGTCGAGACGCTGGTAACCGGCCGCTTCGAGGCGTTGGGCCAGGGCCGCAGTGGCATGAAAAGGAGTAGGGGAGGCCTTGAGGAAGTCGATCAGGCCTTGATTCAACGCTTCGCGCATAAATAGCTCCAGACAGCAATGCCGCAAGTTTACCGTTCGATGGCAAGAAGTGCACAAAACAAATGTGGGAGGGGGCTTGCCCCGATGGCGGAGTGTCAGTCACTGCATTTGTTCACTGACCCACTGCAATCCCCTCCCACATTTGACGGTGTTTACAGCTTTAGAAGGGGGCCGGGCACTCGAAGCGCAGCCGCTCGCCGCTTTGCGGGTGGGTGAAGCTCAGCATGCTCGCGTGCAGGCACAGGCGCGGCCAGGCGGCCAGGGCTTGTTCATGGGCGTACAAGCCGTCGCCGAGCAGCGGGTGGCCGATGGAAAGCATGTGTACCCGCAACTGGTGCGAGCGCCCGGTGATCGGCGTCAGCTCGACGCGGCACCAGTCACCGCAACGTTCCAGCACCTTCCAGAAGGTCAGCGCATGCTTGCCGAACTCGTGGTCGACCACATGGCGTGGCTTGGTCGGCGGATCGTAGCGCAGGGGCAGGTCGATGCTGCCGCTGTCCAGTTCCGGTTGACCCCAGGCCAGGGCGGTGTAGGCCTTTTCGGTTTCGCGGTCATGAAACTGGCGGGACAGTTCGCGGTGGGTGTCGGCGTCCCGCGCGAGCAGGATGATCCCGGAAGTTTCCCAATCCAGGCGATGGACGATTCGGGCCTCTGGGTAGCCGTTTTCCTGCAGACGGGTGATCAGGCAGTCCTTGTTGTCGTCGGCGCGGCCGGGCACCGAGAGCAGCAGAGTCGGCTTGTTCACCACCAGGACGGCGGCGTCCTGGTAGAGGATATGGATGTTGGACAACGGCATTAAACAGCCTCGTAACAAACGCCAACGGCGGCTCGATCACCCGGCTCCCGCAAAGGGATCAAGGTGACGGAGCCGCCGTGGCGACCGCCCTTTCGATCAACGATCGGGCAGGGTGATATTGAGTTCCAGAATCGAGCAGCTGCCGTCGTTTTCCAGGGCGACATGTACGTCGTCGTTACCGATATTGACGTACTTGCGGATCACTTCGACCAGTTCCTTCTGCAAGGCTGGCAGGTAGTCCGGGGTGCTGCGTTGGCCGCGTTCGTGCGCCACGATGATCTGTAGACGCTCTTTCGCTACCGACGCGGTACTTGGCTTTTTGTTGGCGCGAAAGAAGTCGAGAAATTTCATTGTTTAGTTGCCTCCAAAGATACGCTCGAAGAATCCCTTCTTCTTGACATCGAGGAAGCGGTGTTCCACGGTCTTGCCCAGTAAGCGATCAACCGCGTCGCTGTACGCCTGGCCGGCGTCGCTCTGGTCGTCCAGAATCACCGGGACGCCCTGGTTGGAGGCCTTCAGCACCGCCTGGGACTCGGGAATGACACCCAGCAGGGTCACTGCGAGGATCTCTTTGACGTCTTCAACGCCGAGCATCTCGCCATTGCTGACGCGCTCAGGGTTGTAGCGGGTGAGCAGCAGGTGCTCCTTGATCGGGTCTTCGCCTTTTTCGGCGCGCTGGGACTTGCTGGCCAGCAGGCCGAGCATGCGGTCCGAGTCACGTACCGAGGAGACTTCCGGGTTGGTCACCACGATGGCTTCGTCGGCGAAGTACATCGCCAGGTGAGCACCAGTTTCGATACCGGCCGGGGAGTCGCACACCACGTATTCGAAGGTTTCCTTCAGTTCAGCGAGGACTTTGCCTACGCCTTCCTTGGTGAGCGCATCTTTGTCGCGGGTCTGGCTGGCGGCCAGTACGTACAGGTTCTCAAGGCGCTTGTCCTTGATCAGGGCCTGTTGCAGGTTGGCTTCACCGTTGACCACGTTGACGAAGTCGTACACCACGCGGCGTTCGCAGCCCATGATCAGGTCGAGGTTACGCAAACCGACGTCGAAGTCGACGATGACTGTCTTGTGGCCGCGCAGAGCGAGGCCGGTACCGATAGCGGCGCTGGTGGTGGTCTTACCCACACCACCCTTGCCGGATGTAACCACGAGAATCTTGGCCAAGGTGTTTCACCCCTAAGGAAAAAGGACTTTTCAGCCCCCGAAAAACATCTCTTGGAACTCGCTGCAGGCGGACAGCCTTTGTAGGGAAAAGAGGTGGTTTCCGCGGGGAAACGCCAACTTCAAATGAGTCCTACGCAAGTCTTGCCGGTTTCGCTGTGCTATCAGAGTCTAGAGATGCTTGGAAAATGCGGCAGTATCCGTTAAAGACGGATGATGTTCAACACATCGCCCGACAGGCTGACTTGTACCGCGGCGCCCCACAGTGGATCGCGGCGCAAATCTTCTGAAACCTTGTACTGACCTGCGATCGACACGAGTTCAGCGGTCAACTGCTGGCAAAAAATACGTGCCTTGGTATCACCCTTGATGCCGGCGAGGGCACGTCCGCGCATGGGGCCGTATACATGGATGTTGCCATCGGCCAGAAGTTCCGCGCCCGGACTGACCGACGAGATCACCACCAGGTCGCCGCCCTGGGCGTAAATCTGCTGCCCGCCGCGCACGGGGGAGGTGATGATCTTGGTCGGCTTGACCGTCGGCTCCGGCGGTTTTTCCGGTTTTTTCTTCACTTCACCGGCCAGCGGATCGAGTGGGCGCTCGCGGGCACCGGACGGTGGCAGTACTGGCAGTTCAATAGCGATGGCGGCGGCAATGTCTTCGATACGGCTGGCACGAATCGCCAGGGTGCGCAGGCCATGGGAGCGGCACACGCGCATCAGGCCCGGCAGGTCGATTGCGCCTTGGCCGGCTGGCAGCTTGTCCAGGGCCAGCACCAGCGGCGCGTTGTTGAAAAAGTTCGGTGCCAGGGCGACCTTGGCGGCGAGCTGGCGGTCCAGGGCGTCGAGGTCATTGCGGGCCAATTCCAGCACGGTAATGGCGAGCATGCTGCCTTTCAGCTGGAACACGGGATCTTGGTCTAGCGGTTCGGTTTGGCTCATGGTCGGCAAAAGCGGCTTGTCACGAAAAGTGTCGAGACTTATAACGAGAACAACCACTGGCCGCAAGCCGAGTCGAACCGTTGTAGAATGCGCGGCCCTTGTCTTTACCGGAATCTGTAATGGATCGCCCGCGTTTTCGAGCTGTATTTTTTCACCCGCGATTTTGGCTGCTATGGCTGGGACTCGGCCTGCTGTGGCTGGTCACTCAATTGCCATACCGCGTGCTGCTGACCATTGGTCGCCTGCTGGGCGCGGGCATGTACCGCGTGGCCGGCGAACGTCGCCGCATCGCCGCGCGCAACCTGGAACTGTGCTTCCCGGAAAAGTCCGCGCAAGAGCGTAAACATTTGCTCAAGGAAAACTTCGCCTCCACCGGCATCGCCTTCTTTGAAATGGCCATGAGTTGGTGGTGGTCGCGCCAGCGCCTGGCGCGGCTGGCCCACGTCGAAGGCCTGGAGCACCTCAAGCAGGCTCAGTTGGACGGCAAGGGCGTGATCCTTATGGCCCTGCATTTCACCACCCTGGAAATCGGCGCGGCCCTGCTCGGGCAAAAACACACGATCGATGGCATGTACCGCGAGCACGGCAACCCGCTGTTCGACTTTATCCAGCGCCGTGGCCGCGAGCGCCACAACCTCGACTCCCTGGCCGTGGAGCGTGAAGACGTGCGCGGCATGCTCAAGCTGCTGCGCGCCGGCCGCGCCATCTGGTACGCGCCGGACCAGGACTACGGCGCCAAGCAAAGTATCTTCGTGCCGCTGTTCGGCATCCAGGCCGCCACCGTGACCGCTACCAGCAAGTTCGCCCGCCTGGGCAAGGCGCTGGTGGTGCCGTTTACCCAGGAGCGCCTGGCCGACGGCAGCGGTTATCGCCTGGTGATCCACCCGCCGTTGAGCGATTTCCCCGGCGAGAGCGATGAGATCGATTGCCTGCGGATCAACCAGTGGGTCGAGACCTCGGTGCGCGAATGCCCCGAGCAATACCTGTGGACCCATCGCCGCTTCAAGAGCCGGCCGCCGGGTGAGCCCAGGTTGTACGAAAAACGCCGTCGGTAAGACCCGCCTTTCTCTACATGGAGTGACGCAATGCGCCCAGCTGAACCGGTTACAGGCTTGATTCTTTCCGGCGGCGGGGCGCGTGCGGCGTATCAGGTGGGGGTACTGGCGGCGATTGCCGAGTTGCTGCCGCCGGGCGCGGCCAATCCGTTTCCGGTGATCGTTGGCACATCGGCCGGCGCGATCAACGCGGTGAGCCTGGCCAGCGGCGCCATGGACTTCAGCGCGGCGATCGAGCGTCTGACGGCGTTCTGGCAGGGCTTTCGCAGCCACCTGGTGCTGCGCAGCGATTGGCCGGGGGTGATTCACCAGGCCGCTCGTTTCTGTTTCCACAGCCTGCTCGGCCTGGGCGCCCAGGTCCCGGTGGCGCTGCTCAACAGCGCGCCGCTACGGGATCTGCTGCACGAGATGCTGCACCTGGATGGCATCGACCAGGCCATCCGCGAAAAACACCTGAAGGCGGTGGCGGTCACGGCCTTCGGTTACGAGTCCGGGCAAGCAGTGACCTTTTATCAGGGCGGCGGCACCATCGATGCCTGGCTGCGCCATCGACGTATCGGTGTGCCCAGCCGGCTCACGGTCGAACACCTGTTGGCCAGTTCGGCGATCCCCTTGCTGTTTGCTCCGGTGAAGCTCGACCAGGAGTATTTCGGCGATGGCGCGGTGCGGCAATCGGCCCCCATCAGCCCGGCCTTGCACCTGGGCGCCAGCCGCGTGCTGGTGGTGGGTGTCAGCGGCAACCCGCGCGGCGTCGAGCATGAACACGCCTCGCAGCGCGCCTACACTGGCCAGCAGCCGACCCTGGCGCAGATCGGTGGGCACATGCTCAACAGCACGTTCATTGACAGCCTGGAAAGCGATATCGAGTTGCTGGAGCGCTTGAACCAGTTCAGCCATTTCCAGCCCGCCGACAGCGCGGCCCGGGGCCTGGCGCCGGTGGATGTGCTGGTGATTGCGCCGAGTCAGCCGATCGATGAAATCGCGGCGCGGCATCGGCAGGAATTGCCCGCGGCGTTGCGCCTGTTCCTGCGCGGGCCAGGTGCGACCAAGACCAGCGGGGCGGGGGTGCTCAGTTACTTGCTGTTCGAGGCGGGGTATTGCAGTGAGTTGATCGAGTTGGGGCGCAGTGATGCGCTGGCCAAGCGCGAGGAGATAACCCGGTTTTTGGGGCTGTCCCCTAGCTGAATTTGGGAGCAGGCACGCCAGCTCCCCCATCAGGCCGGCGGTGTGGTCAGAAGTGGTACTTGACCAAAAAGCTCGCCGTATCCTGGTTGGTCTTGAACGCGCCGGAATCTTCGATCCCATACTTGTTCTTCCAGTAGTCGTACTCAAAGCCGACGTACAGCTGTTTCTCGCCCCAGTTCAACGCCTTGCCCAGGTCATATTTGACTTGTGGGTTGAAGTGCAGGTTGGCGTGATAAGTGCCACGGGCGTTCTTGTCGTTGTCGACCACCCAATCCATATAGCCGTCGATCAGGATGTTGGAGTTGCCCACGGGAAGGGTGTACGACCACACCGGGGTGATCTGCCACACACCGTCGCCTGGGCGATTGCCTTCGGTCTGGCGCTGGTAGAAGTTCAACTGGAAGTAGTCGAAACCAGGGATGTTCAGGTCGAAGCCCGGGCCCAGCAGGTACGATTCGTTATCGCCTTCGCCGAACTCATAAGTGAATGCCAGCAATACATCTTTGATCGGTCCGAAGGACAAGTCCTTGTCGAAAATCTTGCCGAACGATAGACGCGGGCTGAACTCGCCGTAGTAAGTACTGGGGCCGACGTTGCCGTCTTCCTTGCCGTTGTAAAAGATGCGGTCGAGGAAAAAGAAGTTGTCGCCGTACTTCCACGCATCGGCGTGTTCAAACGTGACGGTCTGTTGGATCTGCGGGTTGACGGTGAAGTTTTTGCCCCACAGGTACGTCAGGCTGTTGTTCTGCCACTGCAACAAGTCGCCGGCAACGGCTTGGCCGCCCGCCAGCAGGGTTGCCGCCAGCATCAGGCCCTTGAACATAGGTTTCATTCGGTTGCTCCCGAGTTAAAGTTTTATGGTTTTTCTTCTAAGCAGGCGCTCTGGTGTGGCGCCTTTTGGTTCGCTGAAAAAATCGTCTGTTCGGTCAGCTTTAATGCTTTTAGCAAGAGCTGCGCCAAGGTGTAAAAAAAGCCAAAAAAATCCCCGTCGGCTGCAGCGGCTGCAGTCGAATTCAGAGGGCTTTTGCGCACTTGGGCCGCCGCCCGCAGGCCGGGATAAGTTGGCCTTGCAGTCAGCTTTTACATTCGCTGTTTTTTTTTCAGTCGATTCGAGCGGGCGCGGAGAATACTGGCTCCAAAGCCTTGGCTCAAGTGCGCTGTTAGAGCGCGCGTGGGGCGAGAATGGGGCACGGCTCGTGGCCGTCCCCAGGTCAAAGGTGTACATGTGGGCGTTCCCTGTTCGTTATTGTTTTTGTTGTGACGAAGGAATCAATGAGTGTGGGCGACGGCGGGTCGTTCAGAACCGCCCACATTGGGATCTGTGTGAGTCAGTCAGTTCGTGCGGGCGCCCTGGTTGATCCAGGTGCCGATCAGGTCGCGTTCCTGCTGGGTCATCTGGGTGATGTTGCCCAGCGGCATGATCTGGCTCGCCACGGCCTGCGCCTGAATGCGCGCGGCCTGTTGCTGGATCTGCGTCGGCGTGTCGAACATCACCCCCGCCGGTGCGGTGCTGAACAGCGGGCTGGTGGGCTTGGCCGAATGGCACACGGCGCAGCGTGCCTGGATCACCCCATGCACCTTGTCGAAGTCGACCGTCGCCTGGGCCGGCGCGGGTGCCGCAGCGGGGGCGGCCGGTGCGACGGGTTTCTCGCCGCCGCCCAATGCGGTCTCCGGCAACGGCTGGTACTCGATGGCCGCCGGTGCCTTGGCCACTTCGGCGATCGGCCTGGGCCCGGTGACATACGCCAGGCAAATCATCGCCAACGCGCCCACCGGCAAGGTCCAGGCATATTTCTGGCTGTTGTGCCGGGTGTTGAAATAATGCCGCACCAACACCGCCGCCACGGCGATCCCCGCCAGGATCAGCCAGTTGTAGTGGCTGCCGTAGGTGCTCGGGAAGTGGTTGCTGATCATGATGAACAGCACTGGCAAGGTGAAGTAGTTGTTGTGCCGTGAACGCAGCAAGCCCTTGGCCGGCAGGGCCGGGTCCGGCGTGCGCTGCTCCGCGATCGCCGCCACCAGCGCGCGTTGCGCCGGCATGATGATGCGGAACACGTTGCCCACCATGATGGTGCCAATGATCGCCCCCACATGCAGGTACGCGCCCCGGCCACTGAACACTGTGCTGAAGCCGTATGCCGCCGCGATCAACAGCACGAACAGGATCAAGCCGAGCAGGGCCGGGCGTTTGCCCAGGGCCGAGTCGCAGAGAAAGGAGTAGATGAACCAGCCGGCGAACAGTGAGCCGATGCCCAGCAACACGCCTTCGGTGCCGCTCAGGCTGCTGCCGGGGGCGAGCAGGTACAGTGTCGGGTTGAGGTAGAACACCACGCACAGCAGCGCGACGCCCGACATCCAGGTGAAATAGGCTTCCCATTTGAACCAGTGCAGGTTGTCCGGCATGGTCGGCGGGGCCAGTTTGTATTTTTCCAGGTGGTAGATACCGCCACCGTGGATCGCCCACAAGTCACCGGACAGGCCGTCCTTGGGGTTGACGCGGTTGAGGTTGTTTTCCAGCCAGACGAAGTAAAACGACGCGCCGATCCAGGCCACGCCAGTGATCATATGAACCCAGCGCACGCTGAGGTTCAGCCATTCCAACAGATGTGCTTCCACAGTCTTTACCTCTCGCCTGTCACCCTTGTTGTCGGGTGATCCGGCCTTCTCTTATTGGTGGGGGGCGAGGATCAACCGCTCATCCTCTTTGAAAAAATGCTCATCGCAGTTATTGCCTGTGCCACTGCGATCAACCACCAGGAAGTCATCCCGCTTTTCGATCGTCAGCACCGGGTGGTGCCAGACGCCGCGATGGTAATTAATGCCCTGCCTGCCGTTGGTGACGAAGGCGCGGACCAAGCCTGATACAGGTGCGTCGCCAAGTGGCGCGACCACGATCAGAAAGGGGTTGCCGAGCAGCGGAATGAAGGCTTGGCTGCCCAGCGGGTGTCGCTCCAGCATGCACACGGTCAGCGGCATTTCCAGCGCGTCGGCGCGGAAGATGCTGATGATGGCGTGGTCTTGCGGCTGGGCGGTTTCCACCGTTGCCAGCTTGTGAAAACGCATGGTCGACCCGTTGTTGATCATGAAGTGCTCGCTGCCGTCGGTTTCGATCACGTCTCCGAAGGGGGCGAAGGCTTCTTTGGTCAGGGGTTCGATCATCAGTGTGCGCATGGCTGGCTTCTTAATCTGTTGGGTTATTGATGGACCGTTGTAGAAGCAAGCTTGCTCGCGAAGGTCGTCAACGATAACGCGTGCATCCTGAATGAACGCGGTGTCCTTGAGTTTTTCGCGAGCAAGCTCGCTCCTACAGGTTCAGCATGACTTGGCGACCTTGCCCAGGACGCGCAGGCGACTCACACCGCCATCCGGGAACACGTTCAGGCGGATGTGGGTGATCGGCCCCAGCGCCTTGATCTGCTCGGCGAAGGTGTGTTCGGCGTGCATTTCCAGCTTCTGCGCCGGCAGCAGTTCGCGCCAGAACAGCGATTGAGTTTCGATCTGGCTGTCGGTGCCGCCTTTCACGAACGCGGCCTGGATCGAGCAGGTGTCCGGGTAGTTGCCCTTGAAGTGCAGGGTGTCGACGATGACTTTCTCGATCTCGCCCGCATGCCCCAGCGCGACGATCACCCAGTCATTGCCTGGCGTGCGACGCCGCGCGGTTTCCCAGCCGTCGCCCATGTTGACGCCACGGCCGGGGTTGAGGAGGTTGCCCATGCGGCCGAAGTGTTCGTCGGAACAGGCCAGGGCGCGACCGCCGTTCAGCGCTGCCGCCAGGTCGACCTGTTCGTTGTCGCCCACCGCGGACCAGTCGCGGAACGGTACGCCGTACACGCGCAGACGGGCCACGCCGCCATCCGGGTAGATGTTGAAGCGCAGGTGGCTGAACGCCTGGTCATGGTTGATTGCGTGGTAGTGGTGGCTGTTGCCTTGCAGCTCGACGGCCGACAGCACTTCCACCCACTGGGTGCTGTCATCCGGCTCGCCCGAGGCGAGGAAGCAGGCTTCCAGGGAGGCCGACGGCGGGAAGTTGCCGGTGAAGAATGAAGTGTCGATGTCCACGCCTTTGATCGAGCCGGGTGCGCCCAGGCGGATCACCGCGCTGTCGTAGCCTTCGAAGCGCTTGCGGCGCGACTCCCAGCCGTCCATCCACTTGCCGTTGTCATCGAAAACGCCCTCCTTCCACACAGCCGGGGTTGGCTGGAACAGGCGGTTGGCGTCGGCGAACCAGTCATCGGTCACCGAGATGATTTTGGTGCCGAGGCGGGCGTCGGCCAGGTTGACGAACTTCTCGAAAGGTACGGGTTGCGCTTTCATTCTTCTTGTCTGCCTTGGATAGAGTGGCTGGGGATGGTCGTTTAGAGGGTCAGTAAGCGGAACAACGCGATCTTGTTGATCTCGTCCAGCGCGCACTTGAACTCGGTGTCGACCGGGTGGTGGATGCGCGTTTCGAACGCTTTGATGATCTGATGCCGGTTGCTGCCTTTTACCGCCATGATGAAGGGAAACTTGAACTTGGCCTTGTAGGCCTCATTCAGCTCGGTGAAGCGTGAGAACTCTTCGGCCGTGCATTGGTGAATACCGGCGCCGGCTTGTTCATGAGTGCTGGCTTCGGTCAGTTGGCCCTGGACGGCTGCACGGCCTGCCAGGTCCGGGTGAGCGTTGATCAGCGCCAGTTGCGTGGCGTGATCGGCGCTGAGCAGGATATCGCGCATGCGCTGGTGCAGGGTTTCGATCTCGTCGAGCGAAGCGTCCTGCCCCAGGTCGAAGGCTTTTTCGGCCACCCATGGCGAATGTTCGTAGATGTCGGCAAAGGCGCTGATGAATGCATCACGGCTCAAGGTCGACGGTTTGACGGTCTGGAACCTGGTCATTGCGCCGCACCCTTATAAGGGTGAGTGGCGTGCCAGTGGCGGGCGATGTCGACCCGGCGGGTGAACCACACCTGTTCATGGCCCTTGGCGTATTCGATAAAGCGCTTCAACGCCGCGAGGCGCGCCGGGCGGCCGATCAGGCGGCAGTGCAGGCCAATGGAAAGCATCTTCGGCGCGTCGGCGCCTTCGGCGTAGAGCACGTCGAAAGCGTCTTTGAGGTACTCGAAAAAGTCATCGCCCTTGTTGAAGCCTTGCACCTGGGTGAAGCGCATGTCGTTGGTGTCCAGGGTGTAAGGGATCACCAGGTGCTGCTTGCCGGTGGGGTTGTTGGGTTCCCAGTAGGGCAGGTCGTCGTCGTAGGTGTCGCAGTCGTAGAGGAAGCCGCCTTCCTCCATCACCAGGCGCCGCGTATTCGGACCGGTGCGGCCGGTGTACCAGCCCAGCGGGCGTTCGCCGGTCAGTTCGGTGAGGATGCGGATGGCTTCGAGCATATGCTCGCGCTCCTGGGCCTCGTCCATGTACTGGTAGTCGATCCAGCGGTAGCCGTGGCTGCAGATTTCATGGCCGGCGGCGACCATCGCGCGGATCACGTCCGGGTGGCGCTGGGCGGCCATGGCCACGGCGAAGACGGTCAGCGGGATATCGAATGCTTTAAACAATTTGAGGATGCGCCACACGCCGGCACGGCTGCCGTATTCGTACAGCGACTCCATGCTCATGTTGCGCTCGCCTTGCAGCGGCTGGGCCGAGACCATTTCCGAAAGGAAGGCTTCGGACTCTTTGTCACCGTGCAAGATATTGCGCTCGCCGCCTTCTTCGTAGTTGAGTACAAAAGACAACGCAATGCGTGCCTTGCCCGGCCAGTGGGGGTGAGGAGGGTTACTGCCGTAACCGATCAGGTCGCGTGGGTAGTCAGCGCTCACTGCAGTCTTCCTTCTTGTGCGTGGTAGCGGTGGGTGTGGCGGCCGGGCAGTGAAAAGACTGAGTGGCGTCACAGCGATGAGTGATTGTATACAACTTATTCGCCACTTTGTAAGCCCGGATTTCTGCATTTTTTCCGCAACGCTCACCTTCAAGGGTGTAGCAAGAAACTTGCCTGACTGGTCAGCTAATGGACAAAAGGTCGTTTAAAAGCAAGGATGACTCATGAATCGGCCGGTCGCGCCAGGCCAGTGGAAGGATCGCAAGGTTTGTGATTTTTATTGTGTACAATTTTTTTGAAAAGTGTCTTAATCGGCCCACACCAGCTTTTTCGCTGCCCTGAAAAAGTGCGGCACTCATTTCTATTGACCTCGGGAGGCGCGTACACGCCATGGGACGTTTGACCACACACGTTTTGGACGCCGCTCACGGCTGTCCCGGCAGCAGCATCACGGTTGAGCTGTACCGCGTCGACGGCGCGCAACTGGAACTGGTCGCCACTGCCGTCACCAACAGCGACGGCCGCTGCGACGCACCGTTGCTGCAAGGCGACGCCTACCGCAGCGGTGTGTACCAACTGCAATTCAGCGCCGGCGACTATTACCGGGCGCGCGGCGTGCAATTGCCGGAGCCGGCGTTCCTCGACGTGGTGGTGCTGCGCTTCGGCATCAGCGCCGAACAGGAGCACTACCATGTGCCGCTGTTGATTTCGCCCTACAGCTATTCCACCTATCGCGGTAGCTGAGCCTTACCCCCTCGACGCTCTTCGTTGGTTTTTTTGCCCGCCCACACTGCGGGCTTTTTTATGTCGCTTGCGCATGCAACTATCTAGCGCCTTTTGCCCTGCGGCGCTGCCTAGGCTGGGTGTTTTCCTCATGCAGAAGAAAACCCCATGACCTCGTCCCCCGACCACGCGAGTGCTTCACCCGACACCGTTAATGCCGACGACCCGGACCTTGCCGCCCAAGTACAAACGCAGGCGATTCGCGAGCAACTGATACGGCGGATCAACGCCTACACGCACCCCAGTCGCCTGATCAATCGAATTGCGCTTGCCGACGCGCGTTGCGTCGCCGCGACACGCGCACTGGCGCGGCTGATAGGCCGTTCGCCGAAAGTCTTGACGGTCATCCGCGCCGAGCTGCGCAAAGCGTTCGAAATGGACCCGGACCACCTATTGTTCAGCGAGCCCAAGCCGCCCGCCGCGCCGCGCAAAGTCGAGAGCCTGACCGAGCGGGCGTTGGCGTTGCTGGTTCTGCCGACGGTGGTGATCAACGTCAATCAATTCACCGCCCTGAGTGTCAAAGACGCGCCGGAACGGCACTTGCCGTATACGCCGCTGGAAGCCCTGCGCCGCGTCGTCGCGCTGCAGCTGTTCGAGCGGCTCGCCCATGCGGTGAGCGCCTACTGGGACTGCCTGGCGCAGGGCACCTGGCTCACACGCCGGGAACGCTGGGTCGAGTTGCACACGGAGCTGTTTGCGGACCGGGCCTTTTTGGCGTGGCAACTGGACGAGCTATCGCGTGCGGGATTCGCCATGGTTCAGGCCCTGATCGATGCGCCCAGCGCCGAGGCGCGCCGACGTGCGGGCGGGGCTTGGGCTACGCTGCGCGTCGGCCAGTTGCTGTGGCCGGGGGTATCGGCGGTCGCGATCCCAGGGGCACTGCATCTGTATCGCGAGGGCGACCCCAGCGATGCGCCGCATGTGGTTTACCTGCCGGGTGGGGGCCGCAACTTCTACGAGTACCCGTCCTTCGCCGCCCTGCAGGACGGCCTGCTGGCGCTGGACCGGTCGCGGTTCCACGCACTCTGGCAGTGCCTGCCGTTAAGTCGGCGCGATAACGTGTACCGCCCCGCTGCCTTGTCTGCGACGAGCGCCTTTATGCGCGGCCTGCCGCTGATGGCCGATGCGCTGGCGCTGGGTGCCGAGGCCTTGCTGAGTGGGCAATGGAGCAACGAGTTGGCGTGTGCGGCGAAGATGAATGACGGCTACGTGTTTTCCGAAGGGCGGCCTCGACTGCCGGATGCCGCACCGTTTCTGGCCGCGGTCGAAGAGGCGAGGCAGCAATGGGTCGGCGGCGCTCGGCTTGGCGTGATCGGCGCGCAATTACTCAAGTGGGACCGGCAACGCCGAGGCGCAGAAATCATCTTCGCCAGCACGGCCTCCGGCCTGGCCCTGCACACGGCGCAGCGTCAGGTCGCACGCTACGAAGATGCGCTGCTCGCGCTGCTGGTCCCGGCTGATCCCAGCGCGGATACCCTGGCGTACCGGGTCATTGCGTCGCTGATGAGCCAAATTGACGTGCATATCCAAGCGTTGAATACGTTGATGCAAGATGCCGGGCAACGGCTGCTGGAGTTGGCTTTTTGGGCTGAACGTCCGGGGGGAGCGGGTACGCTCAGGCGCGTGTCGTTGTTTATGCAGGCCCAAACCGGGGCCCTGCGTTGCGAGGTGGAGTTGCAACACCGCCTCAAGCGGATCAGTACGGCGCATCGCGCCCTGATGATCGAGGTGGTCGACCAACCCTTGGCCAGCCGTCGCCCGGGCAGTCTTGCCCAAGTGCTGTCGATCGCGGTGGGCAGCGCGCCGGACGCTTTCTACCCGCTCCATAACGTGTGGGTGGTGACCACGGCTGCGGCGCTAGAGCGCTCGTCGCGCCAACTGCCGGTGGTGCTTTACGCTTTCGGCGTGGAGGGTGGGATCAAGGCGTTTGCCGGGCTGGACGCGTTGACCCGCAGCCTCAAGGCAAGCCTGAACAGCCCAGACGACTCGGTGTTGTGGCGCTGCGTCGAGCACGATAAACGCGCCGACCTGCGCGCCCATGCCGCCGCGCAAACACTCGACGTGCGCTACGTTGAAATCAACGGCAAGCCCGCGCTGGCTGCGCTCAAGAAACTGCTGGGGAGCTACGACCGCTTACACCGCAGCAGCGAGGACATCACGCGGGTGTTCAGCGAAGTGACGGATGCCGACCTGAGCCGCGCGCTGCTGATGGTCGATCTGGACGCGCAGTTGAAGATCCCGCCCAATAACGCCCTGAGCCAGGCGCTGGCCAATATTGAGCTGCTGCGCACGGCGGCGTCTGAGGCGAAAACGTTGCCCGCCTGGCTCGCGCACGCACCACGGGCCCAGCGTCAACACTTCAAGCGCTTGCTGCGCTTGTACCTGGGCAACGCGTTGGCCTTCAAAAGCCGGCTGGAGCAATGCCTGCCTGATCTGAACACCTTTGCCCGGCGCGCCTTGATCGCCCGTTTGCGCGAGGACGGTTTTTTTCCGCAGTTGGATATCGACCAAGCGTTGATTGAGATGCCCGATGATGTCCACGGCGCTTTCTGTGGCTGGACCAGTGGCTGCGCCGTGGGCGATCGCCGCATCGTGCTGACCCCGACCGCGACGCGCACCTCCTTCAGCTTGCTGCAACTGGCGCTGCATAACCTGGACCCGCTGGCACCCTGGACGCAGTGGCGATTCGATCATGCGCGTTATCTGCAACCCGAGTGGAAGCAGCGCCTCAATGCGGCTTACTTGATCGACCTGGTGTCTTCGCTGGACATCGGTGGCCGCTACGATGCCCTGATCCACCAAGTTTATTATCCCCGTCGTGAAACCGACCGTGTGCTCAGCAACGGACGTATCCCTGGGTTATTGAATCGCGCCTTGCAAGCGGGCGCTGCATATCACCTGTTCGATGCGGTGCAACGGGGGCTGACGGCAACGGCACAAAGCCTGTTCAAGACAGCGATGGTGGCACGCACGCCGCAGGACCTGTCGAGCAGTCAGCACCCGCTGCAGTTGTACGTGGTCCATCTGGTCGGCCACACCCTGCAGCATGATCGCTATGTCGCAGGGATCGTCGCGGTACATGACCCGCGTACCGACCTGTGCGTGGTTTACTGGCCCGATGCGCCGTCGGCCCTGGTCCTGACCGAGTACAGCAGCCTGCAACAGGCCCACGCTGCATTGAACCGCATCGGTGCGTTAGCGGATAACGTCAAGACACTGGCGCGGCAGGTCGCGCCGGGCTGGGCATTCGAGGCGCTCCCCCAGCCACCGGAGGGGGTCGATGCGCGCGCCCAGGCCGCCAAAACGCTGAAAGCCATACCGGCGTTTTTCATGATGAAGGGCATCTGGCGGGGGATCGACTTCGTGCGCTCATTCGGCATCAAGCACCTGGAACCTGCGGTGGTGCTCGAGGAGATCGAAGCCCAGACCCTTGAACAGATCGCCAGTGCTCCGCAGGACTGGCTCGCGCTTGTGGCCGTGCCCCACTGCAACGCCCAGGCATTGCTCTACCACGCCAGCGTGCAGGAGCTGCAACGCCGCACTCAAGCGGCCAGTCATTCCGGCAAGGCGTTGGAGCACTATCGGAACCAGCGCCTGAATGAGCAGGGTGATACCCGCGCACGGGCGCTGGTGGGGTTTTTTTCGCCGTTGTACGGGACGTTCAATGACTTCCATGAGCTGCTGCTGGTGTCACGGCGTTATCACCGTTTCGGCGACCCCCGGGACGCGGTCGATGTGGGTTTCATGAGCGCCTTTATGGTGATCGACGTGTTGCTGAACTTTGTCCCCGGCCCCAGGAAAGTCGGACGTGTCGGCGCAGGTGTCGCGCGGCCGGCGCTGAGGGCCGTGCTGGGGCGGCTACATCGTTTACGGATGGCGACGGATGCCGGGGTTTCCCGCGTGGCAACGCCGCCCTTGACTCGGCTCAAGGCCTTGGATCGCTTCAAAATCAACGGCGTGCCTGAGGGCGCCGTTGCGCTGAAAGGGCCGGACACGGCAGGCGTGCAGGTGAAACACGGTGAGCTCTTTGTGGCGGACGACACCCACACTTACCCCCTTTACCGACGTGGAGACGAACCGGCGTTTCGCCTGAAGAACCCGCAGGCGCCGGGGCAGGACGAACTGATTTTGCACATCCACCAGTCCAAGGAATGGTTACTCGGCGCGGATGCACCGCAACCGGTCGCGGGCACCAGTTCCGGGGTGCTCAACCCATGGCGTCCACCCGTGACGCCGCCACCGGACTGGCGCCCACCGACGGTGCGCGCCGCTACGGAAAGCCGCATTTATCGCTCGTCTGCGCCGAACACCGAGTGGTTCGCCTGGCGCGCGCGCGTGCCCACGGGCCAAGTGCCTGGCTCCTCGGCGTTCGGCACGTTTCATGTGCATATGGACCCGCCGGGGTTTCCCTACGATGTCATCTATATCGGCGCCCAGTACGACCGCCCGACGGCATCGGGGGTGGGCTATTACCGGGTGCTGGCGCCGGGGGACAGTGCGCCCTGGAGCGGCCTTGCATTCATTACCAAGGATGAACCGCTGGTATCACTGGCCCGGGCGGACCTTGAGCGCTGGACAGACACTGCGCTGGAGGAACAGCCCATCCCGGTATCACGCACCCAGGCGGGCGAGTGGCGGCTCCACGCGCCGTTGTTCGACACGCCGTTGGAACGGTCTGTCGCCACGGCGTTCCCGAACCTTACTACCCATAGCCGCAGCATGGCCGTCGCCCGGCTGGTCGAACTGGCCGATACTTCTCGCTCGGCGACGGCCAGCCACCTGCTCAATGTGCGTGCAGCGCTGGACAATTGGTTGACCCCCACCGCCAACCGGCTGGGCCAGACTGATGATTTGCTGAGAATGCTGCGGCCCACCGAAAGCAGCGGCCGATCGATCTATATCGGCTTCGACGGCAAGGCACCGGGCTTCACTCGCGTCGACTTCAACGTCGCCGGCCTGGACCCGACCCTGCGCACCGGCGGCCGCGCGCGTGCGCCGCAGCGGGAGATTGCACAGCGCGCAGCCGTCAAGCGCGTGCTCGAACAGCAGGGCTTCGACGTGCAGGAACTGCAGGTCATGCGCGGCAAAAAGCCCAGCCATGAATTGCTCGTGACACATTCGCGCTGCGGTTCAAACAAACTGTACTACGTGTCGTTGCATTGGCTTGGGCGCGGCTCTGTGCCGTTGGAAAACCGCCTGACAGACCATTGGTTCAATGCCGCAATCATCAGACACCCGACCTCGCTGGCGTTGGCTGCGGTCAAGAGTGCGCTGCGGGAAAACCGTCTGGTTCGGATCGCCGCCGGCATTCAGTGGCAGGCGACGGGGTCGGTCCGCCCCAGCGTGTATTTTGTCAAAGTGACCCCGCTCTGACGTTGAGCAGCGAGACCGCGCCAGCCGCCCCGAACAGCCCGGCACTGGTGCGGTTGAACCAGCTCTGGCCGTTGCCGCTGCGCAGATAGCGTGCCGCGCCGTGGGCGCCAAGGCCGTAGGCGAGCTTGCACAACAGGTCGAGCACGGTCCAGGTGGCGATCATCACCAGCAGTTGCGGCAGAAACGGCTGTTGGCTGCTGAGGAACTGCGGCAGGAAGGCGGCGAAGAACAGAATGTCCTTGGGGTTGCTGGCGCCCAGCACAAACGCACGGCCAAACAAGGCGCGAAAACGCGGCGTGGCGACGGCCAGGGGCACCACCGCGCCGTGGGCCGGTTGGCGCGATTGCTGCCAGCTCTGCCAGGCGAGGTAAAACAGGTAGAGCGCGCCGACTATCTTCAAGGCGCTGAACAATTGTTCCGACGCGAGCAACAGCGCACCCAGGCCGAGTGCCGAGGCACTCAACAGGCAGATCGAGGCGAACACGCCGCCGAGGAACGCCGGGTACGAACGGCGCAGGCCGTAGTTCAAGCTGTTGCTGATCATCAGCAACGACAGGGGACCGGGGATCAGGATCACCACCAGCGCGGCGCCGCTGAACAGCAGCCAGGTTTCCAGGTTCATTCACAGTGCTCCTTTCATGCAAAAGCCTCACCCAAAGGTGAGGCGGTTTCTTCGGGGGTTGCCGACCTAGAGGAAGATGAATTTCGCGATAAAGATCGCGCACAGCACCCACAGGCTGACGGAAATTTCGCGGTACTTGCCGCTGCCGGCCTTGAGCGCCACGTAAGTGATAAAGCCCAGGGCGATCCCGTCGGCGACCGAGAAGGTCAGCGGCATCATGATCGCGGTGACGATCGCCGGAATGCTGTCGGTGGCGTCGTCCCAATTGATATGGGCCATGCTCGCCATCATCAGCATCGCCACATAAATCAGCGCGCCGGCGGTGGCATACGCAGGAATCATGCCCGCCAGCGGCGCGAAAAACATCGCCGCCACAAACAGCACGCCCACGGTCACGGCGGTCAGCCCGGTACGGCCGCCGGCGGCGACACCGGCGGCACTTTCCACGTAGCTGGTCACCGGTGGCACGCCGACCATGGCGCCGAACACGCTGGAGGCGCTGTCGGCCTTCAACGCACGGGACAGGTTGTGGATCTTGCCGTCGGGGTTGACCAGCCCGGCCCGTTGCGCGACGCCCATCAGGGTGCCGGCGGTGTCGAACATGTGTACAAACAGAAAGGCGAACACCACGCTGATCATGCTCACATTGAATACACCCATCACGTCCATGGCTAACCAGGTCGGTGCCAGGCTCGGCGGGGTAGAGAGGATGCCGTTGTAGTGCACCAGCCCGAGGCCCCAGCCGGCGAGGGTCACGGCGATGATGCTGATGAGGATCGCGCCGAACACCCGGTGGTAGCTGAGGATGGCAATCAGTAGAAAGCAGATGGCCGCCAGCAACGGTGCCGGCTCGTGCAGCGAACCGAGCTTGATCAGGGTGGCCGGGCTGTCGACGATGATGCCGGCGGTTTTCAGGCCGATCACCCCGAGGAACAAGCCGACACCGGCACCCATCGCATGGCGCAGGCTCACCGGAATGCTGTTGAGCAGCCATTCGCGGATGCGCGACAGCGTCAGCACCATGAACAACACGCCGGAGATAAACACCGCACCGAGGGCCGTTTCCCAGGTGTAGCCCATGGTCCCGACCACGGTGTAGGTGAAGAACGCGTTCAAGCCCATGCCCGGCGCCAGGCCCACCGGCCAGTTGGCATACAGGCCCATCAACAGGCACCCCAGCGCGGCAGCGATGCACGTGGCGACAAAGGCGGCGCCGTGATCGATACCGGCATCGGCCATGATGTTCGGGTTGACGAAGATGATGTAGGCCATGGTGATAAACGTCGTGAGGCCGGCGATCAACTCGGTCTTCACTGTGGTGCCATGCACGCGCAGTTTGAACAGGCGTTCGAGCCAGCCGCTGTCGGCGGCGGAGAGGTTCGGCGCGGCGAGGTCCAGCGGGGCTTCGGATTTGCGGCTATCCACAGCAAGTACTCCTCAAGCATTTTATTGTTATGGTCAGCGCGCAGGCGCTGTGAGGTACTGGCGGGTTTGTTGACTGATAGGTCAGGAACTCGCACGAAGCGAATTATGCTTTTGTATACAAAAAAAGCAAATAATGTTTTCGATTGTCTGCGCAAAAAAGGATGAAAGGCTAATTCACCGCACTCAACGCCTGATTGACCGCCAGCCAGCCGTTCACCGCGGCTTCCCCCGCTTCATTGAAGGCGCGCTGCAACAACTTCACCTGTTCGCGGCGCAAGGACTGCTCGAAACGCAGACCTTCGGCGCTCAATTCCAGCAGGCGTTTGCGCTTGTCGGTCTCCGACGCGACGCTTTGCACCAGGTGCATTTCCTGTAATTGGCGCAGCGGCATGTTCAGCGCCTGCTTGCTCACGCCGAGCAATTCCAGCAGTTCCTTCACGCTCAGGCCGGGGTAGCGCGCGATAAAAAATACGATGCGCTGATGCACTCGGCTCAGGCCGCGGCGCTCCAGCATTTCGTCGGCCTTGGCGGTGAACGCCTGGTAGCCGAAGAAGAACGCTTCCATGGCGGTTTGCTGGCTGGTCTGGTTTTTAAGGTCAAGCATATTGACGTATCCACACAAGTCGTCGTAATTTCGGTCAACCAGTTTGACGTATTTCCCACAGGCTTTGCTACCGGTGACCCTATGGCCTTCTCAGAACGTGTTACGCGCCTCAAAAGCTCCTTGATCCGTGAAATCCTCGCGGCGGCCCAGCGCCCGGAAATGATGTCGTTCGCCGGTGGGCTGCCGGCCGAAGCGATGTTGCCTGCGTTGAACTGGGACGACATGCCGGTGAACATCGGCCAATACGGCATGAGCGAAGGCGAGCCGCAGCTGCGTGAATTGCTCGCCGCCGAGGCGCGTGCATTGGGTGTGCCGTGCCAGGCCAGCCAGGTGTTGGTGGTCAGCGGTTCCCAGCAGGCCCTGGACCTGGCGGCCAAGCTGTATATCGACAAGGGCACGAACATCCTCCTGGAAGGCCCGACCTACCTGGCGGCCTTGCAGATTTTCCAACTGTTCGGCGCCGAGTGCCTCACCGTACAACTGGAAGCCGACGGCCCGGACCTGGCCGCGTTGCGCTCACGTCTTGAACGCTACCGCCCGGCGTTCATCTACCTGATCCCGACGTTCCAGAACCCGTCGGCCGTGCGTTACAGCGAGGCCAAGCGCGAAGCCGTCGCGGCGCTGCTCGATGAATTCGACGTGACCCTGATCGAAGACGAACCGTACCGCGAACTGACCTTCGACGGCGGCAGTGCGCAGCCCATCGCCGGCCGCCTGAAAAAGGCCAGTTGGATCTACACCGGCACTGTGTCGAAAACCTTGTTGCCCGGCCTGCGCGTCGGTTACCTGATCGCAAGCCCCGACCTGTTCCCGCACTTGCTCAAGCTCAAGCAGTCGGCCGACCTGCACACCAACCGCGTCGGCCAGTGGCAGGCGATGCAGTGGCTCGGCAGCGAAAAATATCAACAGCATCTGGTCGAGCTGCGTGGTTTCTATCGCGCGCGCCGGGATGCTTTTCAGGCGGCGCTCGAGCGGCATTTCGGCGAATTGGCCGACTGGCAAGTGCCCCAGGGCGGATTATTCTTCTGGTTGACCTTGAAACAGCCGCTCGACACCCGCACCTTGTTGGCTCCTGCGCTCGATCAGAACGTCGCGTTCATGCCCGGTGAACCGTTCTTTTCCGAGCCGGACCAGCACCTTGGCTCACTGCGGCTCAATTTCAGCCATATCGACCCGTCCCGTCTGGACGAAGGTCTCAAGCGCCTGGCCGCGGTGGTCCGTCAAGCACAGCACGCGCGAGCGGCATAAGGGGAGCCCCATGTACAAGGTTTATGGCGATTACAAGTCGGGCAACTGCTACAAGGTCAAATTGATGCTCAACCTGTTGGGCATCCCGTATCAATGGGTGGATGTCGACATCCTCAAGGGCGACACCCAGACCGCCGAATTCCTGGCCAAGAACCCCAACGGCAAGATCCCGGTGCTGGAGCTCGAAGACGGCACCTGCCTGTGGGAATCCAATGCGATCCTCAATTTCCTCGCCGATGGCAGCGAGTTTCTGCCGACCGAACCGCGCTTGCGTACCCAAGTGTTGCAGTGGCAGTTCTTCGAGCAGTACAGCCATGAGCCGTACATTGCGGTGGCGCGCTTTATCCAACTGTACTTGGGGATGCCAGAGGATCGCCTCGACGAATACAAAACCACCCACAAGGGCGGTTACAAGGCGTTGAAGGTCATGGAGCGCCAACTGCAAAGCACGCCGTACCTGGTGGGCGAGCAGTATTCGATTGCGGATATTGCGCTGTATGCCTACACCCACGTGGCGCATGAGGGCGGTTTTGACTTGACGCCTTACCCGGCGCTGCAGGCATGGCTGAAGCGTGTGGCCAGCCATCCCAGACATGTGGCGATGCTCGACTGACTCACTCGGTCAATTGTGGGAGCGGGCAAGCCCCTCCCGCATTTAGCTCAGTGGTGTGTCGGATAATTTTTCATGCAGCAAGTCGAAACAGCGCTGCGCCGCCGGGCTCAGCGCCATCGCGTTGCGACTGATCAACCCGATCTCGCGGTTCACGCCGGGATGATCGATGCTGATGCGCTTCAACCCCTCCAGGCTGTCCGCCGCCGACTCCGGCAGCACACTGATCCCCAAGCCCTGACGCACCAGCGCCAACACCGTCGACATGTAGTTGGCCTCCATCCCCGCGTTCATCGTCAGGCGTGTCTCATCAAATAGCGCTTCGACGTGTTCGCGCACACTGCTGTCGCGCCCGGTCAGGATGATCGGCTGATCCGCCAGTTGCTTCAGGGTCAGCGCTGGATAGCGGGCGAGGGGATGATCCTGCGGTACGAACGCGCACAGCCGATCATTCAATACCGGCACGAACGCCAGCCCGTGGTTCAGCCGTGCGCGCACGCCGATGCCGAAGTCCACCTCGCCCGAGCGCACCTGGGCATGAATGCGATGGGCCACCAGGTCATGCAGGCGCACTTCGATCCCGCCGAAGCGTTCGCGAAACAGGCGCAGCGCGGGCGGCAGGGCGCCGGCGCACACCGAGGGCAGGGCGGCGATGGTCACCACGCCACGACGTAACGCCGCGAGGTCGCGGGAGCCGGTGACGATGTTGTCCAGGTCCAGCAGCAGCTTTTCCATCGGCCCGCGCGCTTCCTGGCCGGCGGCCGTGATGCTGACATGCCGCGGGCTGCGGTCGAGCAGGGCGACGCCGAGCCAGTCCTCGAGTTGCTGAACCTGCACGGTGAGCGCGGACGGCGACAGGTGCAGTTCGTTGGCCGCCTTGGTAAAGCTGCCGGTGCGCGCGACAGCGAGGAAGGCTTGGATGTGTTGGATAGAGTTCTTCATTTTGTTTTTCCGAACGCTAGCGGGTGAATATTCCAATTTACAAAGACTAACGCGTTTCCAATACTCCAGGGAAAACAATAACCGGCCACCAAGGCCGCTCTGGAGTAACCCATGCTCGCTACCCTGGGTGTCATTACCATCCTTTGCTTGCTCGCTGCCGTCATGAGCAAACGCCTCTCGCCCCTGGTGGCGCTGATCGCCTTGCCGATCATCGCTGCGCTGCTCGGCGGGTTCGGCCTGCAAACCAGTGCCTTCATCATTACCGGGATCAAGAACGTTGCCCCGGTGGTGGGCATGTTTGTGTTCGCGATTCTGTTTTTCGGGATCATGACCGATGCCGGCATGCTTGACCCGATCATTGATCGCATCCTGCGCACGGTAGGGACGCGTCCTACACGAATTGTCGTTGGCACCGCGACCCTCGCCTTGCTGGTCCACCTGGACGGTTCCGGCGCGGTGACGTTTCTGGTGACGGTGCCGGCGATGCTGCCGCTGTATACGCGGCTGGGCATCGACAAACGCATCCTCGCCTGCGTCTGCGCGATGGCTGCCGGGGTCAACTTCCTGCCGTGGACCGGCCCGGTGCTGCGCTCGTCGGCGGCGTTGCATGTGCCGGTGGCGGATCTGTTCCAGCCGCTGATCCCGGTGCAGATCGTCGGCCTGATCTTTGTCTTCGCCTGCGCCTGGTGGCTCGGCCATCGTGAAGAAAAACGCCTTGGCCTGGGCGCCGGTTCGACGGTGGATGCCGTGCCGCAACGGGTGCTCAGCGACGACGACATCAAGCTGCGACGCCCACGGCTGTTCTGGGTCAACCTGATGCTCACCGTGCTGGTGATGGTGGTGATGATCGCCGGCTGGGTCGACCCGGTGGTGATGTTCATGCTCGGCACCGTGGTCGCACTGTGCATCAACTACCCGGATGTCGACGCCCAGCGCGCACGCATCGACGCCCATGCCAAGACCGCCCTGACCATGGCCAGTATCCTGCTCGCCGCCGGGGTGTTCACCGGCATCATGCAAGGCACCGGCATGCTCAAGGCGATTGCCGAAGTGGCGGTGGCGCAGATTCCGGCCGGCCACGGCAAGTTGATCCCGGCAGTGGTGGGCTTTATTTCCATGCCGCTGAGCATGTTGTTCGACCCCGATTCCTACTATTTCGGCGTGATGCCGGTGATCGCCGAAGTCGGCAAGGCCCTGGGCGTCGACCCGCTGCAAGTGGCCCAGGCCTCGCTGCTGGGCGTACACACCACCGGTTTCCCGGTCAGCCCGCTGACCCCCGCGACCTTCCTGTTGGTGGGCCTGTGCAAGATCGAGCTGGCCGATCACCAGCGCTTCACGATTCCGTTTCTGTTCGCCGCGTCGGTGTTGATGACCCTGACCGCGTTGCTCCTGGGAGTATTTTGAGATGAAAACCTTGCGCATCGGTTCCGGCGCCGGCTATTCCGGCGACCGCATCGAACCTGCCGTGGAACTGGCCGAACAGGGCGACCTCGATTACCTGGTCTTCGAATGCCTGGCCGAACGCACCATCGCCTTGGCGCAACAGGCACGCATCAGCGATCCGCAGGGCGGGTATGACCCGTTGCTGAGTGAGCGCATGCGCCGGGTGCTGCCCTTTGTCGGTGAGCAGGCAGGTCGTCGGCGCTTGCGCGTGATCACCAATATGGGCGCGGCCAACCCGGTGTCGGCGGCCATTGAAGTGCGGCGCATTGCCAATGAGCTGGGCCTGAGCCTCAAGGTCGTGGCGGTGGTGGGCGATGATGTGCTCGACGTGTTGCGCCCCGAGCAGGTGTTGGATAACGGCCAGACCCTTGGCTCGCTGGGTGCGCGGCTGATTTCCGCGAACGCCTACCTGGGCGTCGACGGCATTCTGCAGGCGTTGCGCGCCGAGGCCGATGTAGTGATCACCGGGCGCGTGGCCGACCCGTCGCTATTTCTGGCGCCGCAGATGTTTGCGTTCGGCTGGGCGGCTGACGATTGGTTGCGCCTGGGGCGCGGCACGTTGGTCGGGCATTTGCTCGAATGCGCGGGGCAGGTCAGTGGCGGCTATTTCGCCGATCCCGGGTTCAAGGACGTAGACGACCTGGCGCGCCTGGGCTTCCCCCTGGCCGAGATCGATGCCGAGGGCAACGCCGTGATCACCAAAGTGAGCGGGTCCGGCGGGCGCGTCAGCCGCGCTACGTGTACTGAACAATTGATCTACGAAGTACACGACCCGGCGGCCTATCTGACGCCGGACGTGACGGCCGACTTTTCCCAGGTGAGCTTTGTCGAGGAAAGCGTCGACCGGGTACGCGCCCAGGGCGCTGCGGGACGGGCGCGGCCGGAACGGTTGAAAGTCAGCGTGGGTTACCTGGACGGTTGGATCGGCGAGGGGCAGATGTCCTACGGCGGGCCGGGAGCTGTCGCACGCGCCGAACTGGCGCGAGAGGTGGTGCTCAAGCGCCTGGAACTGATGGGGGTGAAGATGCAGGACGTGCGCGCCGAGTTGATCGGCATGGACTCGCTGCACGGCCCGCGCAGCCGCGTCGAGCCGTGGGAAGTGCGCCTGCGCGTCGCTGCGCGTTGTGAGGAACGCAGCGAAGCGGTGCGGGTCGGCAATGAAGTGGAAACCCTCTACACCAACGGCCCGTCCGGCGGCGGCGGTGCCAGCAAAAGCGTGCGCCAGGTGGTGGCGGTGGCCTCGTTGTTGTTGCCGCGTGACGCCGTCAACCCGAGGATCGAAGCATGAAGCTGCATACCCTGGCCCATTCCCGCACCGGGGATAAGGGCGACACCTCGAACATTTCGATCATTGCCTATCGCCCTGAGGATTATCCGCTGCTCTGCGAACAGCTCACGGCCGCGCGCGTGGCGGCGTTCTTCGCCGGGCTGTTGGAGCCGGGGGCGGCGCCGGTGCGACGCTATGAATTGCCCAACGTGCAGGCGCTGAACTTCGTGTTGCCGGGGATCTTGCGCGGCGGCGTGACCCGTTCGCTGGCGCTGGACGCCCATGGCAAGTGCCTGGGCTCCGCATTACTGGACATGGAAATCCCCCCTCTGTAGGAGTGAGCTAGCTCGCGAAAATCGTCAACGATAACGAGGGGAACCTGACACCCAGCGGCGTCCTCAGGTTTTTCGCGAGCAAGCTCGCTCCTACAGAGGAGAGGGCGTTTGTCAGGCGGCGGCGAAGCGCTTGTCCAGGTAATCGATGATCACCTTGGAGTCATACATCCAGGTGGTCTGGCCATTCTCTTCGATGCGCAGGCACGGCACTTTGATCTTGCCGCCTTGCTCCAGCAGGGTCTGGCGATCCTGTTCGTTGTTCTTCGCATCCTTCAACGCTACCGGCACATTCAGGCGATGCAGGGTGCGACGGGTCTTCACGCAGAACGGGCAGGCGTGGAACTGATACAGGGTCAGCTCCTTGGCGGCCGCGTTGACCTGCGCTTGCTGCTCGGCGGGGCGCTGCTTTTTGCGTGGACGGGTAATGTAGTCGCCCGCGATGATGACGTGGCCGAGGCCCACTCGAAGTGCTTTGACGAACATGGCTGAAACCTCTTGCCCAGAACAGAGGGCAGCATCTTACTTGATTTGTGGGGGCGAAAAAAAACCGGCGATGAACGCCGGCTTTTTCCTACCCGACCGGTTATTTGATCAGGCTGAGGAATTCGCTGCGGGTCGCCGCGTTTTCGCGGAACTCACCCAGCATCACCGAGGTGATCATCGACGAATTCTGTTTCTCCACACCGCGCATCATCATGCACATGTGCTTGGCTTCGATCACCACGGCCACGCCCAGGGCGCCGGTCACTTGCATCACGGCATCGGCGATCTGGCGGCTGAGGTTTTCCTGGATCTGCAGGCGGCGGGCATACATGTCGACAATCCGCGCGACCTTCGACAGGCCCAGCACTTTGCCGCTCGGGATATACGCGACGTGGGCCTTGCCGATAAACGGCAGCAGGTGGTGTTCGCACAACGAGTACAACTCGATGTCCTTGACCAGCACCATTTCGCTGTTGTCGGAGCTGAACAAGGCACCGTTGGTGACTTCTTCCAGTGTCTGTTCATAGCCGCGGCAAAGGTACTGCATCGCCTTGGCGGCACGCTTTGGCGTGTCGAGCAGGCCCTCGCGGGTAACGTCCTCGCCGAGTTGGCCGAGGATCGCGGTGTAATTCTGTTCCAATGTCACAGAGCGTTATTCCGTATGGGTTCTAGAGGGGTACGGTTTCTGCCTGTACCAATTTTGTACCAATCAGGCTTTGCTCAAGCTTCCCGACTTCGCTCCAGTCTTCACTGGAGTTGATCCATCGGGCGTAAGTCGTCAGCAGCATTTGCACGCTGTGACCGAGCTGATTAGCGATGAACCCAAGGTTCATGCCTGCCATTAAGCACATGGTAGCGTAAGTGTGGCGGCAGTTGTATTGCCGTCTGGCCCTGACCTTCAGCGCGACCAGTGCCGCCTTGAAGTGCTTGTCGGTCACGCTGGCCTGTTGAATGAACTCGAAGTTCTTGGTCGGCGGGAAAACGTAAGGCGACTGTTTATGCTGGCGCCGGCTCTGTTTCGCCCTCAACTCGGCCACGCTCTTGGCCTCCTCAATCGCATTTAGCGCCCGACTGTTCAGCATGACTCGCCGTGTTTCACGCGTTTTCGTGCGCTCCTCGATCTTGTAGTCAGCGACGATTCTGCACACGTTGGCGACACGCCCCTCTGTATCCACCTCGTCCCAGCGCAACGCCGCTATCTCCCCAGGCCGCATGCCGGTATAAAACGCGAACTC
This sequence comes from Pseudomonas sp. GW704-F2, assembly GCF_059423025.1. Classification (NCBI taxonomy): domain Bacteria; kingdom Pseudomonadati; phylum Pseudomonadota; class Gammaproteobacteria; order Pseudomonadales; family Pseudomonadaceae; genus Pseudomonas; species Pseudomonas sp. GW704-F2. The sequence goes on along the minus strand of NZ_JBWKXO010000024.1, from coordinate 39,330 downwards.
AAAGTAGGCCGCGTATACCCGCATTGAACCGGTCAGCACCTCATAAAGGTGCCCGATGATCAAATCCGCCTCCGCTACTGTGAAAGGGTCCACCGGTTTCTTCGCCTTCACAGGCAGTTCAATTGAGCCGACCGGGTTCCTGGTGATCAGCTCATCGTTCACGGCGCACTCGAACATCGTGTGCAGGCGCTGGATCGCCGAGCGCTTTACCGTCGACGACTTCCACGGCGTCTCTCCGGATATTTTCCGGAGCATTGCCGATGTGATCTGGTCGATCGGAAGCAGCGCGAGGTGCGGCATCCAGTAAAGGTTGAGGGATATCCGATAGTTTTTGCGGGTGCCCCCGACCACTTCGCGGCTGTCCAGCCAGGTCTGGGCGTACTCTCCAAACAGTGGAGTCGCGGAGTAGGTGGAATATGTCGAGTTCGGGAAAAGCTCGGCGTAACGCTTATCGTCCATCACGCCGTGCTTGATCAGGCTTATTACTGTAGAGCGTAGATCTGCGGCCGCTTTAATGCCTTTTGGCGTTTGGGAATAGGCGAGGGTCTCGCAGCGCCGGAACTTCCAGGTGAAGCGAATGCGGACTGACTGGCCTGCAAATTCAACGCCGGCGGGCAATCCCAAAGGCTTTCTAGCCATGCCTCATATCTCCTGATGCTGTAGTAAATCTGACCATCGATTTCGTTCCACACCCCTTTCGGGATGATGTTGCGCTGGCGCTTTCCCTGAAGCGCGCGCCGCGTTGTCCCGACCATCTCCGCGAAGTTCTTCTCCGCGATTTTGTCGGACAGGTACTCGACGGGTATCTGCTCTGCTGCTGCCATGACTACCTCCCGCCGCCCACTGTGGGGCGCGCTGTCTTGATGATGTGGATGACCAGGCCGAAGGTGATCAGCATCCAGGCACAGGTGCCGGCGAATGCGCCGAGTAGCGCCTCGGTGGTGCCGGTGCTGAGCAGGTCAGGCCCGAGCCAGATGAACCAGTAGCCGGTGCCGAACAGGTACAGCAGAGCGGCCAGCAGGATCAGGGTGAGTTTCATAGCGAACATGGGGTGTCCTTGCCGCGCTGGGCGGCAGAAGGCTGGTTAGGGTTTGGCTGAATGCTTCGTGAGCATCACCTTCTTCTTGACGATGGCGTCTGCTCGCTTCTGCAGCGCACTCCACTGCTCATCCAGCCGACGCCAACCGGCTTCAATGGCTTTCTCCTTGGAGGTGAACAGGTCCGCCTGGTGGTAGATCTTTCGACTCTGGGCTTGCATCCAGCCGTTCAGGCTGTACATGCCCACGATCTCTACCTTTTTCGGCGCGAAGCCAGCGGTAAGCACCCAGGCCTCGTGGGGGAATTGGTTTTCAGTCATGCACGAATACCTCGCCCGCCGCTCACCGGCAGGAATGTAGGGGGATTGGGGTTACAGCGCCATTTCGGCCTGGGTTTCTCTCTGCCAGATCGGTGAGCTGTTGTGCGACTCAATGCGGTCAGCGATTACGTTTGCGCGCTGGCCGGCGGTCGGTGGGGCATACATGCCGAAGCGACTGATGCTTCCACCGTTTACCGCGGCGTTCGTGCTGTCGGCTGACGCGAAGGGCAGATGCTGGAATATCGCGGGGTCGAGCATCCTGAGGCCGTGGAGGCGACATGCTGGTCGGCCTTGGTCGTCGCAGACAGCGTCCATCGCGGCGCCCATCCGCTTCCACCATGGCCCAGTGCCCGGTGTAGCCCATTGCCCAGAACTGCCAATGGCAACCGTTCGCCAACACCTCGCCAGCCGTTGCAGGCGCTCAGTCGATTCGTGCAGGTGCCAGACGGGTACTCCGCGAAGTTCCTCTGGCCACTGCCTAACAAGGTTGTCGTTGGCCTCTTCGTCGTCGTCGATAACGTCCGGAATGAGCGCCCAAGTGAATCCAGGGTGTCGATGCCAGTCTTCTACCCATCGCGTGTAGCCCTCGACGTCCACCTGACCACCTTTTTTCCACACCGTGAACGCGCCGTTATCGAAAACAAACGATTTGCACACATCGGCGACGATCCCAAGATCGTCCTTGCGCGGGAACGGCACCAGCGCGTGCCGGCCGGCCAGGAACTTTGCCGCATCCTCTCGCTTACCGCCGACAGGCGTGCCGTGGTAATGGATCATCCGCTAAGCCTCACTGTTTCGATCTCGACGCCTTGGTGCGTGGCGATGATGGTTTGGTCACCGCCCAGGGATTCAGCCAGGCGGTCGGCGATCTGCTCATGCCAGCCCTTTTTGATCAGTGCCGTCGCCGCCTTGATGTGCTCGACGTGAATCATGGAGTTCGACCGCAACTCCAGCCGGTAGAGGATCGTTTCGCCGTCGGAAGGGCAGACGGCTGCGAAGGTGTGTCGATAGGTATTCATGGCCTCGGCCCCTTGTAGATAAAGACGTAGGCGAACCAGAGGGTGGCGATCATGGTGTTACCCGCTTGAACTCGACCACCCAGACCCATGGGTTGGCTTCCCAATCACCGCCGACGGATGACCAAAGCAGCTCGAAAGACTTTCGAGGGTCGGCGCTATAGGTCTCGATTCCCTCAACGTGCCACCAGTCACCGAGCTCGGCATGATCGGTGTAGAGCCGGACGCCCTCGGCCTTGGCCTGATCCTCGGTGATGTCCTGCAACCGCTCCACGCGCACGTCGGTGATCTCCAGCAGGATGCGGCTGTCAGCGCGAAACATATGGATGGATGGTCTGTTCTTTCCGTACTGCTGCCCGTCGGCTGCATACAGCACCTGGGAATAGCCGGCCGGTTCTTCTGGGTCGGGTACAAGGCTGTGTGTCTCGCGCACCCAAAGCCGGTCGCCGCGTCGGCCATGTGGGCAAGGTGCATACTGTTCCAGTTCCTTCGCGCACTCTGCTTCGGTCGATCCGAATACGCAGAAGCCATAGCGCGGGTCTCGCTGGCCTATTGCGCTCCAGCGCTGACGATCGCCAATCGGAATGGCGGTGTCCTCGGTAGGGATTTGGAAACCTTTCACTGCCCGCCGCGTGACCGTCTTCCGGCCTTCCAGGACGGCGCGCACCATCGGCGCTGAGAACAGGATGGGGCGTTCTTTGATTGCGCTCATGGTCATTCGCTCCAGCAACTGAGTTCTTCGGCGATTTCCTCGGCGGGCTCGCCGATTTCATTGAGGCGCCCGTCGTACTCGTAGTTGTCGTAGATCACGGCGCCGGTTTCCCAGCAGAAGGCGAGGTCTTTTGGTTTCCACCACCCCATCAGGCTGCGCATGTGCAAAGCGGCGCGGAGAATCCAGTACATTTTTTTCATGCGAGTTCGTCCTTGCCGCTATAGCGGCTGACTTTGAAGGGGGAGGGGTTACAGGTTTTGCGGGTGGAGTACGGATGTACTCCTATCGGGATCAGACGCCCGGGCGGCCCTTGAAGGCGAGCCAAATGTAGTGGCGCCCTTTGGCTGTGACCTTGATCTTGCCAACCTGCCGGTTCCAGCTGATCAGCCGCAGCTCTTCAAGGATGGTCGTCAGCGTGTGGCCCTGGTGCCAGCCGGCCAGCGCCTTGATGCAGCCCTGGGCCAGTAGCCCGCGAAAGTCATCGTGGCCGAAGTTGGTGCCCTGGAATGAGCTCTGCACCTGCTCATCGGTCACCAGGTCGGTGATGGTTCTCACGTTCGGGTCGAGCCTGTAGCTTTTGTGGGTCATGGCAGTTCGTCCCCGACGATCATCTTGCAGGGTCCCAGACGCACAGCCTTGAGCTCAGCCCGCAAATCATCTATCTCCTGATCGGCAGCGGTCAGGCGCTGTTGCAGGGCCGCGATTTTTTCTCGTCCGGCCGCTTCACGCGCCAGGAAGATCGAGTAAACCTCCTGCGATACGCGCACCGATCGCCCGTCGATTCCGAAGTCCACGCCACTTTCCACCGGCTGCGAAGCGGTAAGTGTGGCCGGCACTGGAGTCTGTGCCTTGCCCGCGCCGAATCGCCCGGGACAATCAGGTGCGTGGCGCTCAGGCTCAGCGGAGAAGCCCGCAGGGCAGTTACAAAAACAGAATCGGCTCATACAGCCTCCCTCGTTACCAGATCATGGGCATTCACAACCGTCATGCCGAGGCGTTCGGCGATCAGGACTTCCAAGCACGCGCCTTGCGACTTCTCCCAGTCCGGCAGCAGGGCGATGATCCCGCACAGGCCCAGACGGGTCAGGTCGTAGGCCATGTAGTCGGCCCACTGGGCACCTTCGACGATGCCGTGGTCTGCTGGGTTTTCGACTTCGTAGCCTTGTGCGCGGAGCTGTTCGGCCGCGGCGTTGAAGGCTGGGTAGTTGAAGTCCTCGATGCCCGTCATCGGCCCGGCCACGTAGACACGGTTAGCTCTACTGGCCTGCAGCGTTACGACTGGCTCACCTGGCTGACTTTTACCGCCGAACGCCCATGCGGTAGGTCCCTGACACATCTCGAAAGTAAGGTTCCGCGTGATTTCATCGATAACTTCGCGATCAAGCTTCTTGCCGTAATGGTTGACCAGCTCGTTGGCGATCGTAAAAACCATCGTGCCGAGGCGGGTGGATTGCGGATCTTTGTTGTCTTGAGTGCGCACGGGGAGTCCTTGCCGGGCCATGCCCGGGCGGTGTGGTGCTACGATGGTCCCTTCCTATAAATGGGCTGGACCATGACCAAGCACGATATTTACGATGAGATCGAAGGCTTTCAGGTTTGGAACTACATGGAGTGCGACAAGGACGAGGAAGGCCGGGAGACCTGGCGTATCAACGTCGAGGTAAAGAGTGGTGGTGAGGTGGTGGTGCCGGTTGTTGCCGGTGACCGAACCTATGTTGACCGTGGCCTGGCGCAGGTTGCCGGGCGTGAGGTCGGGGCCCGTTTGATTGCCGAGCGGGCTTAAAGCTGCTGCAGAAGGCGCCGGCCGATCCAGCGAACCACGGTGACGGCCTTGCTGTTGCCGATCGCCTTGTAGCGGGGCCCGTCCGGGCATTCGCTGGCAGGCTTGCCGCGCCAGGGGATTAGGGTGTAGTCGTCGGGAAAGCCTTGGCAGCGCTCCCATTCGATCACGCTGGTTCGGCGAACGCCTTCGCACTCCAGTACATATGCCTCTCGGTCATCGAGAGAGCCACCCCCTTGCGCCGTGAGAGTAGGGTGAAGTGCAAGCTTCGCCGGCCATCCCGGCGGGCTATCCCGGCGAGTGCCTTCGCGCTCAAAAAGTACCTCGGCGGGATCGAACCCGTCTCGAGCACTTGCGACAACGAACACACGACGGCGTCGTTGGGCCAGGCCGAAATATTGGGCGTCCAGGACCCTCCACGCGATTGTTCTTTTGGGTCCATACACACAACCAGCGTCCTGCCATTTTTTCCCTGGAGGCTGCAGCTCGCAGTCTTCCCCAGCAAGCGCGCCAAGAAAGCATCCGAAGGCGTTCCCTTTGTCACTGAGGACGCCGGGGACGTTCTCCCAAACGATGACGCTGGCGGGCTTTCGCTGGCCGGCGCGAACATAGTCAACTGCATCTGCAAGCTCCACGTATTTGATGGTGAGGGCGCCGCGCGGGTCGGTGAGGCCTTCGCGCATACCGGCGACCGAGAAGGCCTGGCACGGTGTGCCGCCGACAAGCACGTCCGGGGCCGGGATCTTGCCGGCCAGCACCAGGGCAGCCAGGTTAGTCATGTCGCCGTGGTTGGGCACGTCGGGGTAGTGGTGGGCCAGGACCGCCGAAGGGAAAGGCTCAATCTCGGCGAACCAGGCGGCGCGCATGCCCAGCGGGTGCCAGGCCTGGGTCGCGGCCTCGATGCCGCTGCACACAGAGCCGTAGGTGATATCGGGCATAGGGGATCCTCGCCGGCTGGCGTGATTCGTTGATATGGGGTATTACGGGTGACCGGCATGGAGCCGGATCAGGCGGCCTGAGAAATCGGCACGGCCTTCAGATCGTCTTTTTCGTCAGCGTCGCCCAGATAAGGCTTCAGCTCCGCGCGGGTGTACTTGCCAGCCCTGATCATGTCACTGGTGTACCCGCTGTAGTTGGGCCGGAAATACACCCCGTCTTTCACGTTAAGGATCATGAACAACGGCTCAGGCTCAGGGAAAAGCACCTTGCGCAGAACCTCGGCCCGCTGATAGTTCATCCCGGCCACTGCTCTGGCGATCATGTCTTCCAAGCGCTGGCGGCGGGCCCGCTCGTTTTTCTTGGTCCTGATATCTGCCGGCCGGTCAACAAAGAGCTCAAAGCACGCCTTGTTGGTGTATCCGTATTTGCCGTAAGCCACCCACCACATGTTGTTGATGTTCACGAACGCGGTGCCCTGGTACCAGCGGCCTTTGCGGTCAGTCGTCCAAACCTTTGAGCCATGCTGAATAGTTTTCTTGTCGCCTGATACCGAGTTGTAATCGGCAGCGGGAATGTCTGGCGGACCGAAGCGGCGCTTGCTTACATAGTCGGCATTGATCCACTCGATGTTGGTCAAGCCGCCTAAACCGCACTTCCGATCTGACGCCTTGAACGTGTAGCCCGTGAAGACGTTGCACAGATAGTCACGAATGCGCGTGCGGGTACGCTGCATTTCCAGGCGAGCCAGGTACGGCATGTGCTTTTCTTTGTCGCTTTGGTACCGCCCGCTATGATCAGCGCGATCCGGCGTGTTCACGGCCTGGAAGAACTCCAGTTCAATGCTGCGCCCGCAGATCTTGAGGTCGGCTTGCAGATCGCCTTTCACGCAATGGCGTGAATTGTTGCCAGTGAAGATGTGGGTCTGCTCGCCGACGGTCCATCCGATACGATTGAGCGTTTGAATGATCCGCTTGAACACTTCGCGCTTGAACTTGCGCTCCCAGATCACCTTGGCGTCCCACTCGCGAGGAATACCTTCCTCCCACACAGCCAGGCGCGCCTCGCCGAACGACACGCGACCTTCGCGTTGAATTTGCATTGGATTACCTCCAGTCAGGCGCCGCCCTCCGGGTTCCGGATGCAGCGTGTAGTGTTGGTTAAGCGGGTGTTTCGATTTCGTCTTCAGGCTCTGGCGGGTCGTCGGCAAGCGACTTCAGGCCAGCCGCTCGAATGAGCCGCGACACCTTTTCGGTAACGACAAAAGGTGTCGTGACACACTTGAGCATCTGCGCCGCGGTTTCGAAGTCAGCGGCGATCACGTTGCGTAGAAGTGTCTGGTGTACTTCCTGCTGGTTGTTGAAGCCGTGCTGCCTCATCAGGCGCTTGAGGTCTTTTTTGAAGATGCCGGCCACTTCAATCGTAAATTTCTCGACGCCCAATGCTGCGTCCTTCGCCGCCGCCTTCTCGCGCTTGCGGCGCTGCTTGAGGGCTTCCGCCGTCGGCTGCTGCTCTTCCTCGGCCATGGCCTACCTCTTCGATTCCACTTTCCGGGATTGCCAGCCATGCAGGCCGGCGCCGCGCGGCGGTTATCTTGCTGATGCGCCTCATGGGGTGTCGGCGAACTTGAAGCCGTTTTCCTGGGCGATCAGCGTCACGCGCTTGATGTGCATGCCCAGGTTCTTCGCCGCGACACTTGCCACGACGCCCTTGGCTGCCTCGGCGCGCACAGCAGGGGCAAGCTTGTCGCGTTCTTTGCGAAGGCGTTCGTGGTGCGCCGTGGTGCCGTTGAAGGGACCGTCGACACCAACACCGCTCGGGATGAACTGGACGGTCTTGCCGGAACCGAAGAACGCTTCGAGCTGCTGGTTGAGGTTGTCGATGATCGAGTGTCGCGGGTCGGGCAGCGGGGCGCCGATCATTGCGCGCCGCCTGACAGCGTCACCTTCACGCCGTCGGCCCGAGATTCCAACTCCTGGGCAAAGTTGCTGGCATCCTTCCATGTCCAGCGGAAGCCCTTTACCTTGCCGGTGGCGATCTCCACGATGTGGTAAGCCTTGCCGGCGGTGCGGATCTGAAAGCGAATCTTCTGCACTGGCGCCTCCTTGCCGATCAAGGCGTAGAACTCGGCGGTCGCGATGCGGGAGCGCACGTGCAGGGCCGCAACCCCGTCTACGCGCTGTTGAATTGATGCGTGCATGGTGGATGCCTCAGTGGGTTGCGTGTATTCGTCAGCACCCTGACCGCCTGGCGGGTGCCGGTGGGCCCAGGGGAGGGCGCTGACGGGTAAACGCGAGATGAAAAAAAGCCCAGTAGGGACCGGGCTTTTCGTTGCGTTACATAGACCTCCCTATGTCACGCAGGGGGGGGCGGTCGAGCGCCTGAGTTTGTTGTTTACATAGCTGCCAATCCTCCGTTCTGGGTGGGTTGAAATGCAGGTGGCCGGCGCGCGCCGGGTGTTCGTCCGCATCGGATATAGCTCGAATCCCTCCGAGTGTTGTCCGTCTTCACAAGGCGCTATTGATCGCACCAGCTCGGGACAAGGTGGCCACCCTGCTATCACGACAGAGGGCCGAGCTATATCCGATGCGGCCTGGTGCTGGGGAGTACCAGGTGCTCGGGCCCGGGCTTGCACCGGACTTCCACGTCACCATTACTTTTATATGGGGTTCATACGTGTAGTTCGCCCATTCCCGTAGGCCTTCGCCATCCCGCTGCCCACTCATTGAATGGGCAGAAGTGATGCGTTGCCAATAGGGTGGCCGGCGGCCAGCTCACCACTGCCCAGGTGACGGGCTTTGCGATAGGCTGAGCGCTCTCACACAACGCAGCCTGCAAAGGAGGGCGAACTTGCTATGCGCAAATTCAAACTGAAGTACGGATTCGACTTTGATGATTCCTGCCCGAAGACCTACGAGAGCGACGAGCCGATCAAGATTGGTGATGCGATCTTCGTAGCGAACGGCTTCTGGCACGCAGTCACGGACATTCGAATTCTGAAAAGAGATATTCAGTTAACTCTTTCGAAATCGTCTCAATCGCCGGAGGAGGCAAAGCTCGTAATGAAGCAGCTATCGTCCGGCTGAGAACGATCGTTGCAAATTTCAAGCAGCTTTGTTTGTCGATGTCTTGGCTAGGGTGCATCAGGCTGAGCTTTGTCCGTAGCCCTGGGTCGCCCTGGCAAGCCAGCGTCATGAGTGCCGCTTCTATGCGGACTTGCAGTGAAGGCGATTCTATTTTCGGTAGCTCTTCAGCGCCGCTTTTCATATTCCTATCCTCTCTGTCATCCCAAAGCACCCTCGCAAGAAGGTGCTTCAGTGATGCTGTCCGTCCTATTGCCGCCGGAAGGGGCGGGGCGCATTGCTTGCCAGGTCGTTCGCGCGGTTCGAGCGTTTCGCTCTCGATCAGCCGTACAGGGTTCTCCTGTCGTGGGCGGGCTATCTGACCCGTCTGATCGCCGGTCGCCGGTATAGGCAATGCGGTCTGTTGGTGTTTCTGTGTTGCGCTGACTGTTAAAGAGCGGTGATGCCTTTGTGGCTGCTGTGTGTTGCTGCGACGGCCTTAAATATCACGCATCGTGTTTCGCGTGTCAACACGCATCGTGATTTATTTTCGTGAGTTCCCCCGCTGAATTTCTCTATCTGGAGGGTTATAAATTCACGCAGCGTGATATATGATTTTGCTACAACTGGATGTATGTACAGCTATCGGGAGGGTGATATGGCAAAAGCAGCGAAGCAGGCTAAACCAGCAGCACGGCAGGAGATGAGCAGCGTGGAACGGCTAGGTCTGCGTGTTTCGTCAATGATAAATTCGCCACGCGCCCAGGAAAGATGCGCAGCGCTTATTCATAGACTGGAAACGGATCGGGACGCGGAATGGGAGGAGGTAATGGGGCAGATAGCCGAGACCGACGGCGTGAATATGATCTTCCAGGATGATGGCGGTGTCTTACTGGAATGGGAGGCGCCAAGCGATGAGGATCGGCTGATTGATACAGGCGAAGTCGAGCCCATTGAAGAGCCAGCGCTTTTCTGACGAATGCCGAAGAGCCAGCTCAACGGCGGGGGAAATGCCTTGCAGGTAGCGGTGCAGCTGCTGATTTGGTTTAGCGAGGGGTATGACTTAAGCCTTTCTCGCATTCCAGATCAGCAGAACCTTGGCGTGGACTGTCACATCCTCAATACGGGCTTCTTGATCCCTTACATGCGGGTTGTCGGACACCAGCAAGAAACGCTCGGAATCCAGCATTTGAATTCGCTTAATGAATAGGTGCTCATGCCAGGTGAGGACGTAGATACCGTCGCCTGCGTACTCGTTGACGCCCTTGTCGACGATCAGCGGGTCTTTATCGTTGATCGTACCCTCCATGCTCTGGCCCCAACCGGTAATCATTGCCAAGGAGTGAGTGGATGTGTAGGTGATGCCTTTTTCTCGCAGCACGTCCTCACGGATGACCAGGTTCCTAATCACCTCGTTGTAGTCGCCCGGCACTTGGCCGTGGCCCATAGAGGCGCGCACGTCATATTGGCGAATGATGATCTCTTCCGGCCTAGCCTTGAGACCCGAAAAGTCTGCCTGGATCACATTTCCCGAAATGACCTCTTCCGCAGCATCCCGCACCGCGTCAGCGATTCTTTGGCGTGCCTCGCTTGGAAGATTCTTACCGTGCCTCGCCAGCATTTGGGCGACCAAGTCAGCAGAGGACGTCTTCGGCGTCACAGGTGCAAGGCTGGTCGTGCCGGACTTGGCGTCGCTTATTGGCGCGCCGCGAAGGTCTAGTAAAAGCTCAGATTTATCAACCCTGAGTGCCTTCGCAATGGACTCAATATCCGCAAACGACGGCTCTCGCGAGTCCGCCTCGTAGTTTCCTATTCGCGATTGCGATTTCCATCCACAGGCATCTGCCAGCTGGGCCTGGGACATTTTCGCGGCAGTTCTAAGGCGCTTAATGCGCTTACCAATAGTTTCATTCATACGCTGGATTCCATCACGAAATGAAATATCTGCGCACTCACTTATTGTGTTTGCCTTTAACACGATGCGTGTTTATCCTTGGGCCAATAGCTATAGGAGCGATTTTCATGAACCACGTCCGAAACATTCGAGAGAAAGCCGGGATTACCCAGGCTGCACTTCGTCGGTCGCTTGGGTGGAATCAATCGCGCCTCGCGAATTACGAGTCCGGTCTGCGTTGCCCAGGACTTAGCGAGGCGCGGTTGATCGTGTCTGCGTTGAACACCCTTGGAGCTGAGTGCGTTCTTGATGAGGTATTTCCGCCTGAGGGAATTTCATCTCAGTCAGCCGCCTGAAATCCCTGTCCGCCATCGCATTGACTAAATGATCGCCCCTGAACCGTCGGGGCACCACTGAAACAGATTTGAGGTTTTACGAATGGAAGATTTCTTGAGGGCTTGCCACACCACCATCAAGGAAAGCGGGGCAGAGGAGCTGGCAGGAAAAATGTGCATGGCTCACGTGAGCCTTCTGCAGCGCTCAAACCCGGACAACGCGGCGCACCACCTAACGATCGAGCATCTGTTTGGCGTGCTGCTCCACACACAAGACATGCGCCCGCTGGTGGCGCTCGCTGACCAATTCGGTTTTGACCTCGTGGCTCGTGAAAAGCCTAAAGCCAAACCGCTGATGACCGCGCTGGGCCTATTGTCCGCGGAATGCGGTGATGTTGGTCGATTGATTTTCGATGCCACGGCGGACAACCACATCAGCCAGCACGAAAAAGCCCAGGGCGATAAAGCAATCCTTGAGGCGATAGACGCTCTGCAAGTTTTGCGCGAATCGCTGAAGGCCGCCTGAATCACAGGCATAAAAAAACCGCCTGGCAGGGCGGTTCTTTCAACAGCAGAAACAATTCGTGGGGCCATTATGAACATGACAGCTACCCCTGGCAATACCCCTAGTGTCGCGACACTTTTTGGCAATTCTGAAAAGGTGTCGCGCCACACAATGTCTTCGCGCGAGATCGCAGATCTGGTAGAGGCTCGCCACAACGATGTCATCGCGACAATCGAGCGGCTCTTCAGTAAAGGGCTTTTACGATCTGATCGTAAAAGCCGCCGAGAGTCGACTGGCGGGCGTCCAATTGATGTCTACGACCTTACGGAGCGTGACACCCATCTAGTGATCGCGGGTTACAGCGACGAGCATCGAGCTCGTGTGATCGACCGGTGGCAGGAGTTGGAGTCGAAGGTTGTCGGGCAGCTCCAAATCCCCACCAACTTCGCCGAAGCCCTCCAACTCGCCGCCGATCAGGCCAAGCAGAACGCTTCGCTGCACCAGGTCATCCAGCAGCAGGCCCCGAAGGTTCAAGCGTTTGAGCGCCTGTCAGCCACTGAGGGCTCTATCTGCATCACCTCGGCCGCCAAGCAGTTGGGCATCGGCCCGCTGAAACTCTTCAAGTGGCTCAGCGATAACCGCTGGATCTACCGCCGCGCGGCGTTCTCGGCCTGGTCTGCGTATCAGCCCCGCCTCACCGCCGGCCTGCTCGAGCACAAGCTGGTCAAGGTAGGCAAGGGCGACGAGGAAGATCTCAAGGTGGTCGAGCAGGTCATGGTCACCCGCAAAGGCATCACCACTCTCGCCGAACAAATCCAAGGAAACTCGCTGTGAGCGTTCAAGCAATGTCCTGGGCGCTCTCTCTGCCCGTGCAAACCCTCAAAGACTCAAGCGCGCGTCACGTGCTGCTGTGCCTGGCCAACTACGCCGGCTCGAACGGTACCGGGGCCTTCCCATCTGCCTCTACCCTTGCCCAGGACACCGGTCTTTCCGAGCGCACTGTCCGTTACAAACTTGATGACCTGGAACAGTCTGGACTGATCAAAAAGGGCAATCAGGCCATCGCTGCGGTGCACATTGATCGCCACGACCGCCGCCCCGTCGTTTACGACCTCCAAATATTGCGGGGTGCAAATCCTGCACCCCGTGCAAAACGGGGTGCAGATGACGCAGCGGGGTGCAACTCACAACACAACGGGGTGCAGCCTGGAACAGAACGGGGTGCAGCAGCTGCACCCAATCCATCACTTAACCATCAAGGAACCGAAGAGCAGCAGCAGCGCGAGCTTTCGGACTTGATCGCTGAGCAGGATCGCCAGGCGCTGGAGCAGCAGGATGATCGCCAACGGTTCGCAATGTTTGCTGAATTCGAGCCCTCGGTAGAGGCGCTGGAGACTCAGTTGAAGATCGCCGGTTTGCCAGCTGACGCCCTGACCGCTGAGCTTCTGTCGGGGTTCAAGGGGTTCTTCGTCGCCAAAACATCCGTTGTAGATACGGCCGCCGGTTGGTGTTTCAAGCTTGTCGGCTGGATCAAGCGAGAGCGAGCCCTGGCTGCCAGTACAGCCACCAACGAGGAAGGCTCAGCCGGTGATGACTGGGCAGCGAAAGGAGTGCGCCTGTGAACCGATCAAACAAGCCTGTCGCCGTGGGTGAGCTGGTTGCTCGCCGCCGATCTGATCCGACCTATCAGGGGCCCGACCAGTCACCGGCGGTCGTCGCTGTCGATCCTTCAACTCAGGCCGTAATAGACGATCTTTTCCTGCGGCTGCGCGGTGCGTGCGGTGCCTGGCGTCAGTCCTGGCCGACCGAGGCCGTCATGAACGCTTCCAAGCTGGAGTGGTTGGGCGAGTTCATGCGTTCCGGCATCACTCGGATGGAGCAGATCGATCACGGAATGCGCGTTGTGAGTGCGAGCAAGTCGGCTTTCGTTCCTGCCCCAGGCGTGTTCGTCAGTTGGTGTTTTGCGCCTGAAGGCTTGGGCCTGCCCAATGTTGAATCTGCTTACGCCCAGGCACTCCGCAACTGTCACCCCGCCATGCGCAGCTGCTCGAAGTGGTACCACCCGGCCGTGTACCACGCCACGGCAGCGGCGGGCTTTCACAGTCTACCGCTTCTATCGCGCGAGCTTGGGCTGGCTAGCTTCGAGAAGCAGTACTTGATCCAGTGCCGACGCATCTGGCAGGGCGAGCAGTTGGCCCCGGTGCCAGTGGCAGAGTTGGCTCTGGAACCGAAGATAACGCCAGAGGTGGGGAAAAAGGCCTTGGCCGAATTGCGCGCCCGCCGGGCGGGAGGTTTCCAGTGAGCAAACTCACCAACGCCGCCCGCGATCGCGAGTGCCAAGTACGGTTTCCCGGCTGCTCCTGCGAACCATCCACCACAGTCCTGGCTCACTACCGACTGGCCGGTACCTGTGGCATGGGCATGAAGCCCAACGACTTCCAGGCTGCCTGGGCCTGCGGTTACTGCCATGACGTCGCCGACGGCCGTTTGCGCGCGCCTGGCCAGTTGACCAAATACGAGATCCGTTTGTTTCTCGCTGAGGGCGTAATGCGCACGCAAGACATCCTGATCCGCGAAGGGAAGGTGAAACTTTGAAGCCATTTGCCGTGAAGCCATTCAGCCCGAAGACAGCGCGCGCCAAGCCAGTCGACCGGGAAGGGCAGGAACAGGCCGCCCTAATGAAAGAGATCGACCTGCGCTACCCGGCTGCCGCCAAGTTGATCTTCCACGTCCCGAACGGCGGGCACCGGCACAAGCTGGTGGCGATCAAGCTGAAAGAGCAGGGCGTCAAGGCTGGCGTGCCTGATCTGGTGCTGCCGATGGCTCGGGGCGGGTACTTTGGCCTGTACATCGAATTCAAGGCCCGGGCGCCGTATGACGCCGCCGTTTCCCCTGCGCAGGACGCTTACCTGCAGGCGCTGACTGATCAGGGTTACCTAGCCATCGTCTGCCGTGGGCACGTCGACGCCATTGAGGCCATCAGGGCCTACCTACTTCAACCACAAACGAGGGCTGCCGCATGAGCCATAACTTCAAGCCAGGCGACCAGGCGATGATCGTTGGTGCCAACTCGCTGACCCAGAACATCGGCAAGCAGTGCGAACTGCGGCGGTTCATCGTAAAGGGCGATTTCTACATCGCGCCCAACGGCATCGCCTACCAGCATGACGACGTGCCTTGCTGGGTGGTGGTCGGGGACGGGCTTTGCTGGATTGCTGATGCAGAGCCTGTGCAGGGCGACTTCGGCATTCACGAGCCGCGCCATCTCATGCCTCTGCGCGGCGACCTCACCCCAGAGCAGCAGAAGTTGCGGGCGGTGATCGCATGACGACTGCCGCCGTGAAGATCACCCAGGCCGAAATCAAGCGGCAGGCCTCCGGTACCGTTCAGGATTTGCGTGACCTTGAGAATAAAGGCCTGTACCTGCGTTTCAACAAGGCGCGCACCGGTGGGTCGTGGTTCCTGGTGCTGAAGGGCAAATGGAACCCCATCGGAAAATACCCTGAGCTGTATCACACGCAGGTCGTCACGGCGCTCCCTGCAATTCGCTTGCGGCTGGCCGCTGGCGAAGGGGCGAGCCTCTCGAAGTGGGATACCGTCGGTGAGTTGCTGGACTGGTTCGCTGATCGCATGTCGCGCGACCGGAGCCTGTCGGACAAACGCAAGAAAACCAGTGCCTCGATGATAAAGTGCCACCTGAAGCCCCGCCTGGGCGACCTGCCGCTGATCAGTCTCGACAAGGCCGCACTCGACAGCCAGCTCATGTGGCCGATGCAGGAAAGCATTTCCATCGACTACGTGCGTTCTGTGTTCCAGCTACTAGCCCTGGCTTTCCGTCAGGCCACAAAGCTGGGCCTGATCACATCCAATCCGATGGCGGCGATCAGGTTCAACGACTTCTCAAAAGCGAAGGTCGGGATCAAGCCGTCCCGCCTGCGCGGCGTTCAATTGGAGGGGGTGCTGGAGCAGTTGGCCGAGGTCATGGCTGCTGACCCGCTGGATTCTATGTTGGCCCTGATGATGCTGTGCCACGGCACGCGGATCGGCGAAACCCGGATGGCGCGCTGGTCGCACATCAGCCTGGCCGAGCGCGAGTGGTTCATCCCGGCCGAGCACACCAAGACCGGCGTCGAGCATCACCTGCCACTGACCGAGCAGGTCTGCACGCTGCTGATCCAGTACCGCGAAGGTCAGTACGCCCGAGGCTATGACGGCCAGTTCCTGTTCCCTGCGCGCAACGGCAAGGCGCTGGGCGAGGCTCAGGGCTGTGCTGTTTTCCGTCGATTAGGTAAGGGTGATTGGACCAGCCACGACCTGCGCAAGGTGGCCCGCACCGGTTGGGCAGACCTCGGCGTCGACCACCTCATTGGCGAACTGCTGATCAACCACGCGATGGGCCATAACGTGAAGGTGTACATCCAGTCCGACGTCATGGCCCGCAAGCGTAACGCGCTGGAGCAGTGGCACGCGCATCTAGATCAGAAAGGGTTTGCAGCTATTCACGGATTGACCGGCTTTAGATTTGAAGATTCCGGTGATTCGCTGCACGCCGCAGAACATAAGGGCTGCAAGGCCATTCAAGAATCAACCATAGGCGAGGTTTAAAAATGATGATTTTGCTCGAAAGGCACTCTGGCCTCGCCGTGAATCCCGCAGATGTCAGTTCGGTGGTGATCCGCAGTTCGAACGGCTGGCAGGTGCTCGACGTGAAGATGTCGACGGGTGATCGGCACCTGGTCAGGCATACCGCGCATTGTTCGGATGGTGACGACATCTACGCTCTGCACAAGCAACTGCTGGAGGCCAAATGAAGAAGTCCCACGGCCCCGCTTTCCGCGCCGCTCAACTCGACCTGGCCAAGTGCCCGGCATGCCGTGGTCGCGCTGTGATCAAGGGTGTATTCCACGAACTGGCGTGCGTGCAGTGCAACGCCTCGGGCTGGGTCACCGCCGAAACCGGTGAGGCGCTGCCGCTGGAGGTGCTGGTGACGCAGCTGAGCATCCGCCTCCAGGCCGCCGAGCATCAGATCGCGCAATTCAACTGCTTTAAGCCTGCCGGCGCTGAAGCGCAATACAACGAGAACAACCGCCGTGGCCCTGGTGCCACCAACTTCACAGGGGATTGAGCCATGGCCTTCACACCGAGCTTTAAAGAACGCACCGCCGAGGATCTGCTCGAGCATTGGGGTCGCTGGGTTGTCCTGGGCTCCGGTGTGTCCTGCTGCGCCTCTCGCGAGAACACCATCCTGTCGCCGATGATCACCGATGACGACGCGCTTATGATCGATGGCTTGATGGGCCGCCTGCTTAAGCGGTACCCCGAATGCGGCCAGGTGCTGATGAAGTACTACACCACCCGCGACAGCTCATTGATGGAAGTCGGAAAGAAGATGGGCTTCGGCGAAGAGAAGACGCGCGGGCTATGGAAGGCCGGCATTGCCTGGATTGATGGGGCTTTAGATATTCGTCGTCAGGCTGCTTGACAGGCCCGGGGACGATATATAGATTTAAGTTACTTTGCGGTTTTTCCGCGAGCAAAGCCCGACCCTAGAGTTGGGCTTTTTGCTTTCTACACTTCCTTGAGCCTCGGCATTTGCCGGGGCTTTTTCGTTTTCGGCTCCACCACACCCATCGCTCCGACCTGGGAGTGCTGCTGGAGCTGATCTATTTCGAGGCTCGCCATATTGGTGGGCCTTTTCTGTTTCTGGAGCACAGCAAATGTCCGGCTCTATCCAATCCGGCAACTACGTGCCGGGCGTTTCCGGCTGGAAGCTCGACCACGTCAGCGGCCACTTCGAAATCAACAGCGCCCAGATCCAAGTCGGCACCCTGCCAAGTGATCCTCAGTTGATCACCGTCACGGCGGGCTCTTGGTCGGAATACGATCTGCCAGCCAACGCACTGGAGCGCCTGGCGTTTATCGGAGCCGAGCTGGAAAAGATCCCAGCAGGGTGCCGAGCAAGCGCGGAGTTCACGACCGAGGACATCTCATTTGATCGTGATGGTTCGGATGTGCGGACCTCGCTGACCTACGAGCGCCACGAAACTGCCGAAGAGGTAGCTGCGCGGCAGGCGAGGGCGAAAGTCGCTGGAACACGCATCACGCAAAAGGGCGGGTTGACGACCATCTCTATCGATGGCGTCGCTCGCATTCGCTATGGCGACCTCACGAAGGCCGAGCAACCGCCGCCATTCGTAGTGGCGGATGACCAGGTGTTTATAAGCCAGACAGCTATCAAGGACGCCACCGCCCGTAAGGGCTTCACCGCCAGTTGGTTCTTGAGAACGCAAATGGGTGCCGACGGTCGTCCCTATGCAGCCGGTATAGGCATTGGCGAGCGTGATGGCTTTGTTTTCAACCTGGACGACCAGGTCAAAGAAGTGATCCGCTCCGAGCTGCGCCCCGGCGGCCTGCTTTACCGCTCCCGCTAATCCATTCCCTAACTCCCAACTCGGGAGGAACCTGAGATGCCAAACATGCCAGACAAGCCAGACACCTGGGCGATTGTGCTTGCGTGGTTGAGCCAGCATTCGCCCCTTCTGTACGCGGCTGGCCTTTCCTGTGCCATGGCTGTGTTGCGTATCACCTACGGCGGTGGTACCCGCCGCCAGATGCTGGTCGAGGGCGCCATCTGCGGCGGGCTCACCCTGACCATCATCAGCGGTTTCGAGTTCTTCGGACTGCCTCAAAGCATGGCTGCGTTCGTTGGTGGTTGGGTTGGCTTGCTCGGTGTCGAGAAGGTTCGTGCAATTGCCGACAGGGTGACTGACTTCAAGCTGCCAAACAGGACGCCTTGATCATGCCGCTCAGGCCAAAGAAACCTTGCAACGCTCAGGGCTGCAACGTGCTGACCCGAAACCCGCGCTACTGCGATGCCCACAAGGACATCGGAAAGAGCGCCGAGGCCAAGCGCCGTGAGCAGCAGCGTGAGACCAGCGCCCAGCGTGGGTACAGCTACAAGTGGCAGCAGGCTCGCAAGGCGTACCTGACCAAGCATCCTCTCTGTGCTGAGTGCGAGCGTCAGGGCTTGGTGGTCGCGGCCACTGACCTTGATCACGTCGTTCCTCACAAGGGTGACAAGGCCGTGTTCTGGGACAGTTCGAACTGGCAAGCCCTGTGCCATCCCTGCCACAGCAGGAAGACGGCGTCCGAGGACGGCGGCTGGGGCAATCCATCGAGAAATCGTGCGAATTGACCGATTCGAGCACCGTAATGAGGTTGAATCTCAATACGGGGGGGGAGGGTGAAAAGTCCCGGCTTTTCGTGAGCTAGACCGTCCCCTTGGCCTTTTTCTTACACCCGCGAAATTAAAAATTCAGGAGTTGCGCGATGGGAGGCACCGCCACGGTCGCCGGCCGTGGTCGCAAACCCAAGCCAACGGCCAAAAAATTACTCGCCGGAAACCCTGGCAAGCGCGCGCTGAATACAGCCGAACCTCAGTTTTCAAAGATCACCCAGATCGACCCGCCGGATTGGTTCAGTCCTCGGGCAGCCACCATGTGGAACATGATTGTTCCGGAGTTGCTGCGCGAGAACGTGGTGGCGATCACGGACCTGCATAACGTCGAGGCATTCTGTAGCGCCTACGACAACTGGCGACTCGCGCAGGAATCGATCCAGAAGAACGGAATCGTTGTTGCCGGCGCTACCGGTGGGCCTATGAAGAACCCCGCCCTTACAGCCGCTAACGAAACGATGCGCCAGATGGTGACGTTCGGTTCGATGCTGGGCCTGGACCCTGCCAGCCGCACACGACTGATCGGCGGCAACAAGGAGAAAGAAACCAACGAATTTGCCAACCTGCTGAGAACCTGATGACCAAATCTGCCCACCCCAATGTCGACAAGGCAATGGCGTGGGGTCGGTCGTTGCTCCGCGGTAAGGTCCCTGCGTGCCGTTATATCCACCAGGCAGTGCAGCGTCACTTCGACGACCTGGCCGCCAGCCGCAAGCGCGGTTTCCGTTTCAAGTTCGATCCGGCGAAGGCAGAGAAAAAGCTCAAGCTGATGCAGTTGCTCCCGCACACCAAGGGCGAGTGGGCGTTCAAGCGTCAACTGATCACGCTGGAGCCATGGCAGTTGTTCGGCCTGGCTGTGACATTTGGCTGGGTCAAGAAGAAGGGCGGTCACCGCCGGTTCCGTGAAAGCTACTGGGAAGTGCCCAGGAAGAACGGAAAATCTGTTGTCGCCGGCGGTGTTGGCATCAGCATGTTCGTTGCCGATGGCGAATTTGGTGCCGAGGTATACGCCGGTGCGACCACAGAGAAGCAAGCGTGGGAGGTTTTCCGGCCCGCGAAGCTCATGGTCAGCAAGTCACCGATGCTGATTCAGGCCGCCGGCATTGAGGTGAATGCCTCGAACATGAATATTCCGTCTGACTTCAGCCGGTTCGAGCCACTGATCGGCAATCCCGGCGACGGCGCTTCGCCCAGCTGCGCCATCGTTGACGAATACCACGAACACCCAACGTCGGCCCAGTACGACACCATGCTCACGGGGATGGGCGCCCGGCGTCAGCCGCTGATGTTCATCATTACCACCGCGGGTGCGGACATCGAGGGGCCGTGTTACGACAAGCGCCGCCAGGTCGTTGAGATGCTGGCCGGCACCGTGCCGGACGAAGAGTTGTTCGGCTGGATATGGACGCTGGACGAAGGGGACGACTGGACCGACCCGAAGATGCTGGCCAAGGCCAACCCGAACCACGGTGTTTCAGTGTTTCAGGAGTATCTGGAGAGTCAGCAGGCCAGGGCCATTCGCTCGGCGCGCTTCGCCAACACCTTCAAAACGAAGCACCTCAACCTCTGGGTGAGCGCCAAGTCCGGCTTCTACAACATGGAAAGCTGGAAGGCTTGCGAAGACACGTCGCTGACCCTGGAGCAGTTCGAGGGGCAGGAGTGGATTGCAGGTTTCGACTTGGCGCGAAAGCTCGACATGAACTCGAGGGCGAGACTGTTCTGGCGCGTCATCGATGGGAAGAATCACTACTACAGCATCGCGCCGAAGTTCTGGGTTCCTTACGACACAGCGTTCAACACCGATAACAAGCGCATGGCGGAGCGCTTCCAGGCTTGGATTCACACCAAGCATTTGGAGGTGACCGACGGCGCTGAGGTCGACTACCGCGAGATCCTTGAGGACACCAAAGAGGCAAATCATCACGCCCCGGTGCGTCAATGCCCGATTGACCCGCACGGCGCCACAGGCCTGAGTCACGACCTTGATGACCAGGGTTTTGAGCCGATCACGATCACTCAGAACTACACCAACATGTCCGACCCCATGAAGGAGTTGGAGGCCGCCATTGAGGCGGGCCGTTTTCACCATGACGGCAACCCGATTATGACCTGGTGTATCGCCAACGTGATCGGCAAGAACATGCCGGGGAACGACGACATTGTCCGTCCAATCAAGCAAGGCGACGACAACAAAATCGACGGCGCCGTAGCTCTGATCATGGCGATCGGGCGTGTCCTGGCAAACCTTCACCCCGAAGACACTCTCTCTGACCACATCTCAAAGCACGGAATTCGAACCCTATGACCGACGAAATCAAGCCGCCAAAGTTGGAGGCGCTGAAAGAGGCTGCCCCCGATCTCGTCGGCGTCCTTGGTTTGGCATTGCTGACCCGTGGTCTTTGGTCCTGGATGGGTGAGCCACTGGCGTTGACTGTCTGTGGTGCGCTGTTAATCACCTTGTCAGTGGCCTCTATTGTTCGAGGGGGCCGCTGATGCTTCGCGCGATGCTTGGAAGGAAGAGCGTAGCTCAGGTCATTGATACGCCAGAGAAGCTGGCTCAGGCGCTGGGTGCAGGCTACGAAAGCAATGCCGGTCAGCGAGTAACAACTACCAGCGCCATGCAGCAACTGGTCGTATTCAACTGCGTTCGGGTGTTGGCCGAGTCGATGGGGATGCTGCCATGTCGGCTACTTAAGCAGACCGGTCGAGTTCGATTGCCCGCAACGACACACCGGCTCTACCCACTCATTACTATGGCGCCGAATAGCTACAT
The DNA here is from genome assembly GCF_059423025.1 of Pseudomonas sp. GW704-F2. Classification (NCBI taxonomy): domain Bacteria; kingdom Pseudomonadati; phylum Pseudomonadota; class Gammaproteobacteria; order Pseudomonadales; family Pseudomonadaceae; genus Pseudomonas; species Pseudomonas sp. GW704-F2. The sequence continues at coordinate 17,723 of NZ_JBWKXO010000024.1, read as the reverse complement.
GACCGCCCAGGAGTTCTGGGAGATGTTGGTGGCGTGCCTGTGCCTTCGTGGCAACTTCTACGCCTACAAGGTGATGGCGCTGGGGAACGTGGTTGAACTATTGCCGCTCAGCCCTGACATCGTTACGCCAAAACTCAAAGACGACTGGACGGTTGAATACACCGTCAACTTTAAGTCGGGGACACGGACGCTGACCCAGGATGAGCTGTGGCATGTGCGGCTATTTACGCTTGACGGGCTCAACGGGTTAAACCCAATCGCCTATGCGCGCCAAGCGCTGGGCCTGGGCCAGGCAATGGATGCTCACGCCGCCAAGCTCTTCACGAATGGCGCCGTTACCAGCGGTGTTTTGCGCACTGAACAGCAGCTCACCGACGAAGCGTTTGCGCGGCTCAAGGCGGACTTTCAGGGCGAGCACATGGGTGTGGCCAACGCCTATAAGCCAATGATCCTGGAGATGGGGCTGGATTGGAAGCCGATCAGCCTTAACGCCCAGGATACCCAGTTCATTGAATCCAAAAAGCTGACAGAAGCGCAGATCTGCGGCTTGTTCCGTGTGCCGCCGCACCTGGTTGCCAGCATGGAGAAGATGACGCTCAACAACATTGAGCACATGGGCATGAGCTTCGTGAACTACTCGCTGGTTCCGATCATGACTCGCATCGAGCACCGCATCCAAGTCGGTCTGCTCAACGAGAAAGACCGACTTACCCATTACGCCAAGTTCAACGCCGGTGCCCTGATGCGCGGCGACCTTAAAGGTCGGTACGAATCCTACGGCAAGGGCATCCAGTGGGGGATTTTGAGCCCCAACGACTGCCGCGAACTTGAAGACGAAAACCCCCGCGAGGGTGGTGACATTTACCTCACCCCAATGAACATGACTACCAATCCAGAGGCTGCCGACAATGCAGACAAAACAGCGTCTTGACGTGCCGCTGACCCTTAAGTCGGTCAGTGACAACGGCGAGTTCGAAGGCTATGGCTCCGTGTTTGGCGTCGAAGACAGCTACGGCGACGTGGTGATTCGCGGGGCATTCGCGGCCAGCCTGGCCAAGTGGAAAGAGAAGGGCCGCCTGCCGGCCATGCTCTGGCAACACCAGATGAGCGAGCCGATCGGCATCTACACCGAGATGCGCGAAGACGACACCGGGCTGCTCGTCAAGGGGCGCCTGCTGATTGATGACGATCCGCTGGCCAAGCGTGCCCACGGGCACATGAAGGCTGGAAGCCTGACCGGCTTGTCCATCGGCTACATGCTTGATGATTACGAATACGACAAGGAAAAGGGCGTCTGGGTACTGAAGGCAATCGACCTGTGGGAAGTATCCCCGGTCACCTTCCCGGCCAACGACGAGGCCCGGATCACTGATGTGAAATCTCTGCTGGCCCGCGGCGAAACACCGCCGCCCAGCAAAGTGGAGCGAGCCCTTCGAGAGGTTGGGTTTTCTGGCTCCCAGGCCAAGGCCTTTATGGCCAAGGGCTACGGCGCAGTTTCACCGCGAGAGGCGGATGCCGGCGAAACGCTGCAACCTTTTAAAAAACTTATTGACCGAATGTAAGGAGCCTCTCATGGCTGTTGAATTGAAAGACGTGGAACAAGTCGCTGAAGCTCTGGGCAAGAAGTTCGACGAGTTCAAGGAAAAGAACGACAAGCGCATCGACGGCCTGGAAGCCGAAAAGGGCAAGCTGTCCGGCCAGGTTGACACCCTCAACGAGAAGTTGAGTGAGCTGGATGAGCTGAAAAGCAATCTGGAAAAAGAACTATTGGCCCTCAAGCGCCCAGACGGTACCGGCACCAAGGCCGCCAGTGAGCACAAGACCGCATTCATGCAGTTCGTGCGCAAGGGCATCGAGACCGGTCTGGGCGAACTGCAGGCCAAGGCCTTGCAGGTAGGCGTTGATGCCGATGGCGGCTTTGCTGTTCCTGAAGAGCTGGATCGCAGCATCATCGAACTGCTGCGCGATACCTCGCCAATGCGCCAGGTATGCAACCAAATCACTGTTGGCAGCCCGGACTACAAGCGTTTGGTGAACCTGGGTGGTAACGGTGCTGGCTGGGTTGGTGAAACCGATCCACGCCCGGCAACCAATACCCCGAAGTTGGGTAACATCTCTGCCTTTATGGGCGAGCTGTACGCCAACCCACAAGCCACTCAGACCAGCCTTGACGACATCTTTTTCGATGCTGAGGGTTGGCTGAATGGAGAAGTTGCCCGCGACTTCGCCGAGAAGGAAGGTAATGCTTTCCTGAAGGGTGATGGCGTCAACAAGCCAAAAGGCCTGTTGGCTTACGGCTTGGATTTGAAGGACGACGACGAGCGTGCTTTCGGCGTCCTGCAAAAGCTCGTCTCTGGCGCCGCCGGGGCGATCACTGGCGACAGTTTGATAAACCTGATTCACACCCTCAAGGCGGGCTACCGTGCCAACGGCACCTGGATGATGGGCAACCTGACTGTTGCTTATGTCCGCAAGCTGAAGGACAGCGAGGGTAACTACCTCTGGCGTCCAGGCCTGGAAGCGGGCGCTCCGTCGGTCCTTCTGGGCTACGGCATCACCGAAAACGAAGACATGCCGGATGTCGCCGCCGATGCCAATGCCATTGCATTTGGCGACTTCAAGCGTGCTTACACCGTTGTCGACCGTATCGGCACCCGCGTCCTGCGCGACCCCTACACCAACAAGCCTTTTGTTGGCTTCTACACCACCAAGCGCGTCGGCGGCATGCTGGTCGACTCTCAGGCCGTGAAGATTCTCACCCTGAGCGCCGCTGCCTGAATGGGCGGGCGCCTACGGGCGCCCAGACTGCCGGAGGATTTATGCCGATCATTATTGTGAAAAAACCGTTCCCATTCTCTGCGGATGGCAACCATGTAGTTGAGGTTCCTGCCGGCGAGCAGGATGTCTCGGAGCGTTGCGCGCTGGTAGCGGTCGAGCACCTGGGCGTGGCGTCCTATCCCAATCAACTGGACTCCAATGGTCTGAAGCTGGATGGGCCGACCATTGCTGAGTTTTTAGCAGGCGGCTACCTAGCGGTGAATTACCCACCCGAGGGTTACGCATCGCGCAGCTCGCAGGAAGAAATCGACGCGGCTATCGATGCGCAGAAAGAAACCGACCCGCTCAAGATGAAGGTTCCCGACCTGAAGGCCTGGCTCACCGGCAAAGGGATCGAATTCGATCCGTCCGCAAATAAGGAAGCCCTTCAGGCGCTGGTGCCAAAGGGTGATTGATCTCCCCATCGTCAAGGCTCACTTACGGGTCGACCATGACGATGAGGACTCGCTGATACAGGGCTACACGGACGCAGCCCTCAGCGCGTTTGAGACCTGGACCAATCGCACGCTTGTCGATCCAGAGACGGCTTTGCCAGACCCCGTCGGCAATGCGCTCCTGATGACAAAGGCGATTAAGCAGGGGGCGCTGCTGTTGATAGGTCATTGGTACAGCAGTCGCGAGACGGTGGTTATCGGAACAATCACTGCTGAGTTACCAATGGCAACCAATGCGCTCTGGAAGCCTCACCGCTGGGTGAATGTATGAGAGCCGGCCCAATGCGTCACCGCTGCACGATGTACAAGCCGGTTCTGACCAAGAACAAATCAGGTGGCTTCGATACAGCCTGGCTCGATATCGGCAAGCTTTGGGCTGAGATCGTTCTGCCAACTGGGCGGGTTTCGCCTGTGGCTGAGCAATTGAAGGCCGTGGTCACCGCTGAAATCCGAGTCCGTCCGCGCAAGGATGTTGTCGCGGGAAATCGACTCGTCGAAATGGTTGGAGGTCGCGCCATCGCAACCTACCTGATCGAGGCTCCACTGCCTAACAACGAGCGCGACATGCTTCGGCTGCTGTGTTCAAACGTCCCCAACCCTTAGAGGTGAATCATGAAAGTTATTGCCCTGGGCACCCTGTCCGGCGCCACTGGCGACCGGGAGAAGGGTGAAGAGTTTACGGTGGATGCCAGGCTCGGCGCCGACCTTGTGTTGCGTGAACTGGTACGGCCAGTGCCCGATACAGCGCCTGCGTCTGAAAAGGCAGCCAAGGCCAAGGAGTAGGCCATGGCCGCCCGCCGCTCGCGCATGTCCGGAGACTTCAAGCTGCGCCGGACGCTTCGCACCATCCACCAATCCATGGATAACGAACTGGCCCCGGTAATGCGCGACAGCGCTGAGCGGATTTTTTCGACGATGAAGGATTTGATCCCGAAAGACACTGGTGCCGCCGCTGCTGCGCTTACGATTTTCGTTTCGCAAAGCGGCCTCGACGCACAGATCGGTATCCGCGGGAAGAAGAACAAGCAACGGTTCTTCTACCTGCGCTTCATCGAATACGGTACCAAGGGCTACACCGGAAACAAGCGCGCCGGGGGCCGCACGCGCCGCCCCACGAACAAGGCTGACGGCACCAACTTCTTTGGCAAGTATCCAGACATTCCGGCCCGCCCGGCGCACCCCTGGCTTCGTCCTTCGAAGGACGTGAACCGGGAGTATGTCGTGGCCAACATTCGGGCTGCGATCGGTCGAACGCTGAGCAAGGCGAGTAAGGGGCTTTCCAATGGCTGATCCGTCTGTTGCGTTGCAGGAGGCGCTGTTCGCCAGGCTGGAGGCCGAGGTGTCATGCCCTGTCTACGACGGCGCCCCCATGGATTCGCCCATGCCATACGTCTCGATTGACCGGGAAATATCCACCAACGCCTCGCCCATCGCGGGCAGGAAGCGCGAACAGCGTCTGGTTTACCTGTCCGTATGGTCGGATGCCCACGGCCAGGCCGAGGTGAAACGGATAACCGGTGAAGTTGTGGCCGCTCTGGATGAGCGCCGCCTGCCGTTGACCGTCGGGCGCGCTGTATCTGTCCGTGTTGAGCAAGCCGACGCCCAGCGCGATGCTGACGGCGTCACGTATCAGGGATCGATCACGGTCCGCATTATCACCACCCACTAAACCCAACACCGGCCGCCCCGCGGCTTTATCCAATGTGCCTTTGGAGGAACCCCCATGGCCGACGACAACCTCAATACAGCCGCCGGCTGCCGGATCAGCATCGGCAGCAAGAACGGCGCGGATACCGAAGCGCTCTACAAGGCAGACACCTACGTCGAGATCGGCGAAGTGGAAGACCTGGGCGAGTTCGGCGACACCTTCAGTTCGGTGACCTTCACTTCGCTGCGCGATGGCCGCGTGCGCAAGTACAAGGGCACTGCTGATGCCGGCGACCTGACCCTGGCCGTCGGCCTGGATAACGGCGACGTGGGCCAGGCCAAGCTGAAGATCGCTCACAAGGATCGCAGCAAGGGCGACTACAACATCAAGATCACGCTGAACGATGGCGACCCTGATGCCGCCACGGCGATTCTTCCGACCACCTTCTACCTGCGTGGCAAGGTGATGAACAACACCGTCGCCGCCGGCGCTGCTGACAACGTGGTCCGCCGCAACGTCACGATCGGCATCAACTCCGACATCCTGGAAATTCTCCCGGCTGCCGCGGCATAACCATCGGGGCTTCGGCCCCGCTCCTCAAGGGTTCGACACATGAGCAAGACTCTTCACGGTACCGTCGAGATCAAGCTCGGCGACGAGGTCTATACCCTCATGCCGACGCTCGGCGCCGTGCGCGCCATCGAGGCGCACTTCGGTGGTCTGCGTGGGGCATCACAGGCCATCAATGCGCTGAGTATCGACGGTTGCGCTGTGATCATCGCTGGCGGCGCGGGCTTGAAAGGAAAGGCCGCCGAGGCTGTCGCTGAGCAGGTTTGGCAGGCTGGAGTACTGGATGTGTCCGTGCAGCTCAACGCCTACCTGGTCGCGCTGTACAACCCAAAGGGCCCTGATGCGGGAAAGTAAAAGCCGGCGGCGGCGTAAGTGCTGTCGAGAACGGCAGCTACGTCGACCGGCTCTACGCGGTGGCCACCGGCTGGCTGGGCTGGCCGCCTGACCTGGCCTGGTCCACGCCGATGCCCGAACTGTTCCTGGCCATGGATGCCAAGATTGAATGGGCGCAGATGACCAATCCTTTTGGCGCCGGCAAGACGAAGACCAAGGCCGACAAGCCTTCGCCGTCGACTGTGGCGGATAAGCTGCGCCAGGCTCTCACGGGCAAGCAGGCGAGATAGCGTGCGAAGCATCGCGTGCAGGAGTCTCATGCGCTTTTAAGCTTGGTAGTGATAAAGTTCCGCCACATCTGAGCGAGGGACCGACATGAAATACATTGCAGTGGCGTTGGCGTTGTTAGCTGTTTCGGGGTGCTCCACGTCTCCAATTCCATCCGGCGAGGCATCGAAGGTTCCTTCGAGCCGTTTGCACGCTTTCACCAGCAAGCAGGAGTCAACGCTTGTTGTTACGAGAGATACAGGAATTTTGGGGGCGGCCTGCAATTATAAGCTCTACATAGATGGAACCTTCGCTGCGGAGTTTGGTTCGGGCGAAACCGCTGCATTCGGCATTAAGGCTGGGTCACACGTCCTTGGAATAGCCGCAGCGGCTCCTTGTGGAGGGGCGGGTCTGCTGGAGTCAGAAGTTGTTGTCGCTGCTGGTCAGGTCGCCAAAAGGCGCATCTACACAAACCATTCGGGGTTCCGATTAACCCCGACGAGTTACTAAAAAAGAGACCCGCTTGGCGGGTTTTTTTTCGCCTGGAGAAAATGCATGGCTGACACCGACGTACAGGGGATGCTCGTCCGCATCGAGGCGACCACGGCCCAGTTGCGTCAAGAGATGGCGCGCGCCGATTCCAGTGTCGGCCAGATATCCGGGAAGATTGATAAGAGCCTGGGGCGTATTGATGCCGCCTTTGATCGCACGGGTGAGCGTGCTCAGCATGCATCCGGACTGATAAAGAGCGCCCTCGGTGCGGCTATTGGCGCCGCCGGCATTGGTAAAATAATTGAGACGGCCGACTCATACGGCCAGATGTCTGACCGCATCGGCATGGCAACGGTTAGTGTTGGCGAATACGACTTGGTGCAACAGCGCCTCCTCGACACTGCTAAACGCACATATCGCCCATTGGCCGAAGCTCAAGAGCTCTACATCCGTACCTCTGACAGCCTGAAGTCCATGGGTTACAACACCAGCCAGGCGCTGGATGTAATGGACAGTTTCAGCTTCCTGCTGGTGACAAACTCTGCCTCCGCTGATAAAGCCAGTTCGGCCATCGATGCGTATTCGAAGGCGCTTCAGACCGGTAAGGTCGAGGCAGACGGATGGCAATCGATTCTCGCGGCTATGCCAACGATCGTTGACACCCTTGCAAAGTCCACCGGAAAAAGCGCTGAAGAGATCCGCAGCCTGGGTGCGCAGGGAAAGCTCGGCCTCGATATCCTTACTTCTGGACTTCAGAAGGCATCGAAGGCGAACGGCGAGTTGGCGGATGCGATGAGCATCGCGGTAAGGGATGCAGTGCAAAACCTGTCCAATTCATTCAGCGTCTATGTTGGGCGCCTGAACGAAGCCACAGATTTCACCGGTACGCTTGGCAAGGCCATCAGCTTGGTCGGGGATGATTTCGAGACTATCGCTAATGTTTCGATCATTGCCGCTTCTGCAGCGCTTGCGCGATACGGCGCTCTTGCGGCGACATCGGCAGCTACTGCTACCTATTCGGCCTTCAAGGATGTTGCCGCAAGGAAGGCTCAGGCCACGGCCGTGTTACTGGTCGCTCAAGCTGAGCAGCAGAAGGCCCAGACATCAGTCTTTCTGGCCGAGAAAGAAGCGATAGCCGCGCGAGGAACGGCAGTTCAAACCCAGATGTCGCTCCAGCTTGCTGAGGCCCGGCTGGTCGAGACACGCGCCACGAATGCTGTTGCGGCTGCTCAGGTTGGCGTTAGTCGTGCAGGGGTTGGTCTGGTCGGAATGCTTGGCGGCCCCGTGGGTGTCGCTGCCTTGGCGATCGGCGCAGCTACCGCTTTCCTAACGTTGCACGATAACACCAGCGTTCTCGAAGAGAAGCTTGGCGACCTCAGTGACCCGCTGGATAAGCTCGCGGAGAAATTCAATAAGCTAAATCGTGCGACTCAGTCCGTAACCCTGAGAGAGCTCAGGGCTTCAATCGCAGACACTCAGGAGGAGCTGTCTGGTGCCGCTGGCACAATCGCCTTTGAGTTCCAAAGCAGTATGACTAATGCTGGTCTGGCTGGATCTTCCGGCTTCATGGCTGGCATCGCGCCGCTGTCGACAGAGTTGCAGTCGGCAATGGACCTGATGAATAAGGCTGTTGCGGATGCTTCAAAAGGGCAGGCGGTAGACTGGAAGGCGCTCGCTGACCAACTTCGCCTGATCCCAGGTGTTACCGAAGAGATGGCCCAGGCCATTGAAAACGGACAAATCAAAGTCTCCGGATTGACAGATGTTCTCGACAAGCAGCGAGAAACTCTAGCGCTGCTCACCGGCGAAACCGATTCGAACACCCGCGCTCAGGGCGAGAACAATGCCGCGAAGGCCGCTGCCGCGCAGGTTGGACAGAAGTACTTGGAGCAGCTTCAGAAGCAGCTCGGCGCCGCCCAAGACAAAACTAGCCTCGAGGCAGCTAACCGCTTCATTGCGGAGAACACTGACCTGACCAATGACATGGTCGTTGCGATTCGCTCGGCGGCAGCCGCTAAGGATGCACAGAAAGCCAAGGATGATGCCGCCGCCAAGGCCTTGAGGAAGAACACCACCGAATCGAACTCTGCTGCCAAGCAACAGCTCAAGTCCTTCGACACCGCGGAGGAGGGCTACAAGCGCCAGATCGAGCTGATCAACACCACCGGCAACAAGCAGAACGAAGCCACGGAGGTGATGAAGCTGTCCTTCGAACTCCAGGAGGGCAAGCTCGGAAAGCTGAGCGAGGCGCAAAAGAAAAAGCTCCAGGGCATGGCTGCCGAGCTGGATGCGCTGAACAAGCTGAAGAAGGCCAATGAGGACGACCTGAAGCTCACGGCGTTCAAGAATGCCCAAGCGCTGACTACCCAAACTACGAAGGACGGCTTCGACCAGGAATTGGCTGGCGTCGGTATGGGCGACAAGGCCCGGGACAGGATGCGCGCTGATCTGGCTATGCGGCAGAAGTATGCGGCTGACGTTGCTAGCCTCAACGAGCAGCGCAACACCGGGCAGATCACGCCGGAGCTTTATGCCAATGAGACCCAGGTCCTGCAGGATGAGCTGAACAAGCGTCTGCTGGCGCAGGAGAATTTCTACGCTGCGACGGATGAGCAGCAAGCCAACTGGATGAATGGCGTCAACGAGGCTTGGGCCAATTACGCAGACGCGGCGCGGGACTATTCAGCCCAGGCAACGGACATCACCAATACCGCATTGAGCGAGGCAACCGGTGGGCTTGGCACTTTCTTCTCGGACGTGGCCAGCGGAGCGGAGGATGCCGATGACGCCCTGGGCGACATGGTCGGAAACTTCGCCAAGTCGATGCTCAAGGCTTTGGGTGATATGGCGGCGCAGTGGCTGATCTACCAGGGCGTGCAGTTGCTGGTGGGCAAAACAACTCAGGCTGGCGCCGCCACCACTTTGGGTACCAATGCTCAGGCGATGTCCTTGCAGGCTGGCCTGAACGCTTACGCCTCGACTGCGGCAATTCCGATCATTGGGCCAGCAGCCGCGCCGGCGGCAATGGCCGCGGCGCTGACCGTCACCGGCCCCCTGGCATCGGCGGTGGGTATGACCGCGCTAGCGGGTATGGCGCACGACGGTATCGATTCGGTTCCTGAAGATGGCAGTTGGTTTCTGCAAAAGGGCGAGCGGGTTACCACCGCTCAAACCAGCGCGAAGCTGGATGCAATGCTGTCGAGGATCGACAACGGCCTGAGCGGTTCGCAGCCCCAAGCCCAGATAGGTGTTGGTAGCCTGGAGTCAGGTGGCGATGGGCGCGCGGCAATGGTTGGCGCCGGCACCCAGTTGGCACCGAGTGGACCCACACAGATTGTCTTCAACGCACCAATCACCGTGCAGGCCCAGCCCGGCATGACAGACCAGGATGCAGCACGCCAGGGACAGGCGATGTCGGCCGGGCTGGAGACGCAGTTCGGTAAATTTCTTGATCGTGAAATGGGCCAGGGTGGCCGGCTGTGGAGGCGTTGATGGCTGAGACATTTACTTTTGATGTTGAGGTCGGCGCCGATGGTGATGTCAGCCAGCGCACTTGGGAAAATGAGTTTGGCGACGGGCTGGTCCAGGCTGGGGGAATTGGCATCAATACCAAAAGCCAAGTCTGGAACTTGGTGCATACCGGTGAGGATCTGCCGGGAGAGGAGCTTCCCGAGCTGATCGCCTTCTTGGATCGGCATGAAGGCTACAAGGCTTTCCGCTTTGCCCCGCCAGGTGAGCCGGAAGGCTGGTACCGGACCAACGGGTACAAGAAAAAAGCGCTCGGCGAGGAAATCTACACTGTCACCTTCACCGTTAAGCAGGTGTTCAACCCACGACCTTAACCCTCACCAGACCCCGCCAAGTGCGGGGTTTCTTGTTTCTGAGGCCCCATGAATTACAACGCCGATATTCAAAAGCTCGAGCCGGGCAACCAGATCAGGCTTTACGAGTTGGACGCTACGCGCCTGGGCGGCATGCTCTGGCGGTTCCACGGCCATGCCCATGAGGGCGACATCATCTGGCAGGGGCAGCTCTACTCGCCGCTCCAGATCGAGGCCAAGGGCTTCGACATCCGCGGTGATGGGCGCCCGGCCACACCAACGCTGCAGGTGGATGACGAGCTCGGCGGCGTGCGCGGCGCGATTACTGCTCTGTGTTTTCAGTTCCGCGACCTGGCCGGCGCCCGGGTCAAGGTGATCGAGACGTTCCGCCACTTCCTGGACGCGGCCAACTTCCCCGACGGCAACCCGGAAGCCAGCGACCAATCGAAAACGAACCTCTGGTTTATCGAGCAGAAGACTGAGGCGCTGCCCAGCATCTCGGTCACGTTCTCGCTGTCCAGCCCCACGGATATGGAAGGGCAGATGCTGCCCTCCCAGCAGATCACCAAGCTCTGCCGCTGGGCCTGCCGGGGTGGCTACCGCCAAGAGGCCTGCGCCTACACCGGCACCGCGATGTTCGACAAAAAGAACCAGCCCACGGATAACCCCGCCCTCGATCGCTGCGGCGGTTGGTGGAGCAGCTGCAAACTTCGCGGCAACACGCGGCGCTTCGGTGGGTCCATGGGCGCAAGCCTTATTGCAAGTTCGAGGTAGCCATGCGAATCAACCAAAAATTACAGGATGAGATCCGCGCGCACGCCGAGCGGAACTATCCGGCCGAGGCTTGCGGGGTGGTCATCAAGTCCGCCGCCGGCCGTGAGTACGTGCCTTGCGTAAACTTGGCCACCACGCCGCGCGAACATTTCCAGATCGACCATAAGGACATGGCCCGAGCGGAAGATCGGGGCGAGGTTCTGGCGATCATCCATAGCCACCCGGACAAGGCGCCGGCGCCGAGCATGGCCGACCGTGTCAGTTGCGAGTTGCACGAATTGCCCTGGGGCATTGTCGGCTGGCCCGGCGGTGACTTCGAGTGGTTCAAGCCTTCGGGCTTCCAGGCGCCGCTGCTGGGTCGGGACTTCTCTCATGGGCTGCTTGACTGTTGGGCGGCCTGCCGCGACTGGTACGCGCGCGAGGCGGGCCTGGAGTTGCCAAACTTCGAACGCTCCGACCTGTGGTGGGAGGATAAGGATGGCCCAAGCCTCTACGAGGACAACTTCGCGGCGACTGGTTTCTACCAGGTCAACGAGGCGCGCCGCGGCGACATGCTGGTGTTGCAGATCCCCACGCCAGGCCGGGAGTGCTATTTCCCGAATCACGCAGTGATTTACCTTGGCGATGAACCGTCGCTGATCAGCGAATCGGCGCCGAAACTTGGTGGCTCCGGCCCGTTCATTTACCACCACATGCCTGGCCGCCTGGCTGTCCGTGAAATCTACGGTTGGTCGATGGCGAACCGCGTGAAATTGATCCTCCGACACAAGGACTACCGCCCATGACCATGCGTACCATCAAGCTCGGCGGCGTGCTGGGCAAGAAGTTTGGCAAGCAGTACACCCTGGACGTTCACAGCTTCCGTGATGCCATGGCGGCGCTGTGCATGATGAAGCCGGGCTTCGAGAAGTACCTGCGCACCGCCGAAGAGCGCGGCCTTGTGTTCGCCGTGTTCGTCGATGAGCGCAATCTGGGCGAGCAGGAGCTTGACCTTGTGGGCCGAGGTGAGGGCGAAATCCGCATTCAGCCGATTATCCAGGGCAGCAAACAGGCGGGCATGTTTCAGACGCTGCTCGGCGTGGTGCTGATCGTGGCCGGCCTATTTACTGGCGGCACCACCTCAACTCTGGGGATGGGCCTTCTCGCCGCCGGCGCCGCTGTCGGCCTGGGCGGCGTTGTTCAAATGCTGTCGCCCACCACCAAGGCCACTGCCGATGGCCAGAACGATGACGGCAACAACCCGAGCTACGGCTTCGGCGGGGCGGTTACGACTATTGCCCAGGGCAACCCATACCCACTGCTTTACGGCGAGCGCGAGATCGGCGGCGCGGTCGAGTCTGGCGGGATCTACACCCAAGACAACATCTGATTCAGTTACCACAACCAACCCGCTTCGGCGGGTTTTTGCATTCTGGAGGGCGCATGAGCGCAGTAGCAAAGAAGGCGCGCCGCGCAGCACCTCGTAAGCGCCGGGCCGTAATTGGCGGAAAGGGCGGACAGGCCAAGCAGAAGCAGCCGAGTATCGCCTCCAATAGCGTGCCGTCGATCTCCACCGCGCGAATCACCTACCTGTGGAGCTGGGGTCCTATTGTTGGTCCGGTCGACGACTTGCGCTCAGTCAAGCTCAACGGAACACCCGTGAAGGCCGCTGACGGCACGATCAACTATCCCAGTGTGAAGTGGCAGTTCCGTTCTGGCGAGCTGAATCAGGAGCGCCTGGAGGGAATACAGGAATCCAGTAACGAGATCGACGTCAAGAAGGAGTTGATCCACGGAACGCCATGGCTGTACACCATCACCAACTCGATGAGCGATGCCGCGCGCATCCGCCTGAGTTGGCCAACGCTTCGCAGTCAGGACGCCGCCGGCAATATCAATGGAGTGCGTATCGATTATGCCGTGGACATATCCACCGATAACGGCCCCTACGTTGAAGTGCTGGTATCGGCCGTAGATCGCAAGAACATCACGGAGTACGAGCGAGCGCACCGCCTGGAGTTGCCCGCCGGAAACCGCTGGACTATTCGCGTCCGTCGCCTGACCCCAAATGCAAACTCCGACCTGGTCGTCGATCAGATGATCGTCAAGGCAATTGCCGAGGTGGTCGACAGCGATCAGGAATACCCGCTCACCGCCGTCAGCTGTCTTGAGTACGACGCCCAGACTTTCGGCGGCGATATCGCCAAGATCGCCGTCCTCATGCGTGGTCGCATTATTCGTGTGCCCAGCAACTACGACGCGACAACCCGCACCTACGCAACGTCGGGCACCGGCACAAGCAACGGTATTTGGGACGGCACCTTCAAGGAGGCCTACACCAACAACCCGGCTTGGATCTTCTACGACCTGGTGCTGCACCCGTACTACGGGCTCGGCGACCGGATCGACGCGACAATGGTTGATCGCTGGTCGCTCTATCGCATCGCGCAGTACTGCGACCAGATGGTGCCGGATGGGAAGGGGGGCATGGAGCCGCGCTTCACCTGCAACCTCTATTTCCAGAAGCAGGCCGAAGCCTACGCCGTGCTTCAGGACCTGGCGTCAATATTCCATGGCCTGGCCTACTGGGACGGCAGCCAGATCGTGGTCAATGCCGATATGCCAGGCGATCCGGTGTACACGTACAACCAGACGCAGATCCTGAACAATGGCGCTATCAAGTACGAAGGCACCCGCGCGCGCGATCGGCACACGCTCTACATGGTGTCCTGGGATAATCCGGACCAGGGTTTTGAAACCGACAAGGAGCCGGTGTTTGATGATGAGGCCATGGTCGAGCTTGGCGGAATCGTGCGCGACACCACCATCGACGCCATCGCCTGCACATCCCTGGGTCAGGCGCAGCGCGCCGGGCAGTGGGCGGCGCTGACCGAAAAGCTGCAGACCCAGGGCGGTGTGTTTCGGGTCGGGCTCGACGGTGATATTCCAAAGCCTGGTCAGGTGATCGCCGTGGCCGACCCGATGCTGGTTGGACGGAACAACGGCGGCCGGATCGCTGCGGCCGCCGGACGTGTGGTTACGCTCGATCGCGATACCGTGGTGCCGGTCGGCGCGCGCCTGATGGTCAACCTGCCCAGCGGCAAGTCCGAAGGGCGGGTGGTGAAGTCGGTTGCTGGGCGCGACGTCACCGTGATGGCCGATTTCAGCGAGCAGCCCCAGGCCGAGTGTGGCTGGATATTGGACTACGAAGACCTGAAGCTGATGCAGTTCTACGTCCGCAACGTCACGCGGCCGGAGTGGCACCAGTTCCAGTTTGAAGTTATTCAGCACGACCCGAGCAAGTTTGAAGCAATCGACAACGGGGCCGTGGTAGACCCTCGGCCAATCACCGGCATTCCCGCGGGCAGTCAGGACGCTCCGGCCCGGGTGATGCTCAGCCAGCACGTTGTCATCGAGCAGGGTATTGCGGTCACCGTCATGTCCATCGCGTGGGACGCGGCACCGAACGCTGTGGCTTACGACGTTGAATGGAAGTGGGGGGCGCGCGAATGGGTCACTGTGCCGCGCACCGCCGATCAGATGGTCGATGTGCGCGGTATTTACTCCGGCCAATACATGGCCAGGGTGCGGGCGGTGAGCGCGCTCAATGTGTCCTCGATCCCGACCACGTCGGCACTGACCAACCTGGAAGGGAAGGTCGGCCTGCCGCCGGCGGTGGCGTTCCTAACCACCACCAGCGAACTGTTCGGCATCGGCATCAAGTGGGGCTTTCCTGCTGGCGCCGAAGACACCCAGCGTACCGAGCTGTGGTACGGCCCTGCGAATGATCTTACGGTAGCTACCAAGCTAGCCGACCTGGCCTATCCGCAGGCCGATTACCGCATGCAGCAACTGCTGGCGGGCGCCACGTTGTTTTTCTGGGCGCGCCTGGTGGATCGCACAGGCAACATCGGGCCGTTCTACCCGGTTGTGAATGGCGTGATTGGGCAGGCCAGCTCGCAGGCTGGTCCGATCCTTGATCTGATCGCCGGTCAGATTGGCGATACCGAGCTTGCGAAGGAGATCATGGACCAGATCGACCTGATCTCTGGCTCCGGCCCTGGCTCGGTCAATGACAGGTTGGAGCAGGCGAAGCAGGAACTGGAAGACCTGATTGACCAGGTAACGGACGCCCTGGCCTACGATCCGGCCAAGCCATACACCGTCGGGCAGATCGTTCGACAGGGCCAGTACCTGTACCAGGCGATCAAAGCGGTTCCGGTGGAAACCCCGCCGCCCGCCGCAGAGTTCTGGTTCAACATGGGCACCATTGCCGAAACAACCCAGGCCATGGCGCTCCAGATCCAGCAGAACAAGGCGTCAATCGAAACCGTGGACGGTAAGGTCACGGCTCAGGCTTCGGCCCTGCAATCGCTCCAGGCAAGCTGGCGCGAGGATGATGGGGAGGGTGACCTATCGGGCGCGCTGCAAAACTGGGATGCGGCTGCGAAATTCGCCCAGCAGGTCAAGGTGCAGGCCTCCGATAATCAGGCCATGGTGGAGCGCACCACCGCGCTTGACGCAGCGATTGGCCAGAACAGAGCCAGTATTACTACGCTTGAACGGGTAGTGGCCACCGATCAGGTGGTAACAGCGGAGCGCATTGATCAACTGAAAGGCGAAGTCGATGACAACTCGGCGGCAGTGCAAACCGTCAGCCAGTCGCTAGTCGACACGAACACGGCGATCGCCTCGCATTCCACCACGCTCGAAGCCATAGCCGGCGGCGGGCGCGATGGGACGGACGAGGGTGACCTTGCGAGTGCTCTCAGCGAATGGAAGAACAAGGCTGCGATCCAGATCACAGCCAAGGCCCAGGCAGACACCGACGGCAAGCTGTCCACCATGTGGGCGGTGAAGATGCAGGTGAACCAGAACGGCCAGTATGTAGCGGCCGGCATCGGGCTCGGTATCGAGCAGAACGCTGACGGCCTTCTGCAAAGCCAGTTCCTGGTGAGCGCTGATCGGTTCGCTGTTGTTAACACGCTGGCTGGCGGGGCTATCACTACGCCGTTTGTGGTGAGTGGCGGGCAGGTGTTTATGAACTCTGCCTTCATTGAGGACGGCACGATCACGATGTTGAAGATCGGGCAGGCCCTGCAGTCCGACAATTATGTCGCCGGCGTACAGGGGTGGCGCCTGGACAAAGCGGGAAACCTGGAATTCAACGGGCCAGCACCTGGCGGTGGGCGTCTGACGATGACCAACAGAGCGATTAAGGTATATGACGCCAACAACGTTAAGCGCGTACAACTTGGAGATCTATCGGTATGAGCCATGGGGTAAGGACGTGGGATGCTTCAGGTAATCTTCAAATGGATACTGATAGTTTCACGTATCAGGTTCTGCATAACGCCCTATACACGCTAACGATGGGTGCCATAGTGACTGCAAGTATTGCCGGGTTCGACCCGGCAACATGTACGGCCGTTATACTTCCCACGCAGGCCGCAGCTAACAACTACTGCTATAGCGCCATGCCGTTTATGTCAGTAGGTGTTGGTTCGGTTGTCGTTCGCTCAAAACACCCAAATGAGCCTGGCGCGATAGGATCAACAATACAGTTCAGGCTGCTTGTAATGAGGTTCAAAAATTGACTTTCGGTCTATCTGTTGTAAATGACGGAAGCTATGTACAGATAGACTCAGAGCAGCCTAGGCTTTGTGCGCTGTACAGTGGAACGTATCAGGCATCTGGTAGTTCATCGGTGTCAGTGTCGTTCCCGTCCGCCATAACCACGCCGGAGCCGCCGTGCGTATTCATTCAGAACAGTGCGGCTAGACCGAATGAGCTTTACACGAGCATGACCATTAACGGAGGTCCTGGAGCGTGGACTGGGTTTTCCATCACGTCACTTAACATTGACTTCAGGCCTGCCGGAAAGTGGTTTGCAGCCGTATTTGCCTCGATAAGTAAGGCTGATTACGGGCTGCGGATGTGGGATGCAAATGGCGTACTTATCTTTGATTCTGGGGCGGCCCCGGTAATTTTTACGCGGGCCAATAACTCGTGGGCATATCAAGGGATGGTAGTTTTAAATGGGACGGCCCAGGCTTACTACTGGGCAAATGGATCTGTTGCGCCACTGCAGTCTGATGAGTACTTCATGATCAACCCATTCTCTCGCGGCATACTGCAAAACCACCTGAATTGGCTAGATTCAGCTGTAAGGTTCAATTATTCAGAAAATAGACTTCAAGTGTTTGGAGTTAGCGCGCTATCGCCATGGACTAACATAGGTGCGCCTGGCGCCGTGTTCGCAAGACTTCCTGGAACGTAGTAAGAGTTCTATATTTAACTTTTAAGATCCCGCCATGAGTGGGTTTTTTATTGTCTGGAGAAAAATATGCCTTGGTATAGAGCCGGCACAGTTTCTGTAACGCTAAATTCCAACGCTGTTATCGGAACCGGCACTGCCTTCGTGGCCAACAGTCGGGTAGGTGATGCCTTTCTCGGCCCAGATGGCGGGTGGTATGAGGTCACAAACATCGCCAGCGACTCGGCAATGTCGATCGCGCCAAACTATCGTGGGGCCACCAATGCTGCTGGCGTGTATGCGCTGACGCC
>NZ_JBWKXO010000023.1:0-99205 GCF_059423025.1 Pseudomonas sp. GW704-F2 | reverse complement strand
CCAAATAATTGATTATTTATCACTGAATAGTGCGGTTCTTCAGGGTGACGTTTTGTGCCATAAATAGAAAGGTCGCGCGCATAAGTATATGCAATCATCATCGATATTTATTTTTTGGTTGAAAATAAAGTTTTAGATAGTATAAATGTGACTGGGATAGTCAAGATTATGGAAATGAGTGGTGCAATCGCAATATTAAATCTAAGCTTTTCTACCCACATCCAGATAATGATAAAACTGAGAACGTACTGAATTACGTAAATAAACGGGAAAAGTATTGCAGATTTAGCACCTCGGTGACTTTTGAATACAAAATACCGACTCAATCCAAAGGCCAATAGGATGCCTGCCAAGTAGGAAATGGTATAAGCGGTCTTATAGCTAAAATTTTTGAGCAGTAACAGGTAAGCCCCATATGTCAGGACGGTATTTACGCCGCCCGACACCAGAAAGCGCGCAAAACTGAAGCTTGTCAGTTTTTTCAGCAGGCTTTTATTTTTCAATATCATGCTTTTTTCAATGCGGTGAACTCATCGTAATTACGGATGTAGTCTGCCGAGTCATAGTAATGGGATGCAAACACCAACAATACTGCATCGCTTGAATAGCGGTACTGAATTCCCCATGTCATGGGCGGAAGATGGATCCCTACATTAGGCTTGTCGAGGATAAACTCTTCTCTGTTGACGCCATCATCGGCAACGACATGAACCGTTCCCTTGACAGCAATCAGAAACTGGTGGCATTCCCGGTGAGCATGTTCCCCGCGGGTTTCTTCAGTGGGTACGTCATAAACAAGGAAGTATCGTTCAGCCTTGAAAGGAATGACCCGATCAAACTCGCCAACTGATAGGCTTCCGCGGATGTCCGTTACCTCAGTCAGAACGTGCAAGGTGACCTTTGCAACAGAGGTGGCTTGTACAGTCTGAGCCTTGGGCGACAATGTATCATTACTGGTGCTACCAGGCTTTGCATTCACATAGCCTATAATTTTAGCCGGGTTGCCAACGACTATCGCATTAGGCGGGACTGATCGGGTAACGACCGCCCCCGCGCCAACCATGGCATTTGAATCAATAGTGATGCCCGGCAGAATAGTCGCATTGGCGCCAAGCGATGCCCCTTTACGAATTATCGTTTTCGAAAAAAATTCTGGATATATCTTGCTTCTAGGAAAACGATCATTGGTAAACGTCACGTTTGGACCAATGAACACATCATCTTCTATTTCTATGCCGTCCCAGATCTGCACGCCGCACTTAATCGTCACTCGGTTACCAATGATCACGTCGTTCTCGATAAAAACCTGATCGCATACGTTGCAGTCTTTGCCTAATCTGGCGGAGGGCAATATATGTGTGAACGCCCAGATTCGCGTTCCCTTACCGATATTCTGACTTTCGCATAAAGCATGCGAGTGTACGAAAACGTCGCTTGCTGATTCAGTCATTGCCCACCTTCGTAGCTTTCAATGCGCATTGGAATGGCCAATGGGCGTTTTTTGGTATTTTCATAAGTGCGCCAAGCATAAGAGCCAACAATACCCAAACCCATGAGGTTCGCGCATCCTAGAAAGGTCACTGTGAGCATTAGCATCGCGTAGCCGGGTACCTGAATCATCCCGTTGAGTTTTGCAAAGGCGACGACTATACCCAGCAAAGCGGCCGAACCTGCGCCGATGCTACCTACGCGCGTCAGGATACGGATTGGCAAGTCAGTGAACGAAAACACACTGTCCATAAGGTAGTTAACCTTTTTGCGGAATGTCCATGCAGATTTACCATGTTCGCGCTGGATACGGGCGTAGGTAATGCATTTGCGGCGAAAACCAAGCCAGAAAATTTGCGCAATCAATGAGCTGTGGCGTTCCTCCAGCGTCAGCAAGGTGTCGCGGAATGCAAGATTGCAGCCAAACATATCTATGCCGCCAGGAGGTATTTCCGGTACTACGTAACGGCGATAAAAGCCCCAGAATAAACGTGATGCCATTCGCGACAACAGTGGGTCTTCGCGCCCCTCACGTGCACCGACCACTACATCTATCGGTTCTGTCCGCAAGATGCGATCCATGGCTTCGACCAGTTCTGGAGGTTCCTGCAGATCCGCAGCCATAACGGCGAAGCGGCTACCGGAGCCATATTGAAGACCTGTGCGAATGGCCATGAATGATCCGAAGTTTTTCGACAACAGAATCAGCTTGGAGACGAAGCTTTGCGAGGGGAGCGCATCTCTCAGCAGCTCAAAACACTGGTCAGGACTGCCGTCTACGACGAACACAACCTCAAGCGCTCCTTCCAGTTTGCTGTTCAAGCTTGTCACTGCTTTCAGAAGATCTTGGATCGATCCCTCGTTCTTGTAGACCGGTATGACGAGCGTGAGCAAGCTAATCTCCTTATTCAAATTGGGGGACCGTCGTGAGAGCCCGGTCGACTTCCTCATCCGTCACGTTGGGAATCGGGGCACCAATAGTACCTGAAAGTGTACATTTGGGTCATCAGGCTGCGGCATATCCATTTGCTTCCTGGTGATTTCGGCACAACGGTCTATCTCTTTCAGGCTGGTGTATCTATCGGTTCTCGTGCACCGACATGAGTTTTTTCGTTTGTGATAGCAAAGGGCATGAACCATCAGTGCTGGTGCGGTCTTAGCCAGCAGTCATGTGCTATGCGATTTTATGGATTGCGAGCTTTTGGCTTTTATATAGAATTTTGGAGGTGTGAAATTTTAATTGCTGATATGGGGATGATAAAGTGGGTTCTCTGTTTTATAAAGATGGATTGGCCGCTTGGCGGCTGGGCGTTACATATCATCGCTGTAGCGGCGCCGGGCTTGCGTGAAAATTCTTTGCGCTGCAGATAAGAATGAATTTTAAATGGCGCAGCTTTAGGTGATAGTTCTGCTGAGCTTATTATGACTGTCTGTTGCTTGCAGCGGTCAAAAGCGATAGAGTGTCACGCCTCCGACCTTGTCGTCGTAAATTTATTATGGATATATAAAATATGTATTGGGCGAAAAAAAACGTTAATCCAGCGGCGACAACGCTTTGTATTCTTACTTCTGATAATGCCGCTGCAGGGTTTTTTATTTCGTTCTGTGCATATATGGTCGTACAGCTTTATATGAATGTGCAGGTATTTCCTTTTGATGCTGGTAATTATTGGGCGCTCAGCGCGCATATTTGGGATTTTTCGTTCCCTCAACAGATGCGAGGTTATTTTTATCCTTTAATGTTATCCCCTTTCAAGTTTTTGCATGATAACTATGCTCCTTTCGGTCTGCTATTTTTCAAGATATTTACATCGGTTTTTTATGCGTATTTTTTTGCTGTGCTGTTCCCAGGTTTTTTTAGTACTATATTTGGAGGGAAGTTAACTGTACTAAGTCGATCTGTTCCGTCAATGTTGATTGCGATCATTTTTCCTGGTCTGATTTGTTACCCTCTGAGCGATGCTCCTTCTCTTGCATTAGTTATTGGTGCTGCTGTATTGGCGTTATCGGGTATAAAGAGTGAAAGTAATATTAAGCGATTTGGATTGTTTTTTATTGCTGGTATGTTTGCGTACTTTGCATATAATACTCGCACTATCTATTTGTTTTCAATTGTTGCGCTGTGTTTATTGATCGTTTCCACTGCGAAGCTAAATTTTACAAAGCGAGCAATAGGGGTTTTCGCATTTTTGCTCGGTGCGTGTTTAGGCGCCGTACCTCAGATGGCCATAAATAAAGGCCACTATGATACTCCATCACCGTTTATTATCACTGATTTGGGGAGTGGCTCGCTGTTTTTATCTCAACTCATGTGGGGTGTTGTGGTTGATCGCTATGAAACATACACGCCGGTTGGCGCTCCCGGTTCTCCTGTTTTTTACGCGAACTCGGCGGGGGAGAATTTATTGCTTCATACTGATGCTCGTAAAATAGTGAGTATCAAAGACTATTTAAAGCTTGTGGTTACTCACCCACTTACCTTCTCTTCTATTTATGCGAGTCACATCGCGTCAGGATTGGATGTCCGTGATGGTGAGGTTTATACCCAAACGCCTTCTCATCAGAAATCAATGCGGTCTATTTTTTCACTGGCAGTAGTTGTATTGGGTATAACACAGTTCTTTCGATTGTTGTTTTTGTCTGGCGCTTTCTCTCCTGCAGGGTTGGTGGAGAAATTGGGATGGACAATCGTATTATTAATTGCTTGTGTCGCAGTCATCCCTGGTGCTGTAGAAACTCGGTTTTTCTTCCCCGTATTCTACGTGTGCTTAGTCGCCATGGTTAGTGGTTTTCAGAGTGATCCGCTCAAGTTCAAGGGACAGCAACTTGTCTTGGCTGCACTGATAACACTTTCAATTTATGCTTTTGTCCAGCAATCAATTCAAAATCCGATCTACGATCGGCCAGAGTCACGGATGTACAACTACCGTTCAGACTAACTGTTTGTTTAAACATTTTTATATCAGCGCTCCGGCGGTGTCGTAATTTGGCGACGCCACGGGTGCTGCTCATGAAGGCAGATCAACATTAATGTATTGAGTTGCCGGGAACAGAATGGTAGCGGTAGGGGCGGCGGTTACCTGCCGCCCCCCACACAGATCCGTACGTGCGGAACTACCGCATACGGCTACTACCTTGTGTATGTGGCGCGGAACAGTTCTCAGGGTACGGATGTGCATTTCTGGGCTTCGGTATGTAGATGTCAGCAAGGCCTCAGTAGTGTGACCATTGAAGCCGATTTTGCTGGCTGCCACGTATTGGGGTTGCCGCCATAGGCGGAAAGCCGATGAACGAAAATTGCTAATACGTATCAGTTTCCCTGGCATCGCGTGATAGTTGAAGTTATCCCTGATAACTTGGGTAAGCCACCGACCCACGACTTGAACAGATTCGTGGCTACATTGACTATCCTCTGTCAGCTCTAACTGGCGCATTAAGTGCTCTATAAACCCCAGATTCAAAGCGCTTAGCTGGTGCTCGATGCGGTGCTCTCGATTTCTTTCTGGAGCACCGCCGCCATCATGTGACACCGCGCGAAAGTCAAAAAAATCTATCTGTACCTAAGCCCTTCGACTTCCGAAAATATATTGACGGCCTGGCTGCCCTAGTCGAACTGGGTATCAAAGTCGCCACATTTGACCCAGTGCTCCTTGTTTTCCTCAATAAGCCGCGAAACCGAGTGAAGATTCTGTATTTGAAGCGCAACGGCTTCTGCCTTTGGCTCTAGTGTCTGGAGTCCGAACGTATCAAAACATTGCCTGATGTCGGCGACGAGGCGGTTGTCCTAACGTAAGCGATCCATCACCTACACTACACATTCAAAGTCTCCAGTTGAAATCTGATGCTGTGCTCCCGATCCTTTCTGGAGCCAGTCCGTCATGATGCGTCCCGACGCCAAAGTCGAAAGCCCTCAGCGCAGTGTTTCCAGACACAACTTTGCAAACATGCATTGTTCATCTGATCCGCAACAGCCTTGATTACGCGGCCTTGGATAATCGCCGCGAACTAGCCAAGGTACTCAAACCGATCTATCAGGCAGTCACCGCCGAAGCGGCTGAGCAGGCGCTGGATGCCTTTGAAAGCGGGCCGTGGGGCAAGCAGTATCCGACGGTGGTGGCTGCTTGGCGGCGTGCTTGGGATCGAGTAATTCCATTTTTTGTTTTCCCGCCAGCGATCCGAAAAGTGATCTACACGACCAACGCCATCGAGAGTATCAACGCCCAGTTGCGCAAGATCATTAAGACTCGCGGCCCCCAAAAAAATTGAGTCTCGGTCTGTTCATACCTTGCAATACCACCACTTTTGACACCCTCCACCCATCGCCTAACGTAGAAAAGCAGCTTCGGAAAAGCTGCTTTTTCTACCTCACCGATGTCATGGAGCCCCACCAATGCAAAACACCTACCTCACCTCCCTAATCTTCGCCTTCCTCACCACTCTCTCCGCCGCCACTACCGCCGCCCCATCGATCAAACCCGAACTCCCAAGCCCCATCACCACCCAAATGACCCAATCCGAACAATCCTCCAAGGTCAACCTCAACGCCGCCGACGCCGAAACCCTGCGTCGTGACCTTTTCGGCATCGGTGCCGCCAAGGCCAATGCAATCATCGCCTATCGCGAGAGCAACGGTCCGTTCATGGCGGTGGATGAGTTGTTGGAAGTAAAGGGTATCGGCAAGGCGTTGCTGGAGAAGAATCGTGGCAGGTTAGAGATCAAGTAAGCATCGAGGGGCCGGTCAGTGACCGGCCTTTTTTCATCCGGGATCTGCGTTTACAAACCGTCGCGCACGATTTCGACGATGCGTGTTTACCACGCTGAATCTTTTTACATCGCGCAGGCGTTGGCATGAAAAGTGATTACTGACACAGGGAGGATTGTTCAACAATCGTGAGGTAACGATGACACTCAGCTTGTCCTTAGCCGACCAGATCGCCCTGGAACTGCGTGCCGACATCATTGGTGGCCGACTGTTGCCGGGAATGGCATTGGTCGAAGCCGAGCTGGTCAGGGCCTATAACGCGTCGCGCAATACGATTCGTGAGGCGTTGCACCGTTTGGAGCGGGAAGGGTTGACGCGCTATGTGCGCAACAAGGGCGTGGTGGTTCGTCGGTTGGAGCGCGAAGAGGTGCGTGATTTATTTGTCGTCCGCCGCACGCTCGAATTGCAGGCCATTGCCCAGAGCGGTGCGTTCACCCAGGATCAATCCGAGCGTATGCAAAACGCCATCGAGGCCACCGCGCTGGCCCGGGAGCGTGAGGACTGGCGTGCGGTTGCGACCCACAGCCTGTTGGTGCACCAGCAGATTGTCGGGCTGATGCGCAGCCCGTTGTTCGACGAGTTTTTCGCCCAGGTGATTGCGCAGTTGCGTCTGGTGTTCTGCGCCGCGCCCGATGAGCAGCGTTTCCAGTCGCCCTGGCTGGAACGGGACCTTGAGATCCACACGTTATTAGCCAATAACAACAAGCTGGCGGCCGGGGAGGCGATGAGCGTGTACCTGGATGATTCAGAACGGCAGTCGTTGGCCCTGTTTACTTTCCCTTGATCGAGGATCCGCAGCATGTACAAAGACTATCCAGCCGCTTACCAGGTCAGCAAAGGTTCGGCGTTGCAGGTCGACACCGCGTTTTACGAACGTATCCGTGAGCGCAAGGATCAACGCACCTTGGTCGAACAGTTCGAGGTGCCGATTCGCACGGGCAGGGCGTGGAAGGTGCCGGCCGGGCATGTGTTCCGTGTGACTACGCCGGTGGGGCCGCAGGTGGGCGACTTCAATGTGTGGAACGCCAACGACCCGCGCGAACGCCTGTGGGCCGCGCGCACGCGCCAGTTACAGGGCGCGCATGTCAGCACCCATGATCGGTTGTGGTCTAACCTGCCGTTCCTGCGGCCGCTGGTGACCATCACCGATGACAGCCTGGCCAGCTACGGCATCGATGAGCACGGCGGGCGCCTGCATGATTTGCTCGGTACGCGCTGCGATCCGTATGTGAACCGCATGCTCACTGGTGAAGATTTCCATCATCACTGTCACTCGAACCTGACCCGTGCGGTGTTGCCTCACGGTCTGACGGAATTCGACGTGCATGACGTGCTGAACATCTTCCAATGCACCGGCCTCAATCACGACGACATGTATTTCATGAAAGCCTGTCCGGCGCAGAAGGGCGATTACCTGGAGTTTTTTGCCGAGATTGATTTGTTGTGTGCGCTGTCGACCTGCCCGGGCGGGGATCTGTCGCTGCCGATGTGGGGCCCGGATGCACAGGACCCGCTGACGGTGTGTCGTCCGCTGGGGGTTGAGATTTATCGATTGGAAGAAGAGTTGCTGAACGGTTGGAGCTCGCCTGCGCGTGCTGCTTATAAGGGGCAGCACGGTTTGCAGATTGCCAAGGCGGATTGGGAGTAACCGGGGGAGGGGGCTGCTTCGCAGCCCAACGGGAGCAAGCTCCCTCGCCACAGGGGCAAACCAGGTCAGCGGTCCTGCGAGTCCTTGGCATCCGCCTGCGCATTGCGCTCGGCCACGCGTTTGCGTTGTTCGTCGGTGAGTTCCACTTTGTTGGCGCTGTCACGCAGCATCAGCAGCCCGCCGACGATCGACCCGATCGCCACCACCATAATCAACCATGCATACCACGGCATAACGCTCTCCTTGAGGCAGATTGCCGTGGGAGGTTTTTCCCACGGTAATAACTGCTTTGAGTTACAGGCTTTCTGAGTAGTTCAGTGTAGGCCTGTTCTGCCTCAAAACCTTAGAGCCCGGTCAACATTGCATCTGCCGGTGCCGCGGCGCGGTCGTGCGCGGTCATCTGGAAGTAGATGAAGCCGACCACCATGAAGCCGAGGAAGATCATGCCGATCAGTGCGTTGAACCAGGCCATGGCCACCAGGCACACCACCGCCAGCACCAGCGCGATGCCCGGCACGATTGGGTAGCCCGGTGCGCGGAAGGTGCGTTCCAGCAGCGGTTCGGTCTTACGCAGTTTGAACAGGCTGAGCATGCTCATGATGTACATCACGATGGCGCCGAATACGGCCATGGTGATCATTGCTGCAGTCAGGGTCATGCCGCCCAGGTTGATCAAACCGTCGCTGTAGATGGCGGCAATACCGACCACGCCGCCAGCGATGATTGCCCGGTGCGGTGTATGAAAACGCGACAGCTTGGCCAGGAACGACGGCAGGTAGCCGGCCCGAGCCAGGGCGAAGAATTGGCGCGAGTAGCCAAGGATGATGCCGTGGAAGCTCGCCACCAAACCGAACAGGCCGATCCACACCAGCATGTGCAGCCAGCCGGAGCTTTCGCCTACTACGGTTTTCATCGCCTGGGGCAGCGGGTCGTTGATGTTCGACAGGGTGCGCCAGTCGCCCACGCCGCCGGCGAAGAACATCACGCCCATGGCCAGGATCACCAGGGTCAGGATGCCGCTGATGTAGGCTTTCGGAATGGTGCGCTTGGGATCTTTCGCTTCCTCGGCCGCCATGGCCGCGCCTTCGATGGCGAGGAAGAACCAGATCGCGAAGGGGATCGCCGCGAACATCCCGGCAATCGCCGGAGCACCGAAGGTGTCGGAGCCGGCCCAGCCATTAAGGGCGAAGTTGCTGAAGCTGAACGCGGGGGCGACCACGCCCATGAATACCAGCAGTTCGGCGACGGCGAGTACGCACACCACCAGTTCGAAGGTGGCGGCGAGTTTCACGCCGAGGATGTTCAGGCCCATGAACACGATGTAGGCGCCGACGGCTGCGTGTTTCGGATCGAGTGCGGGAAACTGCACATTCAGATACGCACCGATGGCCAAGGCGATAGCGGGTGGGGCGAACACGAATTCGATCAGGGTCGCCAGGCCGGCAATCAGGCCGCCTTTTTCCCCAAACGCGCGGCGGCTGTAGGCAAAGGGCCCACCTGCGTGGGGAATGGCGGTGGTCAGTTCGGTGAAACTGAAGATAAAGCAGGTGTACATCGCGGCGACCATCAACGAGGTCACCAGGAAGCCCAAGGTCCCGGCCACGCCCCAGCCATAGCTCCAGCCGAAGTATTCCCCGGAAATCACCAGCCCGACCGCGATGCCCCACAAATGCAGGGTGCCCAAGGTGGGTTTGAGTTGTGTGTTCATCGTATTGCGCTCCCTGAACCGGTTGGAATGATTCAAGGTGTTGCAGCGGCCATGCCAGCCTGAGAATCATTGTCGTAAAGCTGCGCTACTGTCGTTTGGGGGATGGTTTGGCGTTTGAAATTTTCTGTTGCTGCACCAGATAAGTGCGGCGGTGACTGTGCCGGTGCTATCGGGAGCAAGCTCCCTCCCACAGGTTGATCGGCGCTCGGCATGACAACTCGGTCAAGTGTGGGAGGGGGCTTGCCCCCGATAGCGCCCGCCCAGGCGCCGAACCCCCCGGTGTAAACCCCGCATAAACCCACTCTTTACGCCATCTTTACGCCCCACCCAGCCCCTCGCTCTCGTTCCTTTACACCACTCCTGCCGACAATTGCCCCACACGCGGCACTCGCCGCTAAACGGAGAGACTTCCATGAGCGTTCTGGACGGGGTGTCACTGCTATTGGCCGTGGCGCTGTTCATTTATCTGCTGGTTGCGCTGTTACGCGCGGATCGGAACTAGGAGCAGGCTATGCACAGTTATGACTATTGGCTGATCATCGCCTTCTTCGCCGTGGTACTGGTGCCGGCCCCGTTCCTGGGGCGGTTCTATTACAACGTGATGGAAGGCCGGCGCACTTGGCTCACGCCGCTGCTCGGGCCCGTGGAGCGCGCGTGCTATCGCCTCTCGGGCGTGGACGCGCAGCAGGAACAGAGCTGGCAGAAATACATGCTGGCGTTGCTGGCGTTCAACCTCGCCGGGTTTGTGTTGCTGTTCTCGATCCTGTTGTTCCAGGGCTACTTCCCACTGAACCCGCAGAAGTTGCCGGGCCTGGAGTGGACCCAGGCCTTCAACACCGCAGTCAGTTTCATCACCAACACCAACTGGCAGTCCTACAGCGGTGAAGCGTCCCTCAGCTACCTCAGCCAGATGGCCGGCCTCACCGTGCAGAACTTCGTCAGTGCGGCCACCGGCCTGGCAGTCCTGGTCGCGCTGTGCCGTGGGATCGGTCGCAAATCCACCCAGACCCTGGGCAACTTCTGGGTCGACATGACCCGCGCCACGCTCTACGGCCTGTTGCCGTTGTGCCTGGTGATGGCGTTGTTCCTGGTGTGGCAGGGCGTGCCGCAAACCTTCGCGCATTACGTTGATGCCGTGACCCTGCAGGGCGTCGACCAGGTGATCCCTTTGGGCCCGGCAGCCAGCCAGATTGCCATCAAGCAACTGGGCACCAACGGCGGTGGTTTCTTTGGCGTGAACTCGGCGCATCCGTTTGAAAACCCGACGGCCTGGGCCAACCTGTTCGAGGTGTCGGCGATCATCCTGATCCCGGTGGCGCTGGTGTTTACCTTCGGCCATTACGTGAAGGATCTGCGTCAGAGCCGGGCGATTCTCGCTTGCATGCTGGCCCTGTTCCTGATCGGTGGCGCGACCTCGCTGTGGGCCGAGTACCAGCCCAACCCGACCTTGAACAACCCGGCGGTTGAGCAGACGGCGCCGCTGGAAGGTAAAGAAGCGCGCTTCGGCACCACTGGCACCGTGTTGTGGTCGGTGACCACCACCGCGGCGTCCAACGGTTCGGTCAACGGCATGCACGACAGCCTCAGCCCCCTCAGCGGGATGGTGGCACTGGTCAACATGATGGTCGGCGAAGTGATCTTCGGCGGCGTCGGCGCCGGTATGTACGGCATGTTGCTCAACGTGTTGATCGCGGTGTTCCTCGCCGGCCTGATGATCGGCCGCACTCCGGAATACCTGGGCAAGAAGCTGCAGGCCAAGGAAGTGCAATTGCTGGTCGTGACCCTGATGGTGATGCCGATCGGCGTACTGGTGCTCGGTGCCATAGCCTCCAGCCTGCCCGGCCCGGCCGGTGCGATCAGCAACCCTGGTCCCCATGGGTTCAGCCAGTTGCTCTATGCCTACACCTCGGCCAGTGCCAACAACGGTTCGGCGTTCGGCGGCTTCAGTGCCAACACGCCGTTCCACAACCTGATGCTGGGCCTGGGCATGTTGATCGGTCGCTTCGGCTACATCCTCCCGGTACTGGCCCTGGCCGGCAGCCTGGCGATGAAGAAGACCGCACCGATTGGCCAGAACAGCTTCCCCACCCATGGTCCGCTGTTCGTGACCCTGTTGACCGTGACCATTTTGCTGGTGGGCGGCCTGACCTTCCTGCCGACACTGGCACTGGGCCCTATTGCTGAACACCTGAGCATGGCTGCTTTTAAATGAAGAGCCGAGGGATATGAAAATGAACATGCCTGCAAAAAACGCGAGCCCGGTCAAACCCCACGAACCCGCCAAAACCGCGATCTCTGCGCTGTGGCGCCCGGCGCTGGTCCAGGCGTTCGTCAAGCTCGACCCACGGCAACTGCAACGCTCGCCGGTGATGCTGGTGGTCGAACTGACCGCCATCCTCACCACCGTGCTGTGCCTGGTGCCCGACACCGCCGTGCCGACCTTCGTCGCCGCGCAAATCGCCGTGTGGCTGTGGTTTACCGTGCTGTTCGCCAACTTCGCCGAAGCCTTGGCCGAAGGGCGTGGCAAGGCCCGCGCCGACAGCCTCAAGGCCGGCAGCGAAGGCCTCAGCGCACGGCGCAAGGAGGCCGATGGCAGCTTCAAGGTCGTGCCCGCCACCAGCCTGCGCAAAGGTGATGTGGTGCGCGTCGCCGCCGGGGAAATGATCCCCGGCGACGGCGAGGTCATCGAAGGCATCGCCGCGGTCAACGAAGCGGCGATCACCGGTGAATCCGCGCCGGTGATCCGCGA
The DNA here is from genome assembly GCF_059423025.1 of Pseudomonas sp. GW704-F2. NCBI lineage: Bacteria > Pseudomonadati > Pseudomonadota > Gammaproteobacteria > Pseudomonadales > Pseudomonadaceae > Pseudomonas > Pseudomonas sp. GW704-F2. Next base: position 86,850 of record NZ_JBWKXO010000023.1, on the reverse strand, counting down.
ATCCGGCGGCGATCGCTCGGCCGTCACCGGCAACACGCGCCTGGTCTCGGACTGGCTGCTGATCCGCATCACCGCCAACCCCGGCGAGTCCACGCTGGACCGCATGATCGCGCTGGTGGAAGGCGCCAAACGCCAGAAAACCCCCAACGAAGTGGCGCTGGATATCCTGCTGATCGGCCTGACCCTGATCTTCCTGCTGGTGGTCGTGACCCTGCAGCCGTTCGCCCACTTCGCCAATGGCAGCTTGCCCCTGGTGTTCCTGGTCGCCCTGCTGGTGACGCTGATTCCGACCACCATCGGCGGCTTGCTCTCGGCCATCGGTATCGCTGGCATGGACCGCCTGGTGCGCCTCAACGTGATCGCCAAGTCCGGTCGCGCCGTGGAAGCGGCGGGGGACGTGCATGTGTTGTTGCTGGACAAGACCGGCACCATCACCTTTGGCAACCGTCGCTGCGCGGCAGTGGTGGCGGCGCCGGGCGTGAGCGGCCGGGAACTGGCCGAGGGCGCGCTGCTGGCGTCCCTGGCGGATGACACGGCAGAAGGTAAATCCATCGTTGAATACCTGCGTGCCCTGCACCCGCAAGCCGAGCCGTCCCTGGCGGAACTGACCGCCGTGCCGTTCACCGCCGAAACCCGTTTGTCCGGCGTCGACTATCAGGGCCGCGTATTCCGCAAAGGCGCCGTGGACTCGCTGCTGGCGTTTATCGGTCAGCCTCGCGGCGACCTGCAACCGGCCCTGTCGCGGGAAGTCGACAAGATCGCCCAGAGCGGCGGCACGCCGTTGCTGGTGTGCGTCGATGGCAAGTTGCTCGGTGCGATCCATCTGAAGGACGTGGTCAAGCCCGGCATCCGCGAACGGTTTGCCGAGCTGCGCAAGCTGGGGATCCGCACCGTGATGGTCACCGGCGACAACCCGCTGACAGCGGCCGCGATTGCTGCGGAAGCCGGCGTGGACGACGTGTTGGCCGAAGCCACCCCGGAGAAAAAACTCGCGCGGATTCGCCACGAACAGAACGACGGTCGACTGGTGGCGATGTGCGGCGACGGCGCCAACGATGCCCCGGCGCTGGCCCAGGCGGACGTCGGCATGGCGATGAACGACGGCACCCAGGCTGCCCGCGAAGCGGCCAACATGGTCGACCTCGACAGCGACCCGACCAAGCTGCTGGACGTGGTGCAGATCGGCAAGGAATTGCTGGTGACCCGCGGCGCGCTGACCACCTTTTCCATCGCCAACGACGTGGCCAAGTACTTCGCGATCCTGCCGGCGCTGTTCGCCTCGATCTACCCGCAACTGGGCGTGCTCAACGTGATGCACCTTCAGAGCCCGCAGAGCGCGATCCTCTCGGCCATCGTGTTCAACGCGCTGATCATCGTCGTGCTGATTCCCCTGGCGCTGCGCGGTGTGCGGGTGCAGGCGGCGAGCGCGGCGGCGTTGCTGCGGCGCAACCTGTTGATCTACGGCCTGGGCGGGATTGTGGTGCCGTTCGTGGGCATCAAGGCGATCGACATGTTGCTGACCGCGCTGCACCTGGTTTGACCCGATGCCTGTGGGCACCGGCAAAGCGGTGGCCACAGGTTGCACTGACCGAATCGAGGAATTTGAAATGTCCAATATCATCCGCCCGGCCCTGAGCCTGCTGGTCCTCATGACCCTGATCACCGGCGTCGCCTACCCGTTGGTGGTGACCGGCGTCGCCCAGGTTGCCTTCCCGGACCAGGCCAACGGCAGCCTGGTGCGCGACGCCAGCGGCAAGGTGCGCGGCTCCAGCCTGATCGCCCAGGACTTTACCGGCGACAGCTGGTTCCACCCGCGTCCTTCGGCGGGCGCGTTCGCGACCGTGTCCAGCAGCGCGAGCAACCTGGGGCCAAGCAACCCGGCATTGGCCACGCGCGTGTTCGATGACGCGAATAAACAGTTCGTGCCCGCGCAAGGGCCGGTGCCGTTAGCCTCGCTGACTACCTCCGGCAGCGGTCTTGATCCACACTTGCCTCCGCAGGCGATTGCCTATCAACTGGCGCGGGTAGCCGCCGCGCGGAATGTGCCGGTGGCCACCCTGCAACGCTTGCTGGATGAACACATTGAAAGCCCACTGGTGGGCCCGCCGGTGGTGAATGTGCTGGCGCTGAACATGGCCCTGGAAAAATTGTAAACAGGAGCGCCGCTATCGCGGGCAATGCATTCCACATGTGGGAGCGGGCTTGCCCGCGATAGCGCCCTGAAAGACACCCTATAAACCCCTGAAGGAACCCCCGCGCATGAGCGACTCCGGCCGCGCCGATGCCCTGTTAGCCGATCTGCCCCGGGACGGCCGTGGCCGGCTCAAAGTCTTCCTGGGCGCCGCGCCGGGTGTGGGCAAGACCTACGCCATGCTCCAGGCCGCCCACACGCAGTTGCGCCAGGGCGTCAGGTTGCTCGCTGGCGTGGTCGAAACCCACGGCCGCGCCGAGACCGAAGCGTTGCTCAGCGGCCTGCCGCAGCAACCGTTGCTGCGCAGTGAATACCGGGGCGTGATGCTCGAGGAAATGGACCTGGACGGCCTGCTCGCCGCCAAGCCGCAACTGGTGCTGGTGGACGAACTGGCCCACAGCAACGCGCCCGGCAGCCGCCATGAAAAGCGCTGGCAGGATATTCAGGAACTGCTCGCCGCCGGCATCAACGTGTTCACCACGGTCAACGTCCAGCACCTGGAAAGCCTCAACGATCAGGTGCGTGGCATTACCGGCGTGCAGGTGCGCGAAACCCTGCCCGATTGGGTCCTGCAGGAGGCCGATGAGCTGCTGCTGATCGACCTGCCGTCGCGCGAGTTGCTGGAGCGCCTGCGCGACGGCAAGGTGTATGTGCCAGAACAGGCCCGTGCGGCCATCGACGCGTTTTTCACCCAGACCAACCTGATGGCCCTGCGCGAGCTGGCGATGCAAACCGCCGCGGCTCACGTCGACGACGACCTGGCCCAGGGTTACCGCCAACTCGGCCAGGCCGCGCCGGCCGTGCGTGGGCGCTTGCTGGTCGGCGTCGACGGCGATGCGCAAGCCGAGCGCCTGGTGCGCCATGCCAGCCGCGTGGCGCAGCGTCGCCATCTGCCCTGGACCCTGGTGCATATCGATAACGGCCGCGCACGCGATGAACAAGCACGCCTGCGTCTGCAAAATGCCCAGCAACTGGCCGAACGCCTCGGCGGTGACGTGGTGCTGCTGCGTGCGGGGGAGGTGACCAAGACGTTGATCCAGCATGCCGCCGAGCGCCGCGCCAGCCTGGTGCTGGTCGGGCAGTCGCGGATGAACTGGCGACGCCGGCTGTTCGGCGGTGGCGTGGCCGAGCGCCTGATGCGCAATGCGCGCGGTCTGGAAATCAACATCCTCGACAGCGACGACGTACCTGCACCGCCGCGCCTGCCGGATGTGCGCGGGCTGGTGTGGTTCGACTATGCGCTGGCGGTGGTCGCGACGGTGATCGCGGCGGCCCTGGCCTGGGCGGTCGCCAGTGTGTTGCCGTTGCCGAATATCTCGCTGGTGTTTCTCGCGGCGGTATTGCTGGTGGCGGTGCGCAGCAGCCTGGGGCCGTCCCTGATGTGCGCGGCGCTGTCGTTCCTGACGTATGACTTCCTGTTTATTCCGCCAAAATTCTCCTTCGCCATCCAGCGTGAAGAAGACGTGCTGACCCTGTTGTTCTTCCTGCTGATGGCGGCGTTGACCGGCAACCTCGCGGCGCGCCAGCGTCGGCAGTTGCAGGCGTTGCGCGATACCCAGGAAGAAACCAGCGAGCTGCTCGACCTGTCGCGCAAACTCACCGCCGCCACCGACCGCCAGGCGGTGATCAGCGCGGCGGCGCATCACCTGGAAGGCTGGAGCGACCTGGATCTGTGCCTGGTCAACCGCGACGGCCAGGGCGCCTGGAAAGTCGAGACCGGCGGGCCGCTGACCTTCACCGAAGCCGAACGCGCCGCCGCCGACTGGGCCTGGCAGCATGACCAGCCGGCAGGTAAGGGCACCGGCACGCTGCCGTTCGGGCGCTGGTGGTGGTGGCCGTTGTCGGGTGAAGAGGGCCCGCTGGGGTTGCTCGGCGTCAGCGCAAAACCCGGTATGGAACTGAGCGGCCAGCGCCGTCGCTTGCTGACCGCCTTGAGCCAGCCGCTGGCCCAGGCGTTGGCCCGCGCGCAATTGGCGCAGGAGCTGGAATCCGCGCGCCTGCACGGCGAGACCGAGCAACTGCGCAGTGCTTTGCTCGCCTCGGTGTCCCACGATTTGCGCACGCCGTTGACGTCCATGCGCGGCAGTATCGACAGCCTGCTGGCACTCGGCGAAGCCATCCCGCTGGAGGATCGCCGCGAGTTGCTCGAAGGCACCCGCGATGAAGCCGAGCGCCTCGACCGCTATATCCAGAACCTGTTGGACATGACCCGCCTGGGTCACGGCGCGTTGAAGCTGGCGCGCGATTGGGTCTCGCCCGGCGATATCGTCGGCAGCGCCCTCGGCCGTTTGCGCGCGGTGCTGGCGCCGTTGCAGGTGAGGATCGATGTGCCGTCTGAACTGCCGTTGCTGTATGTGCATGCCGCGTTGATCGAGCAGGCGCTGGTCAACGTGCTGGAAAACGCCGCCCGGTTCTCGCCGGCCCAGGGCCATTTGCACGTCAGCGCCGGGGTGTCGGATAACCAGCTATTCTTCGCCGTGGCGGACGAGGGCCCCGGGATTCCCGAAGACGAGCGCGCGAAGATTTTCGATATGTTCTACACCGCTGCCCGTGGTGATCGCGGCGGGCAGGGCACCGGTCTGGGCCTGGCGATCTGCCAGGGCATGGTCGGCGCCCATGGCGGGCATATCAGCGTCGCCGATGGGATTGGCGGGCGGGGCACTTGCATCACGCTGTTCCTGCCTTTACCCGCACAGCCTGGCCTGGAACGCGAGGCGTGAGCTACTCTCTTTTTTCGATGGATTTTGATTGGACACCATGAGCCAGACCGCGACGATTTTGGTCATTGACGACGAACCGCAGATCCGCAAATTCCTGCGCATCAGCCTGGCCTCCCAGGGCTACAAAGTGATCGAGGCTGGCACTGGCAACGAAGGCCTGGCCCAGGCCGCCTTGAGCAAGCCGGATTTGCTGGTACTCGACCTCGGCTTGCCGGACATGGACGGCCAGCAGGTGCTGCGCGAGTTTCGTGAGTGGTCGACGGTGCCGGTGCTGGTGTTGTCGGTGCGCGCCAGCGAAGTGCAAAAGGTCGAGGCGCTGGATGGGGGCGCGAACGATTACGTCACCAAACCCTTTGGCATCCAGGAGTTTCTGGCCCGCGTGCGCGCCTTGTTGCGCCAGGCCCCAGCGGGTGAAGCCCAGGAAGCGGCGTTGTGTTTTGGCCCGCTGACGGTGGACCTGGCCTTCCGCCGCGTATTGCTGGACGGCGCCGAAGTGGCGCTGACCCGCAAGGAATACGCGGTGCTGGCGCAATTGGCGCGACATCCGGGGCGGGTGATTACCCAGCAACAACTGCTCAAGGACATCTGGGGGCCGACCCATACCGAGGACAGCCACTACCTGCGCATCGTGGTGGGCCACCTGCGCCAGAAGCTGGCGGATGATCCGACTCAGCCGCGGTTTATCGTGACCGAGGCGGGGGTGGGGTATCGGTTGCTGGGGGCTTAGGCCTGGTGGGTTTTCGTTGGCTGTCAGGGCCCTATCGGGGGCAAGCCCCCTCCCACATTTTGAAATGTGTTCACAAATCAAACTGTGGGAGGGGGCTTGCCCCCGATGAGGCCCCCAGCCACACCGCCAATCTCAGTGCTGCTCACTCTCATACCGATCCAACGTATCACTGGCGATCTCGCGCCCCAGGGCGATCAGTTCCGGCGCCTTGTAGAACTCGAAAAACCGGCACACCCGCTTCGGCACGTTGATCAGCACATCCGGCGGGTAGCCGGCGATCTTGTATTGCGCCAGCGATGTCTGCATCACCTCGAAGCTCTGGTTGATCAGGTCCAGCAATGATGCCGGGCCGACGTTGTCGATGATGAACGAACCGGTCGCCGACTTCGGCGCCCCGGCTTTTTCCGGGGCGGCGGCGGGCTGCTGGGATTCCGGTTCGGCCGACTCCAGCCACGGGTTGATCTCGGCCGCTTGGGCCTGCAAGGCTTCCTGTTCGAGCTTCATCAACTGCTCGGCCTGCTTGCGGCGAAACGGCAAGTGCGAACCCAGCGACTTCGCCAGGCTGTTGAAGCGGCTCTTGAACGCCGGCGGCCGCTGGATCACCGGCAAGTGGTAGTGTTTCTGGTTGGTCGCATTGAGGTTGACCGCAATGATCAAGTCGCAATGGCTCGACACCACCGGCACGATCGGCAGCGGGTTGAGCAGGCCGCCGTCCACCAGCATGCGGTTGCCCTGCATCACCGGGGTGAACAGGCTCGGAATCGCCGCCGATGCGCGCATGGCCTGGTGCAGGCAGCCTTCCTGGAACCAGATTTCCTGCTGGTTGGTGAGGTCGGTGGCCACGGCGGTGTAGGGGATGCGCAGCTCTTCGATATTGATCTCGCCGACGATCTTGCGGATCTGCCCGAAGACCTTCTCGCCGCGAATCGCTCCCAGGCGGAAGCTCACATCGACCAGGCGCAGTACGTCGAGGTAATCCAGGCTTTCGATCCAGTTGCGATACTCGTCGAGTTTGCCAGCAGCATAGATTCCGCCCACCACCGCGCCCATGGAGCAGCCGGCGATACAGGCGATGTCGTAGCCGCGCCGTTCGATTTCCTCGATCACACCGATATGGGCATAGCCCCTGGCCCCACCGGAGCCCAGCACCAAGGCAACACGCTTCTTCATGGTCGATGTCCTTCGTTAAGCAGGCGCCCACAATGCACCCAATACGGGGGCGGCTTCAATCTTCGCGCCACCGCGCAATATTTTTCCAGAATAGCGGCTAGGCTCGGGTATGCTCTGGCAATAGGCGCTTTTGATTTCGGGTGGCGGACAAGGCACTTTTCTTTGTAGGCAACGTCTACACGGTACGACCGTTTTTCTTTATTTTGAGGTGTCATCGATGAAAGCCTGGATGTGTGTGCCTGTGATCATGTTGGCCCTGGCCGGTTGCGCCGGGAAAACTGCCTATCGCGACAGCTGTGGCAGCCAATTGGACGCCGCGTGGAAAGAGCTGGACCTGGCCAAGGCCGAAGGCTTTGCCGGTACCGTGAGTTACTCCAAGGCCTTGTCCCTGTTGACCGGCGCCAAGACCCAGCAGCAATTCGAAGCGTTCGAAGGCTGCGCCAACAAGGCCGAGAAGGCGCGTTTCTATATTCGTGAGTCGCGCGCCGGCCGCTGATTCGTCGCAGCTGTCGAGTGCAACCAGGCTGCGTCAGCGGTTTGAGTGATGCAGGGATTATTCGTCGTCAGTGGAGGAAAACATGTCAGCCTTGGTAGATCAGTTAGTCGCTCAGGTCATCGGCCTGGAAGTAGGGTTACTGAGCTGCCAGGCTCGGCTCGCCGCCGTCACCGACGATGAAGCCCTGCATGATTTGCGCACCACCGTGCGGCGTCTGCGTAGCCTGTTGCGACCCTTGCGCGGCTTGCCGGGGGTCGAACAACTCGAACTGGCCGCCAGTACCGTCGGCCAATTGACCACCCCGTTGCGCGATCGTGAAGTGCTGGCCGCGCATCTGCACCAGCACGGTCACCATGCCGCCGCCGACCGTCGTCTGCGCCTGCAACCCGAGGCCTATCGCCACGTCGCCGAGGGCCCGGAGCTGGCGCACCTGCTGCAGATCCTCGATGCATTCCCGCGGTTTATCCGTGCCTCGCAACACCAGAAACTGCTCAGGGGCCTGCGCACGCGTATCGAGAAACGCCTGGCCAAGCAATGGCACAACCTCGATGACGCCCTGCAGGACCCCAGCCACGATCGCCACCGTCTGCGCTTGTTGATCAAGCGCGTGCGCTACGCCGCCGAAGCCTACCCCGAGCTGGACAAGCTGCCGGTCAAGGCGATGTCGCGCCTCAAGCAAGCCCAAGGCGCCCTGGGCGATTGGCATGATTGCTGGCAGTGGCTGCTCCAGGCTGAGCATCAAGCCGATCTGCAGCCCTGTGTGACGATTTGGCGTCGCACCATGGCCCAGGCCGAAGGCGAGGCGGATCGGGTGCTGGACAAACTCTGCGCGGATTGTTTCTGAGCCGGTCCGGTTTTTGGCCGGAATAGGCGCTGTACCTGGTGGGTGCGCTGGTTAAGATCGCTGCTCCGGTCTTTTTGATGTGAGGTCGCCATGCGCTTCAGTGATTTGCTCGACGCCGCCCGTAACCACCCGCTGGAGGTCACCATCCCCGCCGAATGGGCGCAGGGTCGCGCGACCTTTGGTGGCCTGGTGGCCGCTTTGCAATATGAAGCGCTACGCGCCCAGGTCCCTGCCGACCGGCCGTTACGCTCGTTGGCAATCACTTTTGTCGGCCCGGTCGCCGCGGATGTGCCCGCCAGTTATCACGTCGAAGTGCTGCGCGAAGGCAAGGCGGTCAGCCAATTGCTTGGCCGGGTGGTGCAGAACGGTGAAGTGGCGACGCTGGTCCAGGCCAGTTTCGGCGCGTCCCGTGAGTCGCAAGTCGTGGTGGCGAGTGAGCCGCCGCCGACCTTCAAGCATTGGGATGAATGCCAGGAGCTGCCGTATATGCAGGGCGTCACCCCGGAATTCATGCGGCACCTGGCGATGCGCTGGAGTGTCGGCGGCCTGCCGTTTACCGGCAATACCTCCCGCGACATGGGCGGTTGGGTGCGCTTGCGCGGCGATGTGAAAGAAGAGCCGCTGACCGAGTCGCACATCCTCGCCCTGGTGGATGCCTGGCCGCCAGCGTTGCTGCCGCACCTGCGCAAGCCCGCGCCGGGTAGTACCCTGACCTGGACCATCGAGTTTATCCAGCCGCTGCAAGACCTCACCACACTTGACTGGTGCCAGTACTACGTCAACATCGAACACGCCCGTGACGGCTACGGCCATGCCGCTGCGGCGCTGTGGAGCCCGAGCGGCGAGTTGATCGCCATCAGCCGCCAGACCGTGGTGGTCTTCGCCTGACCTTCAGTGCCGGTGGCGCTGACGCCAGGCGCGCCACCAGCCACCGCTGAGCACAAAGCGCGGGAAGCTCACGAACTGCTCGACCAACAGGCGTTGGACCGCGTCTTTGCGGTCGCTGAACGGTTCACCGGCCTGGGCTTCCAGGCTGTGGCCATGCCGCTGCAAGGCAAGGCCGGCGAGGATGCCGACAACGCCCACGGCCAAACTGGCCAGGCTCAGGCTGAACACCCCGGAAACGACCAACAGAAACCCGATGATAAACAGCGGCACCGCGATCATGTGCAACGCCAGGTTGGTCGGGTGCTGGTGGTTCTGCGGGTACTGACGCCATTGCCAGGCGGGGAGATTGGGATGACGTTTGCCCATGATGATGAATCCTCTGTCCGTTGAAACAACTTGAACAGAGTTTAGGTCGGGTCGGCTGGCGCGGCGAATCAAGGCTGGCTATGGGGGCCATAGCCTCGCCTTGTATTGCTTATAGCTTCAACTGGCCAATCGCCTTGCTCAACTCCCCGGCCAATGTGGCGAGCTGATTGCTGGTGGTGGCCGAATCCACGGTCTGCTGCACGGTGTTCTCGGTCACATCACGAATACTCACCACGGCGCGGTTCATCTCTTCGGCGACATGGCTCTGCTGTTCGGCGGCGACGGCGATCTGGGTGTTGCTTTCGCGCATCTGCGCCACGGCGCCGGTGATTTCGGCCAGTGCCGCGCCGGCTTCCTGGGCCTGTTGCACGCAGTCATCGGCCTTGAACGAGCTTTCTTGCATGAAGTCCACCGCATCGCGGGTGCCGGCTTGCAGCGCCGAGACCATGAGCGTGATTTCGTCGGTGGAGGTTTGCACGCGTTTGGCCAGGTTGCGCACTTCGTCGGCGACCACGGCGAAACCGCGGCCCATCTCCCCGGCGCGGGCGGCTTCGATGGCGGCGTTGAGCGCGAGCAGGTTGGTCTGTTCGGCGATGCTGTGGATCACGCTGACCACGCCGTTGATTTTCTGGCTGTCTTCGGCGAGTTTCTGGATCATCTCGGCGGTCTGTTGCACGCCGCTAGACAGCCCGGCGATTGAGCGTTGTACCCGATCCACCACTTCGCGGCCGCTGCCGGCGAGGGTGTCGGCGGTCTGGGACAAATCGCGGGTGGCGCCGGCGTGCTGGGCGATGTGGTGGACGGTGGCCGTCATCTCGTTGATGGCGGTGGCGGCCTGGTCGGTTTCGCTTTGCTGGCCGAGCATGCCGTGCTGCACCTCGTTCATGCTGCTGGCCAGGCGCGCCGCGCCCTCATCCAGTTGCTTGGCGGTGCTGGCCACGGTGTTGACCACTCGCTGGTAGCCGGCTTGCATGGCATTGAACGCGCTGGCCATCTGCCCGACTTCATCTTTGCAGGCCAGCGGGACACGCGCCGACAAGTCGCCGGTTTTCTCGACGTGGAGCATCACGTCCTTGAGGGTGTTGAGCTGGCTGAGCAGGAAGCGGATCAGCAGCTGCGACGCGCAGAGCATCGCCAGCATCAGGATCAGCACCGCCACCGCGTAGTTGGCGAAGCGCTCACTGAACACCTGGCTCAGGCTTGGCGCGTAAGCGAGCACGGCGACCTGTTGCCCGTCGGCGCGGGCGACCACTTCAGCGCCCATCAACGGGTTTTCGCCGAACAAGGGCAGGTGATTGAGTTCGACCCAGCCGCTGGCACTGCTCAAGTCTGACAGATCTTGATCGACCAACTGTGGGACTTGGCCACGGGTAAACGTCAGCCACGCCTCGCCCTTGGGCAGCGCCTTGTCGGCCGGCCAGGCGCTGAGCAAGCGCGCCTGGGCTTGTGCCGAGGCCTGGGACGCCTGGCTGCGCGACTGCTGTTCGAGATGCACAGCGTATAGCACCAACAGCAGCGTGGTGATAAAGGCGACCGCGTTGACGGCCCAGAATTTGTATTTCAGCGAGATATTGCTAAGCCAGGCACCCATAGAAGGTTTTTCTCTGATAGCGGAAACAGCATTGGCAAGGTGCCATTATTGTGCCGCTACTGAAAAAATACCACTTTGATATGGGTCAATACGCCACATCAAACCACAGCGGGTAGGCCAAAAAAAATACGCGCGCAGGCGGTGCTGTGCTGGGCCAGGTCTTCCAGGCTTTCGTTGCGGTGCAGGGCGACTTCGCGCAGCACCTCCGGCAGGTAGGCCGGTTCGTTACGGCCGTTTTTCGGTTTGGGCCGCAGGGTGCGCGGCAGCAGGTAAGGCGCATCGCTTTCCAGCATCAGGCGGCCCCGAGGAATTTCTCTGACCAGCGGATGCAGGTGCGTCCCACGGCGCTCGTCGCAGATCCAGCCGGTGATGCCGATGTGCAAGTCGAGGTCGAGGTAGCTGAACAGCGCCTGCTGCTCGCCCGTGAAGCAATGCACCACGGCGGCGGACAAGTGATCGCGGTAATCCTTGAGGATCTCCAGCAGGCGCTGGTTGGCGTCGCGTTCGTGGAGAAACACCGGCAGTTTCAGCTCGACGGCCAGGGCCAGGTGTTCTTCGAGGACTTTTTCCTGCTGCGGGCGCGGTGAGAAGTCGCGGTTGAAATCCAGCCCGCATTCGCCCACCGCGCGCACGCGGCTGTCGTTGAGCAAACCACGTAGGCGTTGGGCGCTGTCGCCGTTCCAGTCGCTGGCGGAATGGGGGTGGATGCCGGCGGTGCAGAACAGTCGCTGGCCGCTTTCATCCAGCTTTTCGCACAATTGCAGGGCCTGTTCGCTGCCGTCGACACTGGTGCCGGTGAGCACCAATTGTTGCACGCCGGCGGCATACGCACGCTCGAGAACGGCCTGGTGCTTCTCGTCGAAACTTGGGTTTGTCAGGTTGACGCCGATATCAATGAGTTGCATGGTGCTATCTCCGCCTGCGGCCGGAAAGCATATCAGAGCTGTAGATTTATAAGAAAAACCTAGAACTACAACGAGTTATAGCTGTCTTTGAACGTCGCAAGTGACATTGTGGTGGGTCTATCGCCTATCCTGGTGCCGCCGTTGCGTGCCTTGTCAGCGCATAAAGCGCTCTGTTTCTGACCTCCAGCCCCTCGTTTTTCGCGAAGGTGCTGGCCAGTATTCTTTCCGGAGAGCGGATGATCCGACCCTCGGCGTTGCTTATGTTGTGCCTGACGTTATCGCTGCCCATGGCGGCGGTCGCGCGGCTGGACGGGCCGCTGGAAGTGACCAAACCGAGCAAGGTGCGCGACCTGGCCGAGATTCGCTCCAGTCGTACCCTGCGCGTACTGGTCAACCAGAGCCGCAACAGTTCCGGCGAAATCCAGGGCCAGGCCATTGGTGTCGAATACCATCGCCTGCGTGCGTTCGAGCAGTACCTCAACGACCAAGCCCGCGATGGCCAGGAAATCAATCTGAAGGTCATCCCCAAGGCCAAGGACCAACTGCTTGGTGCGCTGGCGCGGGGTGAAGGCGATCTGGTAGCCCCCGGGGAATTGCTGGAAGTGAAGGCCACGCACAAGATCAGTGCGAGCGACCCGATTGCCAGCGGTGTGCCGTTATGGCTGGTGGGGGTCAAGGGCGAGCGCCGGTTCACCCGGCTGGAGCAGTTGTCCGGGCGCACATTGGCGCTGACCACCGGCAGCGCGGCGGCGGATGCGATCAACCAGGTCAACCAGAAACTGGCCCTGCACAAGCAGCCGCCGATCAAGGTGGAGTGGGTCGACCCGAGCCTGGCGGTGGAGGACGTGCTGGAGATGGTCCAGGCCGGCATCTTTCACCTGACCATCGTCGAGAAGCCCATCGCCGAACGTTGGTCGAAGATCCTGCCCAAGCTGCGCTTCGACAAGCAAGTGGTGATCAATGAGCCGGGCGAAGAGTATTGGTTCGTGCGGCAGGACGCCGCGATGCTGCGGGCGAGTATTGATCGCTTCCTCAAGACCTACCGCACGCCGTCCGACCAGGACGTGGCGTTTCAGCGCATTTATCGACGCCTTTACCAAGTGCGCAACCCGCTGGCCCGCATCGACCGCCAGCGCCTGGAGAAACTGCGCCCGATCCTGCAAAAACATGCGCGCGAGCAAGGCATGGATTGGTTGAACCTCGCCGCGCTGGCTTTCAAGGAGTCCGCCCTCGACCCAAGCGCGCGCAGCAGCGGTGGCCCCACCGGCCTGATGCAGATCACGCCTTCGGCGGCGCAGCGGGTGGGCGTGAACAATATCGAAAATCTCGACAGCAATGTGCAGGCGGGCGCACGTTACCTGTCGATGATCCGCCGCAAGTTTTTCGCCAGCCCCAAGCTCAACGAGCGTGAGCGCATGGCGTTCGTGCTGGCGGCCTACAACATGGGGCCGGAACGCGTGCAAGGCATGCGTACCGAAGCCAAGCGGCGTGGGTTGAACCCCAATCAGTGGTTCTTCCAGGTGGAGCGCATTGCCATGGAGCAGGTGGGGATGAGCGGCGTGAGCTATGTGAATAGCGTCAACAAGTACTACCTGGCGTTTGATCGGGAGCGGGACTCCCTGGAGCCGTCGGCGTTGGAGCCGAAAATCGCTTCGCGCAAGTGATCGATTTTATAGATATTAATCAGGCATTTTTTCGGCTTTTATCATTGCCTAAACTGATTAATATAGCGGCCAACCAACCCCTACTCTGAAAAGGATTATCCCCATGAGCCCACTGATCAAAAGCATCCTGTCCACCCGCGCCGGCTATGGCTTGACCATTCTGCGCATTGTCGTCGGCATCATCTTCGCTGCCCACGGTTCGCAAAAACTCTTTGGCTGGTTTGGCGGCTACGGCCTGGCGGGCACCGCGCAGTGGATGGAAAGCATCGGCCTGGCGCCGGGCACCCTGATGGCCTTGTTGTCGGGCGGTACCGAGTTCTTCGCCGGCCTGGCCTTGATCATCGGCCTGCTGGCACGCCCTGCGGCCTTGGGCCTGACGATCCTGTCGCTGGTGGCGATCTTCTCGGTGCATATCCATAACGGTCTGTTCATGGCGAACAATGGTTATGAGTTCGCCCTGGCCTTGCTCGGCGGCTCCCTGGCCGTCCTGTTCGAAGGTGCCGGCAAACTGTCCGCCGACCGCGCCATCACCCACTGATCGGTCTGTAACCGCTGGAGAAGGCCCGCCATGTGCGGGCCTTTTCGTTGCGCGGGATTCTTGACACCGCCCCATCGGCTTCTCTAGGATGTTGGTTATGCGCCGATTTAAACAGCTAATTGCGGGGCGCCACTGGGACTCGATGCAGCCCGACAGAAGCCAGTTCTCATTGCAGACGCCGGCTTCGAAATACCGCTAAAGCGCTGGTTCGGTGTTGCCTCTCACCTGCCCGCAGACTTTTGAGGCAGAGACACGACACGATGAATGCACCACGCCCCCTCATACGCCTGGCTCCGATCACTGCGGAGCTGACTCAACGCAATCCGAGAATTCTCCTGGGCGGCAAGCACCAGCCGACGCTGTTGCGTTACCTGGACGGCTGGCCGCGTCGGGGCGGGCGGCCCTCGGCGTTCCTGATCCAATTTGTCGAAGATGGCGATTCCCTGGCACGCTTTGCCAGCAACAGCTTTGACCTTGCGGTGATCCAGGCGCCCAGCGCCAGTGACGCGGCTGAGGTGATCCGCCAACTGACGCGCATTGCCCGGCAAGGTTTGATCGCGCGGCGCTGAGCCCTCAATAAAACGCCGACGGCGGCACCGGCCAGCGACGACGCCGCCGCCGAAACAGCCCCCAGGCAATCAGGCACAGCAGTGCCGGCAACGGCACAATCACCAGCAGTTTTACGTTGCGTTCCAGGCGCTGCACCGGCGCGTAAAGCGTGTTTTTCAGCGTATGCAGTTCCATCGGTAGACGCAGGCGTTCCTTGTTGAGCGCTTGCAACTGGGTACTGGTATCGACCGACTCCGTGCCCAGGGCCGTGACGTCGGGGTTAAGGCGCTGCCATTCCTTTTCCGTTCGTGCCAGGCGCCGTTCCAGCTCGGCAGCCTGATCCCGATAGGCGCGTTCGGCAGCCTCGCGCCGCTTCGCCAGCAGCTTCAATGAATGGCCGGCCACCGCGCGCGGGCGAATGTCCGCCAGGGCCTGCGGCGCGGCGAGGTTATCCAGTGCGTTCATGACAAACAGTTTGTTGGCATTTCGCGCGGATTCGCCGGGAGGCTCGCTCAACATATCCGTATCTGCAACCACGACCACATGGATCTGCGCCGCCTTCTGCAACCCCGGCGGCCGCCCGCCAAATCCGTCGGCAAACGCCGAATAGGCTGGCCCTTCGAGGCGGGCAGCGATCACGTGAGGCTCGCCACGCGTGGGTAACGCACTGCCCACGGCGTCTGAATCGATCAGTAACGACTGTCTGGAACTGCGCAACAGCGGCGTGAAGATGGCGCGACTTTTATCCAGGGAAAACAGGGCGCCGCTGTTCGACACGGTCACTGTGCCCAGCTTCCAGGTGCTGACATCGCGGGTATTCATTGCTTGGCGTGGCAGGGTGAATGTGGCCGGTTGATGTTCCGACGGGGCATAGGTGGGGTCGACCAGCACTTTGTTGCTCGGCATGCTGACCCCCCAGCCGGCGAGCAACCCGTCTAACCGGGTGGCGGAAGACGTTGTCTTTGAGCCGCCTTTGTCGAGGGGGTCGATAAACATCAGCAGTTTGCCGCCGCCCAGGACGAACTGGTCGATCGCATACAGTGTTTTTTCCGGCAGCCCGCGTGGATGTACCAGCATCAGGGTTTTAATCCGTGAGGGCACATGATCGGCGGTCGGCTCCAGCTCCAGGAGGTCGAAATGTCGGTGCAATTCCAGTACCAGCGGCTCGATGGATGCGCCGGCCGGTAACCCTGATAACAGCCCGACGATCGCGGGCTCGGGGTGCAGCAACTGGGTGATCAAGTGGCTGATTTCATACTCCAGCAGCGGCTCGTTCTCCGGGTTGAACGACTCGATGCGTTGGGCGGTTTGCCCTTCCCGAGCGCCGATAAGACCGAAGAACCCCGGTTGATCGCGCAGGCCATACAGTCCTGCTTTGTAGGCATCCTCTGAAAAGGGAGTGGGATCGATAATGTGCAGATTGATCCTGCCGTTTGCTGCGTGTTCGAACGCCCTGAGTTTTTCTTCAACGCGTTTGGCATAGTGTTTCAGGATGCTTTTTTTGGCCGGTATGCTTGAATTGAAATAATAGAAGTCCAGTGGACTTTCCAGTGTGGTGAGCAAGTGCAATGCCGCGGGTGACAATGTATTGGTCTGTTGTTGGGAAAAGTCCTGGCGTAAATCAGGAAGTTTGACTACCCATACCAGGTTGAATGCGAGGAACAGCAGCAGTATGACGCTAAGTGTCATGCCGGTGCGCAATGGATATCGCATCGAGAGTGTTCCTTCTCAGCTGTTCTTGTAGTTGAGGATAACGGTCGTCGCAGCAAGAAAAGCAATGATCATGCTGATGAAATACGCGCCGTCCTGAAAGGTAAGTGTCCCGTGATCAATCAGGCCAAAACGCAGGAGTGGGCTGAGAGATGTCAAACTGTCGATGATCCAGATGGGCGCTTGACGCTCCAGTGCATCCAATATCGAAGACACGCCGCTGGCCAATAACAGCAGGCTCAGCGTCAATATGAAAATGGCCAGGCGCTGGCGGGTCAGTGCGCAAATAAAAACACCCACTGAGAGATAGCTTCCGCTCAATAACCAACTGGCCAGGAATTGGGAGACGATGACCCGGTTGTCCGCACTGCCCAACAAGTTGACCACCGTCACGATGGGGAATGTCAGTAATAATGCCAGGCCCGCCACGACCCAGGCGGCGAGGAACTTCCCAATAACCAGTTCGGCGGGCCGCACAGGCAGTGTTTTCATGAAATCGCCAAAGCCTGTCTCGTTCTCGTCCGCCCAAAGTTGAGTCGACAGCGCAGGGATCAGTAACAGGTACAACCACGGGTGCCATTGAAAAAAGCCCTGCAAATCGCTGCTGCTGCGCTCCAGCAGTTGGCTGGTGTGCAACCCCAGCAAGGTCGACAGCAACAGGAACAGCGCAACGCTCAGGTAGGTGGCAGGTGCCGATAGATAGCTGGCAAGCTGGCGTTTGAAAACAGATGGCAGCAGGTTCAATGGGATGCCTCCTGGCTCAGGTGGTGAACGACATCGTTCAGGCGGCCTGGCTCCAGATTCAGTGAGTGTATTTCCCAGCGTCGGTTGGCAATCAATGCGCAGATGGCGGGGTAGATGGAGTGTCCCGGCATGGCGAGAACGGTTACCGTGCCCGGGCCGTGCCGGTCTTCTTCGATACCTGCCACGCCGGGCAGTACGGCAAGCGCCAGTAAATCCAGGGCTGACTCCGCCGCCAGGGTGACCGCGCGAAAGTGCCGGGAACTGCGCTGCAGCTCGGGCATCGGGGTGTCCGCCAACAGGCGCCCGCCGCCAATGACCAGGGCGCGGGTGCAGACGCCGGCCAGTGCTTCGCAATCGCGTGAGGCAACGATGATCGTCATCTCGTCGGCCAACGACTGGATAAGCCTGCTGATCTTGCCTTGCTGATGGGGCGCCAACCCTTCGCTGGGTTCGTCCAGCAACAGCACGTCGGGGTCGTGCAGCAGGGCCTGGGCAAACGCGACTTTGCGTTTCAGACCAGGGGGAAGGGTGTTGATCGGGTAATCGAGGACTGGCCAGAGTTCGAGTCGGCTGGCCGCGTGATCCACCCGCCTGCGTCGCTCCGCGCCTTGGAATCCCCGAACGGTGGCGATGAACTTGAGCAGGTTCTTGACCGACAGAGTCGGGTGACTGACACCGGATTCGGGTTGATAGCCTATTGCCTTGCGTGCGTGATAGCCGTGTGTGTGTGTATCCAGCCCCAGAATCCGCACTTGCCCCGAGGAGGGTTGGATGGCGCCGGCGATCATTTTTAAAAGTGTCGTTTTACCTGCCCCCTCCAATCCAAATAAACCAAGGCACTCTTGGCGTTTGGCAGAAAATGAGACATCGCTGATTACACTCTTTTTGTTCAAGTATTTTGTGAGGTTGCTTATCTCGATCATTATGCTTTTCTGTTCGGTTGATGAGGCAAGAAGAATGAAGAGGCAAGCGCCTTTGTTGAGTGATATAGGGCTCGGGTTTAAAAATGGTACGTTCAATGTACAGTGCTTGGAAACGCTGAAGTATCTTAATAAGAGAAGTCCTACGTTCAGTCTGTTACCTCGCTGAAACAATCGTTGAGTGATAAATGCATGTTGATGGTCGGATGTTTATCTGATGTTTATATACGCTTTGCTTGTTGTCATGAGGCCTGATTACTATGATGCTTCTACGTACCCTAGTTCTTGAACGCTCTGGTGAGGATGCGCCGGTCAACGGTGCTCTGCTCTGTGGTTTTGCTGTTCCCCAGATCGAGTCGAACTTTCTTGTGTACAGCCTGGATGAAGAAATAGAGCCGGGTAGTTCCCGGGTATATGTCGCAGCATTGCGTAGGAAAGTTGAACGCTACTTCTTGGGTGGGGTGGATACCCAAGAGGATCTGCAAGTTGCGATGCGGGTGTTTAAACAAATACTGACCCTGGCCGCTTCCGGTACCAAGTCGGGTAGCGTCGGCGACGGCCAGATTCCCTATCACTTTGTCGACTTGAAAGGCTGCAAGTTGCCGCCCGCCAGGCCCGAAGATCATCATTCAATGAACATCAAGAAAGCCTTGGTGATGAAGGTGATTACCTTGGGCACATCGGCCCCTGCGTCAGAGGCGATTGAAAGTCCTACGCTGATTGTCCCGTCCATTCGTTTTTCTTCCAAATTGGTCTCGGCTCCCAAAGTCACCAAGGAGCCTGAAAAGGTCTTGCCCGTGGTGATCGAGGGGCTGGCTGAACCTCAGCGGCAGGTGCCCGCGGTCGTGGCGCCAACTGCTGCGCCGGTCGTCGCGGTTGCACCCAGTGCGCCGCCGGCATCCAACGAACAGGCAGAACACAATTCACTGTTCGAGGTGGACAGCACCTTGACCAACCTCGCGCGTGTCGCCCAGGAACTGACCCAGCAAAAACTTGCAATGCAAAAGCGCGAAGAAGCGCTCGAACAGCGCCAGGTTGAACTGCAGCGAGGGCTGGCGGAGCTTGAGCAAAAACGCCAGGAACTGACCCGTCGCATGGTGCAGGAGGAGGGCGCCGTGCAGTTGCAGGCGCAGGCGTTGGCGGCGCTGCTCGTGCAGTTACCAGGGTTGCGCCAGAATGTGCATGCCATTCTCTTTGAACTCGACCAGGCGTTGGACGGCCTGGCCAGGAATGAGCTGGTTCAAGCGAGCAGTGAGCCGGGCGCAATCCAGCTGTGATGCGAGGCGTCAGAGGGTCTGGCTACTTTCCCCGGTTCATTTATCATCACCCTCTGTTCGTCGACGCCGGGGCCTGCATGCCGCGGCGTATTGGAATCAATGGACATTGCCTGGGGATGCACACGTTTGAGTACCAAGCTGATTACCAAAGAAGGTCATGAGGCGCTGAAGAAGGAGTTGGATTACCTGTGGCGCGAAAAGCGTCCAGACACCACGCGCAAGGTGACTTGGGCCGCTTCCCTGGGGGATCGCAGCGAGAACGCGGACTACCAGTACAACAAGAAGCTGCTGCGTGAGATTGACCGACGGGTGCGCTACCTGCGCAAGCGTCTGGAAGACATGCGCGTGGTGGAGTACATGCCCGAACAGGAAGGGCGGGTATTTTTCGGTGCCTGGGTCGATATCGAAAACGAGCAGGGCGAAACCAAGCGTTTTCGCATCGTCGGCTATGACGAGATCTACGAACGCATGGACTACATCTCCATCGACTCGCCGATGGCGCGGGCGCTGCTGCGCAAGCAAGTCGACGATGAGGCCATCGTGCAGACGCCGAACGGCGAGGTGTGCTGGTGGATCACCGCTATCGAGTATGTGAAATAGACAATGGTGGCCCGCGGTCTGTGACGCGCGGGCCATTGTCGTCTCAGCCTTCGCGCAATACCGCCAATGGCGTGGCATTCAGCGCGCGGCGCGTCCCGAACACCCCGGCAGCGCCGATCAGCACGCCACCGATCACCGGCAGCAACAGCAACCACGGGTGTGGGTGCCAGGCCAGGTCGAAGGCATAGCGGTACAGCACCCAGGTCACCAGTTCGGTGCCCAGCGCCGCGAGCAAACCGCTGACGGCGCCGAGCAGGCCGAACTCGATGCGTCGGGCCTTCACCAGCAGCTTGCGCTCGGCGCCCAGCGCACGCAGCAGCGCACCTTGGCGAATGCGTTCGTCCAGGGTGGCCTGCAGGCCGGAGAACAGCACCGCCATCCCTGCCGCCAGCACGAACAGCAGCACATACTCCACGGCCAGCGTTACTTGGGCGAGGATGCTGCGCAGCTGTTCCAGCAGGGCCTCGACTTGCAGGATCGTGACCGCCGGGAAGGCCCGGGACAGGTCGATGATCTGCCGGTCATGGCCGGGGGCCAGATAGAAGCTGGTCAGGTAGGTGGCCGGCAGGTCTTTCAAGGTGCCAGGCTGGAAAATCATGAAGAAGTTGGGCTGGAAGTTATCCCAATTGATGGTGCGCAGGCTGGTGACCCGCGCTTCACGGGTTTCGCCCGCCACGGTGAACACCAGGTGGTCGTCGAGCTTGAGTTTCAGGCTTTCGGCAACCTTGGCTTCCACCGACACGCCCGGTATTTCATCGCCCGGTTGCTGTGACCACCAGGTACCCGCGGTCAGGGCATTGCCCGGCGGCAGGTCGGCGGCCCAGGTCAGGCTCAGGTCGCGCTGGATTGCGCGGTCGCCGCTGGAGTCCTTGCTGACGATCGCCTGCACGGGCTCGCCGTTGACGCTGATCAGCCGGCCGGGCACCACCGGATACAGCGGCGCCGATTGTGCCTGCAGTTCGAGCAGGCGAGCGCCAAAGGCGTCTTTGTCGGCGGGCAGGATGTTCAGCGCGAAGTAGTTGGGGGCATCCTTGGGCAGCTGGTTTTGCCAGGTGTCGAGCAATTCGCCGCGCAGCAGGGCGATCAAGCCCATGGACAGCAGGATCAAGCCGAACGCCAGCGACTGGCCTGCCGCCGCCAACGGATAACGCAGCAACTGGCCCAGGCCCAGGCGCCACGGCAGGGACGCCCGGGCCAGCAGGCGGCGCAGGCTCTGCAACAGCAGCAGGAGCAGGCCACCGAGGATCAACGCCGCAACCACGCCCCCGCCGAGCAGGGCGAAGGTCAGCACCAGGTCGAGGCTCAGGCGCCACATGATCAGGCCCAGGGCAAGCAGCGCCGCGCCGTAGACCATCCAGGTGCTGGACGGGATGGGCAGCAGGTCGCGCCGCAACACGCGCAGCGGTGGGACGCGGCCCAGTGCTGCCAACGGTGGCAGGGCGAAACCGGCGAGGGCCACCAGCCCGGTGCCGATCCCGGCAATGGCCGGCAGCAGCCCGCCGGGCGGTACGTCCGCCGGCAGCAGGTCGTGCAGGAAATAGAACAGGCCAAATTGCGCCAGCCAGCCCAGCAGGGCGCCGGCCAGGCTCGCCAACAGGCCGAGTACGCTCAGTTGCAGGCTGAACAACAGCATGGTTTCACGCCGCGATAAACCCAGGCAGCGCAACAACGCGCTGGCATCAAAACGTCGGCTGGCGAAACGGTTGGCGGACAACGCCACGGCCACACCGGCCAGCAACACCGCCACCAGGCTGGCCATGTTCAGGTAGCGCTCGGCCTTGCCCAGGGCGCCGCCGATCTGCTGGTTGCCATCCCGCGAGTCCTGCAGGCGCTGGTTGGCCGCGAGGCCCGGCTCGATCAGGTCACGATAGGTTTGCAGTGCCGTACTTGAGGGGGCTGCGCGCCACAGCTCGCGGTAACTGACGCGGCTGCCGGGCTGGACGACGCCAGTGGCGCCCAGGTCGGCCAGGTTGATCATCACCCGTGGCGTGAGGCTGTAGAAATTGCCGGCGCGGTCCGGTTCATAGGTCAGCACACGCGCCAGGCGCAGGGACTTCATGCCCACGTCGATGCTGTCACCGACTTTCAGGTCGAGTGCGGTGAGCAGCCGTGCCTCCACCCAGGCTTCGCCGGGTTTCGGGCCGCCGCCCGCGGTTTCGTCAGCGAATGGCGCGGCTGCGCTCTTCAGTTCGCCGCGCAGCGGGTATTGTTCGTTGACCGCCTTGATGCTGGACAGCTGGATGCCGTTATCGGTGGCGATAACGCTGGAAAACTCGACGACGCGTGCGTGATCCAGGCCCAGTTCGATCCCGGACCTGATTTGCTCGGGGCGCGCGGGTGAGCTGCCCTCGAGCACCAGGTCGGCGCCGAGGAACTCGGTGGCGCGCAACAGCATGGCGCCATTAAGGCGTGCGCCGAAGTAGCCGATGGCGGTGCTGGAGGCCACGGCCACCAGCAGGGCGAAGAACAACACGCGCAATTCGCCGGCGCGGGCATCGCGCAGCAATTGGCGTAGGGCAAGGCTAAACAGGCGCAACAGCGGCAAGCGTGCCATCAAGGCTCCAGGGGCGCGACCAGCAGGCCGGCTTCAAGGCGGATCAGGCGTCGGCAACGGTGCGCCAGGCGCTCGTCGTGAGTGACCAGGACCAGGGTCGTGCCGCTTTCTTTATTCAGTTCGAACAGCAGGTCGCTGATGCGCTCGCCGGTATGGCTGTCGAGGTTGCCGGTGGGTTCGTCGGCAAACAGCACGTCCGGTTCGGCGGCAAAGGCGCGGGCGATCGCCACCCGTTGCTGCTCACCCCCGGAGAGTTGGCGTGGCGAGTGGGTCAGGCGTTGGCCCAGGCCGACCCGTTCGAGCAGGTACCTGGCGCGCTCGCGGGCGTCTTTGCGGCCGTCCAGCTCCAGCGGCAGCATGACGTTTTCCAGGGCGTTGAGGCTGTCGAGCAGTTGGAATGACTGGAAGACGAAGCCCACATGCTCGGCGCGGATGCGCGCGCGCTGGTCTTCGTCGAGGCTGCTCAGGGCTTGGCCGGCGAGGATGACTTCGCCGCTGCTGGGCAGGTCGAGGCCGGCCAGCAGACCGAGGAGGGTGGACTTGCCGGAGCCGGAGGCACCGACGATAGCCAGGCTATCGCCCTTGTTCAGTTCCAGGCTCAGTTCGTGCAGGATAGTCAGTTCACCTTCCGCGCTGGGAACCACTTTGCTAAGGTTTCGCGCGATGAGAATGCTTGCGCCCATGGAGAATCCGATGCGAATGTGGTTTTTGAGTGCTGGCCTGGCCTTGATGTGCATGGCCCAGAACGCAGCGGCGGGTACAGTCCTGATCGTTGGCGATAGTATCAGTGCCGGTTTCGGACTGGATACCAGCAAAGGGTGGGTAGCCTTGTTGGGACAGCGGCTCAAACACGAAGGTTTCGACGATAAAGTGGTCAACGCGTCCATCAGCGGCGACACCAGCGCCGGAGGCCTCGCGCGGCTGCCGGCGGCGCTTGCGGAGCATAAGCCCAACCTGGTGATTATCGAGCTGGGCGGCAATGACGGCCTGCGTGGACAGCCGCCCGCGCAATTGAAACAAAATCTTGCGTCGATGATCGAGCAGTCCCAGGCGGTCGGCGCCAAGGTCCTGCTGCTGGGCATGCAGTTGCCGCCTAACTACGGTCCGAAATACACCACGGCATTTGCCGGGGTCTACGCGGCCCTGGCCAAGGAAAAGAGCGTGCCGTTGGTACCGTTTTTCCTCGACGGCGTAGGCGGTCATCCCGAGCTGATGCAGGCCGATCAACTGCACCCGGCGGTCGGCGCCCAGGGTAAGTTGCTGGAAAATGTCTGGCCGACGCTAAAACCGCTGTTATGACGCTTTTCTACCGGCAGGCTTTCGGCTAAGGTGGCGCCCCCCCGATTTGGAGCCCTCGATGTCGCGTCCTGCCTGGTCCCTGTTTAATTACCAACTGATCGAGCCGGACGAGCAGCTGGATCTGTTCGCCTGCCAGGAAGTCCGGGTGCATCTGGTCACGCGTCAATTGGAGCTGGGCGGCACGATCGATCGCACGCTCTGCGGCACGTTGTTGCCGGCTCAGCCACGCTGGTCGGCGGTGGATCGCTCGATTTTCCAGGATCAGCGCCTGTGCCCCCTGTGCCGTGCCATCTTGGAGTCGCAAAAGCGTGGCACGCCGCCGATCTGGCCGGAGCTGCGCTTCGAGTGGTGAGGGGCGCTACGAGCTTGCAGCTTGAAGCCCGCATCGCGTATACAATCGCTTTTTACCTACACGTTGTTCTGCGAAGGATTTTCCGGATGTTGTCGCGCCTTTCCGCCGTCACCTGCTGCCTGTCTCTTGCCGCCCTGTGTGCGGCGGGTTCCGCAGCGGCCTTGCAGTTGCCCCTGCCACCCCCGGGCGAAGACATCGTCGGCCAGGTCCAAGTGATCAAGGCCAAGTACGAAGATACGTTTGCCGACCTGGGCACCACTTACGACCTGGGCTACTCGGAGATGGTCGCCGCCAACCCGGGCGTCGATGCCTGGTTGCCGGGGGCGGGCACCGAG
The DNA here is from genome assembly GCF_059423025.1 of Pseudomonas sp. GW704-F2. Lineage (NCBI taxonomy): Bacteria > Pseudomonadati > Pseudomonadota > Gammaproteobacteria > Pseudomonadales > Pseudomonadaceae > Pseudomonas > Pseudomonas sp. GW704-F2. Next base: position 62,410 of record NZ_JBWKXO010000023.1, on the reverse strand, counting down.
ATCGTCCTGCCGACGCGGTTCATCCTGCCGCCGGGCCCCCGCGAAGGCATCGTGATCAACCTTGCCGAATACCGGCTCTACTATTTCCCCAAGGGCCAGAACGTCGTCTACACCTTCCCGCTGGGGATTGGTCGTGAAGGCTGGGGCTCGCCGATCGCCCATACCAGCATTGTCGCGAAAACGCCGAACCCGACCTGGACGCCGCCCGCTTCGATCAAGGCCGAGCACGCCGCCAACGGCGATCCGTTGCCCAACGTGGTACCGGCCGGCCCGGACAACCCGCTGGGGCCGTTCAAGTTCACCCTGGGCACGCCGGGCTACCTGATCCACGGCTCCAACATGAAGTTCGGTATCGGCACGCGTACCAGCCACGGCTGCTTCCGCATGTTCAACAATAACGTGCTGGAAATGGCCGGCATGGTACCGGTGGGTACTCCGGTGCGTATCATCAACGATGCCTACAAGTTCGGCAGCAGTGGCGGCAAGGTCTACCTCGAAGCGCATACGCCGCTGAACGACGATGGCACGCCGTCGGTGGTCGACAAGCACACCGCGGTGATCAACGCGCTGCTCAAGCGTGAAGACCTGGCCAATCACCTGCGGGTGAATTGGGATCAGGTGCGCGACGTGGTCGCGGCGGAAGATGGCCTGCCGACTGAAATCGGTGTGCCGGCTGCGGCGTCGATGGTCTCGAACGCGCCGCTCGATCCGTTGCAATAAGCCGGTTCGATCAATCGCCCGCCACGGCCTTGGGCTGCGGCGGGCTTTTTATTGCCCGTGATCCGGGACCGAATCGCAGGCAATAAAAAGCCGGTCCAAGAATGGACCGGCTTGGTAACAACCCCGAAGGACTATTACTTGCGGCTAGCTTTTTCAAGCATGCGCAGAGCGCGCTCGTTAGCTTCGTCAGCAGTCTGTTGTGCTTTTTGAGCAGCAGCCAGAGCTTCATCAGCTTTACGGTAGGCTTCGTCTGCACGAGCCTGGGAGCGAGCTGCTGCGTCTTCAGTTGCAGTCAGACGAGCTTCGGTTTCTTTGGAGACGCTGCTGCAACCGGTAGCCAGAACTGCGGCCAGAGCCAGAGCAGAGAATTTCAGAACGTTGTTCATCGTGTTCCCCTTCAAGGACTTTCTATAAGATAGCTACTATCTCAGAGTGAGCTAATAGCCGGCGTACATACTACTCATTACTTGTAGTAAGTAAACTGACGTAGCGCAAGAAGCAAAAAAAAATTTCTGTGCTGAATCTATTTTGGCTAATCTTTTGGGAAATTGTATAAAAAGCGTTCAATTTTTAGCAGTCTGCTGAAGAATGCATGCGCCCTGAAAGGGCCGGCCCGCATGTGTCAAGCCTTGTAAGTAGATGAAAATTTATATACTGAAGCTAACACTTTTGTACAGGTTGACTTTGCCAAACCCTGTATCTTTTGCGCATGTAGAGGTGACTTTAACAGCGCCTGTTCGTCTCAAGCTTCAACTGCCGGCAATGTTCAGGCTTTCGGTCACCGATTGATCGAGGCCCTTTCTATATCCGCCAGCCCCAGGGATGACGAGTGCGTCTTGAGCAATTTCAGGATTGCCGCCTACTATTCTCTACGTGCTGGTTGTGAGCGCTCACGGTTTTCTCGTTGTCGAAACCGGCACGGGGTGGCGTAGATGTTCCTTCGCCGGAAAAACATCGGTAAGGTAGGGGTCAGAATCCAAGACCCGCGAGGAGTAGTGATGAGCGAGGCGTTGTCCATCCACCATGACCAGGCTGGTCATCAGTTCGAGACCAATGTGGACGGTCATCGTGCCTACCTGACCTATATGGACCTCGGGAAGCAGACCTTGGACATCTATCGGACCTTCGTGCCCAACGCACTGCGAGGTCGCGGTATCGCGGCTGCATTGACCGAGGAAGCCTTGAAGTTCGCCGAAGAGGCCGGCTACACGGTGATCCCGTCGTGCTCTTACGTCGAGCGCTACATGGAGCGCCACCAGCGCCATGCGGCCAAGCTGTAAGGCATGAACTGCAACATGAAAAACGCCGGGCTTAGCCCGGCGTTTTTGTGTGCGCTGATCAGGATCAGGATCAGACTCAGCTGCGCTTGCGCAGGGGCAACACGTCCTTGAGCTTGGCGTGCATGCTGCGCAGGGTGTTCTCGGTGGTCGCCCAGTCGATGCAGGCATCGGTGATCGACACGCCGTACTGCAAGTCGGCCAGGTCTTTGGGGATTGCCTGGCAGCCCCAGTTCAGGTGGCTTTCGACCATCAGGCCGATGATCGACTGGTTGCCTTCCAGGATCTGGTTGGCGACGTTTTCCATCACCAGCGGTTGCAGGGCCGGGTCCTTGTTGGAGTTGGCGTGGCTGCAATCGACCATGATGTTCGGCTTGATCTTGGCCTTGTTCAGCGCCTGTTCGCACAGGGCAACGCTGACCGAATCATAGTTGGGCTTGCCGTTGCCGCCGCGCAATACCACGTGACCGTAGGCGTTGCCTTTGGTGGTGACGATGGAGACGCCGCCTTCCTGGTTGATACCCAGGAAGCGATGAGGGCTGGAGACCGACTGCAGCGCGTTGATCGCCACGGTCAGGCCGCCGTCGGTGCCGTTCTTGAAGCCCACGGCCGAAGACAGGCCGGACGCCATTTCGCGGTGGGTTTGCGATTCGGTGGTGCGCGCGCCGATGGCCGACCAGCTGATCAGGTCCTGCAGGTACTGCGGGGAGATCGGGTCGAGGGCTTCGGTGGCGGTGGGCAGGCCCATTTCGGCCAGGTCCAGCAGCAACTTGCGACCGATGTGCAAGCCGTCCTGGATCTTGAACGAGTCGTCCAGGTACGGGTCGTTGATCAGGCCCTTCCAGCCGACGGTGGTACGCGGTTTCTCGAAATAGACGCGCATGACCAGATACAAGGTGTCGGACACTTCTTCGGCCAGCGCCTTGAGGCGCTCGGCGTATTCGTGGGCCGCCTTGAGGTCGTGGATCGAGCATGGCCCGATTACCACGAAGAGGCGGTGGTCGGTGCCGTCGAGAATGTCACGAATGACTTCGCGACCCTTGGTGACGGTCTGCAGGGCAGCGTCGCTCAGGGGGATTTCGCGCTTGAGCTGATCGGGCGTGATCAGGGTCTCGTTGGATTCGACGTTCAGGTCGTTGATCGGTAAATCAGCCATCGTGTTACTCGTCAGGGTCACGGGTGCCGGCCGCCAGCCATCCCCGTGCGGCGGAGCACAGCATGATTTGAATGCAGGGGGGAGGAACCTTAGCGCGTAACACGGGCCCGCGACAATGGGCAAAGCCCGCTTTAATCCAGTGCCGGCGCTACAAACGCCTCATGGGAGAATTCACCGGCGTGCCGCGCCACCCACTCGCGGGCCATCGTTTCGAACTGCTCGGGCGTCGACTCGGCGTCTTCGTGCTGGCGGCAGTAGCGCTCTATCCGGCATGCTTGCTCACCCATGCGTGCGCCGAACAACGCATGTTCATCGGTAAACGAGATGCCGACGCGATAGCCGTCTTCTACCTTGCGGCACCATGCCACATAGCCCGGGTAGCGGGCCCCGGCGCCCAGGGACGGGATATGCAGGTCAACCGCTGTACCCTGGCGCCAGGCACGCGGGCAATTGCAGGCGATGCCGCCCAGGCCGATAGTGTGCAGGCGTTGGCGGGGAATGGGGGGAGAGGGACGTTGGATCAACAGGGCAGCGACATCATCAGGATGAGGTAAAAAACGACCCATGTACACGGACTCCGAGCACCGTCCAGTCGACGGCGGTGGCAGCAGTATAGTGAAGGAGCAGGCATTGACCGACCTGGATATTGACCAGCAACTGCTGGGATTACCAGGCATTTCGCTCGTGCTGTTTACCAGCGTGGGCTGTTCCGGTTGCCGTTGGGCGCATCAGCAGCTACCGGGCTGGCAGTTGCCGGTGGATCGGTTGTGCTGGGTGGATGCCGGGCACAACGGCGGCGCGGTGGAACGTTATCAGGTCTTTCATTTGCCGGCGCTGTTCGTGGTGTGCGAGGGTCAATTCTTCGGGCAGATACAGACACGTCTTACACCTTCCGAGCTTACCGACGCTATTCATCAAGCGCTTACCCGCACTCCAGAGGATTTGCCATGACCGCATTGTCGCCACGCATTGGCATTATCGGCACCGGCGCCATCGGTGGTTTCTACGGCCTGATGCTGGCGCGCGCCGGCTTCGATGTGCATTTCCTGCTGCGCAGCGAATACGCAGCGGTCAGTGAGCGTGGCCTGCGCCTCAACAGCAGCGTGCATGGCACCTTGCACCTGAACCCCGTGCAGGCCTACGCCCACGCCGCCGACATGCCGCCGTGCGACTGGCTGCTGGTGGGCACCAAATCCACGGGCAATGTCGACCTGGCCCCGACCATCGCCCAGGTCGCGGCGCCCGACGCCAAGGTGGTGTTGCTGCAAAATGGCCTCGACGTCGAAGACAGCCTGCGCGAACACTTGCCGGCGTCCCTGCATCTGCTCGGTGGGTTGTGCTATATCGGCGTACACCGTTCCGCCCCCGGCGTTGTCGAGCATCAGGCGTTGGGCCGGGTCAACCTGGGTTATCACAGCGGCACTGCCGCCAACGACGAAGCGCGCCAGAAGGCGATTGTCGAGGCAGGCGCCGCGTTGTTTCATCAGGCCGGCATCGAGTCCCAGGCCATGGCCAACGTACACCTGGCGCGCTGGCACAAGCTGGTGTGGAACGTGCCTTATAACGGTCTCTCCGTGCTGTTGGGCTGTGGCACCACGGCGATGATGGCGGACGAGTCCAGCCGCGAACTGATCCAGGCGCTGATGGCCGAAGTGGTGAAGGGCGCTCACGCCTGCGGTCATGAGATTCCGGCCAGCTATGCCGAGCAGATGTTTACCATGACCGAAAGCATGGACGACTACCTGCCCAGCATGTACCACGACCATATCCATAAACGCCCGCTGGAACTGGCGGCGATCTACGCTCGCCCACTCGCCGCCGCCAAGGCCGCTGGCTGCGAGCTGCCGCGCATGCAGGCGTTGTATCAGGCCTTGAGTTTTATTGATCGGCATAACCGCTGATTGGGGGGAACCACCATGGCAAACGGATTGGGCGACAAACTGGTGCTGGCGATTTCATCGCGGGCCCTGTTCGACTTGAGCGATAGCCACAAGGTCTACCTGGCCCAAGGCGTGGAGGCCTACCGCAAATACCAGATCGAGCACGAAGAAGAAACGCTCGAGCCGGGCGATGCCTTCCCGCTGGTCAAAAAACTGCTGAGCCTCAACGCCAGCCTGGGCCGGGCCCGGGTCGAGGTGGTGTTGGTGTCGCGCAACAGTGCCGACACCGGCCTGCGCGTGTTCAATTCGATCCAGCATTACGGGTTGGACATTTCCCGCGCCGCTTTCGTAGGAGGGCGTAGTCCATATCCTTATTTGGCGGCGTTTGGTTGCCATCTGTTTCTTTCGACCCATGCTGACGATGTGCGCAGTGCGCTCGATGCTGGGTTCGCCGCGGCGACGATTCTGTCGGGCGGCGCGCGCCGTGCATCGAGCGAGGAGCTGCGGATCGCATTCGATGGCGATGCGGTGTTGTTTTCCGACGAGTCGGAGCGCGTTTACCAACAGGGCGGGCTGGAAGCGTTCCAGGCCAGCGAACGCGAATCGGCGCGCCAGCCGTTGCATGGCGGCCCCTTCAAGGGCTTCCTCGCGGCGCTGAACCTGTTGCAGCGTGAGTTTCCGGACGCGGCCTGCCCGATCCGCACTGCCCTGGTCACCGCCCGGTCGGCGCCGTCCCACGAGCGGGTGATCCGCACCCTGCGCGAGTGGGATATCCGCCTGGACGAGTCGCTGTTCCTCGGCGGCCTGGAGAAATCCGCGTTCCTGGAGGCGTTCGCCGCCGACGTTTTTTTCGACGACCAGGCCGGCCATTGCGAGAAAGCCAGGGAGGTGGTGGCCACCGGGCATGTGCCCCATGGCATCAGTAATGAGGTGAAGATTCAGACGCCGAGCTAAGTCAGTCGAAATCCCCGAGGCGCTGCTAAGCTCATTCAATCTCCGCCATCCTGGCAGTCCAGGAGGTTTTATGATCCGTTCGATGCTGTATGCCACGGACCTTGGTCTGTATGCGCCTTATGTGATGCAACATGCGCTGGCGCTGGCGCGAACGTTCAAGGCTGAGCTGTCGGTGATTCATGTGGTCGAACCCATCGGGCTGTTCGCCGAATCGGTGTTGCAAAGCTACCTTGATGAAAAGGCCCTGAACGAATGGCAGAGCCAGGGCCTGAGCACAGTGATGGCGACGATCGAGCAGCGGGTCCTTGAGAGTTTTCGCGAGGAGCTGGGGGACGGCGCGCAAGACTTGCAACTGATCCACTCGGTGCGGGTGATCCAGGGTGACCCGTGCGAGGTGATTCTCGACCAGTTGCGTAAACTTTCCGTGGATTTGTTGATCGTAGGCAGTCATAGCCACGCAACGGCCGCGGCCACACCCCTTGGGCGCACTGCCGCGCGGGTGTTGCAGCTGTCTCCGGTGCCGGTTTACCTGGTGCCATCGTTACAACGTCGACGCAGTGATGACGTGTGAGGGGGAGTGATAGATAAAAAGTTCTAGATTTATCTGTCTAACCTTTAATATAGTTATATACCGTCGCTGATACCCGTGGCGTCTATCTGCTTTGAGGGATACATATGAAGCTTCAACAACTGCGCTACATCTGGGAAGTGGCGCACCACGATCTCAACGTTTCCGCTACCGCTCAAAGCCTGTACACCTCGCAACCGGGTATCAGCAAACAGATCCGCCTGCTCGAAGACGAGCTGGGTGTCGAAGTGTTCGCCCGCAGCGGCAAGCACCTGACACGCGTCACCCCGGCCGGTGAGCGCATCATCACCACCGCCGGCGAGATCCTGCGCAAAGTCGAAAGCATCAAGCAGATCGCCCAGGAATTCTCCAACGAGAAGAAGGGCACCCTGTCGATCGCGACCACCCACACCCAGGCGCGGTATGCGTTGCCGCCGGTGATCCGCGATTTCATCAAGCAATACCCGGATGTGGCCCTGCACATGCATCAGGGGTCACCGATGCAGATCGCTGAAATGGCCGCCGACGGCACCGTCGATTTCGCGATTGCGACTGAGGCGCTGGAGTTGTTCGGCGACCTGGTGATGATGCCGTGCTATCGCTGGAACCGTTGTGTGGTGGTGCCGCAAGGCCACCCGCTGGCCAAGCTGCCGAAGCTGACCCTGGAAGCCCTGGCGGAATACCCGATCGTGACTTATGTGTTCGGCTTTACCGGCCGCTCCAAGCTCGACGAAGCCTTCAGCCACCGCGGCCTCACGCCGAAAGTGGTGTTCACCGCCGCCGACGCCGACGTGATCAAGACTTACGTTCGCCTGGGCCTGGGCGTGGGGATCGTCGCCAAGATGGCGGTCGACACCCAGCTCGATAAAGACCTGGTCGTGCTCGACGCCAGCGAGTTGTTCGAGTCCAGCGTGACCAAGATCGGTTTCCGTCGCGGCACGTTCCTGCGTGGTTTCATGTGCGACTTCATCGAGAAATTCGCCCCGCACCTGACGCGCGAAGTCATGGCCAAGGCGATCCAGTGCCACAACAAGCAGGAACTGGAAGAGTTGTTCGACGGCGTAGAACTGCCCGTCCACTGAGTGGTTTCAGCGGGCCTCGGTCACCGTAAAGTGTTGCCGGGCGCCCGCCACCAGGATTTCCACCTCATCGCCTTCGAACTTGCCCAGCAGGCTGTGGCCCAGGGGCGAGCGCGGGGTGATGACGGTGACCGGTTGCCCCACCACATCGACTTTCAAACCCGCAGCATCCGGCGCCAGGAACAACCATTGCTGGCGACCGTTTTCGTCCTCCAGGCCCACTAGCGCGCCGACTTCTATGCCCCGTTGCTCATCGTATGCACGCAGCTGCAGTTGCAGGTTCTGGCACAGCGCCAGCGACTGCTTGATTTCTTCCACCCGCTTGGCCTGCCCGGCCGCCAGGTAAGACGCTTCCAGGCCGAGGGTGTCGTATTTGTTTTCGGCGATGTTTTCTTCGTGGGTCGCGGTTTCGTAGGCGGTCTGCGCGGCGCGCTGGGCGATGTCGAGGTCGACGCTGAGTTTTTCCAGGATCAACTGGAGGACGGCGTGTTTATTCATGGTTGGGCTTGATCATTCGCAAAATTGCAGGACATTCGCCTTGCTCTTTTCATTGGGCGCGTTCTGGTCCTGTTGCAGCCAGAACTGGCATTTGGGGTTGGACAGGTTGCGCGCATTGTTGCGCGCCTGATCCAGGCTCTGCCGTTGTTCCTGCTTGCGCAGGTTCTCTTGATACTGCTCGAACAGACGGTTCGGCGGTTCCACCGCGACTGGCGCGGGCTTGCCGAGTTGCTCGACGGCCTGGGCGACCGGCGCCAGGCTCTGCGGGAACAGATAGCGCGACGCCAGCCAGGTGGTCAGCGCAATCGCGATAAACCCCAGCCACACGCCCAGGGCGATAGCGAGACAAAGCTTGAACAACGACAGCGGACGGTCAGACATGGCGGCCTCCTGGCAGGCATTTACGGCGTGGCGGCGATTGTCGCACAGCCACCGTGCAGAATAATCGCGATCAAGCCTTCTGCATCGGGGCATTTATGCGGACAATCGAGCCTTTGAGCGTGGGAGCCCGGAATGAAAGCCCGCTGGGATATTTTTTGCAGCGTCGTCGACAACTACGGCGACATTGGCGTGACCTGGCGTCTGGCCCGGCAATTGGTGGTGGAGCACGCCTGTGACGTGCGCTTGTGGGTCGATGACCTGCGGGCCTTCGAACGCATGTGTCCGGAGATTGATGTACGGCTGGAGCAGCAATGGCAAGAGGGCGTCGACGTGCGCCATTGGCCGGCGCAGTGGTCGGCCACGCCATCGGCGGATGTGGTGATCGCCGCGTTTGCCTGCCAGCTGCCGCCTGACTACATGGACGCGATGGCCGCGCGCGAGCACGCGCCGTTGTGGATGAACCTGGACTACCTGAGTGCCGAGGACTGGGTGGTGGGGTGCCATCGTCTGCCGTCGGTGAAGTTCAAGGGGGTGCAGAAGTACTTCTTCTTTCCCGGCTTCCGGCCCGGCACCGGTGGCCTGTTGCGTGAGGCGGGGTTGCTGCAACAGCGTCAGGCGTTTCAGCAGGATGCTGGCGCGCAGAAACATTTCCTGCAAAGCCTGGGCGTATTTCCCGCAACCGGTGCGCGGCTGATGTCGCTGTTTGCCTACGAAAATGCCGCGCTTGCCGGTTGGCTGGACGTGTTGGCGACGGACGGGCGCGCCACTCATCTGCTGGTGCCGGAAGGGCGCATCCTCGGCGATGTGCAGCGCTGGCTCGGCGTGGACCGGCTGGCGGCGGGCGATACTCATCAGCGCGACGCCCTGACCGTGCAGGTGCTGCCGTTCGTGCGCCAGGAGCAATATGACCGCCTGCTGTGGTGTTGCGAGTTCAACGCCGTGCGCGGCGAAGACTCGTTCGTGCGGGCCCAATGGGCCGGGCGCCCGTTGCTGTGGCACATCTATCGCCAGGACGAAGACATCCACCTGGACAAGCTCGACGCCTTTCTGGAGCTGTACACCGCAGCCCTTTCGCCGGCGGCAAAAGCCGCGGTGGTGGCGCTTTGGCAGGCCTGGAATACCGAGGGCGATATGGCCCAGCCGTGGAAAATGCTGCTGGAACACTGGCCGGAAGTGGCTGCACACGCCGAAACATGGTGTCTGGAACAGGCCTTGCAGGCGGATCTTGCGACGGCGCTGGTACAGTTTTATGAAAGTTGGATATGATACGCCACCTTGATTTTTGTAAACCCCATCCAAATTTCGGATATACGCAATGAAAACTGGTAAAGAACTGAAACCCGGTATGGTAATCCGTATCGACAACGATCCTTGGTTGGTTCAGAAAGCTGAGTTCACCAAGTCGGGCCGTAACAGCGCGATCATGAAGACCAAGCTGAAAAACCTGCTGACTGGTTACAAGACCGAAACCGTTTACAGCGCTGATGACAAGCTGGACGACGTGATCCTCGACCGTAAAGAAGCGACCCTGTCCTTCATCAGCGGCGACGCTTACACGTTCATGGACACCACCGACTACACCATGTACGAGCTGAACGCTGAAGATATCGAAGCCGTTCTGCCGTTCATCGAAGAAGGCATGACCGACGTCTGCGAAGCTATCTTCTTCGAAGACCGTCTGGTTTCCGTAGAGCTGCCGACCACCATCGTGCGTAAGGTTGCCTACACCGAAGGTTCCGCTCGCGGCGACACTTCGGGCAAAGTCATGAAGCCTGCCAAGCTGGCTAACGGTACCGAACTGCAAGTGGCCGATTTCATCGAAATCGACGACTTGATCGAGATCGACACCCGTGAAGGCGGTTCGTACAAAGGTCGCGCCAAGAAGTAATTCTGGCCCCACCGGTACGAAAAAAGCCCGACCTTGAGTCGGGCTTTTTTGTGGGCGTTTACCTGTCACTTCAAGTATTGCCTCAGCTCATCCGATGCTTGCCGCAACGCCAGCACGTGGCTGGCGGCGTGTCGTTGGCGAGCCGCGCGGGTTAGACGGTGACGTGCAGACGCACATCGACGTTGCCGCGGGTGGCGTTGGAGTAGGGGCAGACTTGGTGGGCGGCGTCGACCAGGCTTTGCGCGTCGTCCTGGGCCAGGCCCGGCAGGCTGATGTGCAGGTCGATATCCAGACCGAAGCCACCCGGGATCTGACCGATGCCGACATGGGCAGTGATCGACGCATCATCCGGAATTTTGCGTTTGGTCTGGCTGGCGACGAATTTCAGTGCGCCGATAAAGCAGGCCGAGTAGCCGGCGGCGAACAGTTGTTCCGGGTTGGTGGCCTGACCGCCGGCACCGCCCAGTTCCTTGGGGGTGGAGAGTTTGACGTCGAGGATGTTGTCGTTGGACACGGCGCGACCATCACGGCCGCCGGTGGCGGTGGCTACTGCGGTATAGAGCGTTTGCATGGTGTTGCCCTCTTGGTGTTTTGCGCTAAATGTTTGCGCGCTAAGTAGTTGGTGGGATGAATGTATAGCGCTAATGTTTAGTGCGCAAGATAAATTTCAGAATTTTTTCGTAAGGGCACCTCAAAACCACCTGTGGGAGGGGATTGCCCCCTCCGCAGGTATGGGGCTTGGGTGTGTTTAGACCGCGCCTTGCAGATTGCCCCGCAACGCAATCAAATCAGCTTGCAGCTTGCGCAGTTGCTCCAGCTCCAGGCCGCTGGCGCCGAGGATGCACTGAGGAATCCCCTTGGCCTTGTCTTGCAAGGCACGGCCAGCGTCGGTCAGTTCCACCACCACCACTCGCTCGTCTTCGCGACTGCGCGTGCGGCTGAGCAGGCCCTCGGCTTCCAGGCGCTTGAGCAGGGGGGTCAGGGAGCCGGGATCGGTCAGCAGGCGGCTGCTGATTTCGCCGACAGTCAAGCCATCTTCTTCCCACAGCACCATCATGGCCAGGTACTGCGGATAGGTCAGGCCGAGGGCTTGCAGCAACGGCTTGTAGACCTTGGTCATCAGCAATGAAGTGGAGTGCAGGGCGAAGCACAGCTGGTTATCCAGCAACAGGGATTGGCAAGGATCGGGATTTTTGCTCATGGTGCTGCCTCAAAAAAAAAGCGTATCTGGGCTGGAATCTAGCGGGCAAATCTTTAATGCGCCAGGTAATTCTGTCCGGGGGGTCAGACCAATCCGCTTTGCAGCGCCAGGTCCCAGGGCGGCACTGGGCTGAAGCGCGATTTCAGGTATTCGAGCAACAAGCGGCTACGTGCGTTCGGCTGTTGTTCCAGGCGCAGCGCATAGATGCCGGTGGTTTCCGGGCTGGGCAGGCCGTTTTCGCAAAACAGGGGCAAGAGTTCGCCGCGGACCAGGTATTCACTCGCCAGCCAGGTGGGCAGGTGCGCGATACCCAGGCCGGCCAGGGCGCCGGAGAGCAGGGCTTCGGCGTTGTTGGCGCTCATGCGGATGCGTTGCGGGCGATAGGTGGCGCGACGCCCGTCCAGTTCGAAGCGCCAGGCGAAGATCGGCGCCAGGCCATCCCAGTCCAGGCCGTCGTGTTCGCTGAGGTCTCGCGGATGGGTCGGCGTGCCACGGTTTTTCAGGTAGGCCGGGCTGGCACAGGCAATTCGCACGATGCTGGCCAGCGGCGTGGCGATCAGCCGGGTGTCGACGATATGCCCGGCACGCAGCACCAGATCGACCTTGCCCAGGTGCGCGCCCTGCATGTCCACGAAGCTGTCGATCAAATGCAGGTGTACATCCAGCCCCGGGTAGACATTCAGGAAGTCGGCGATCACCGGCGCCAGATGCCGTCGACCGAACGCCGCCGGTGCGTCCACGCGAATCAAGCCTTCTGGCGCATGGCTCAAGGACACCGCTTCCGCCCGCGCCAATTGCAACTCGGTGACGATGCGCCGCGCGCGTTCGGCGAACGCCAGGCCGGCCGGTGTCGGCAGCACCGCGTGGGTGCTGCGCTGGAACAAGCGGCTGCCCACCGAGCTTTCCAGGCTGTCGATACGCCGGGCCACGGCGGAGGGCGTCAGCGGATGGCGACGCGCGGCGGCAGAAAAACTGCCGGTTTCCAGCACATCGAGAAACAGGCTGAGTTGGTCGGTGAGGATATGCGGGTTCATCGGTCGACGCTTATGCGGGATTGGCACAGCCATTGTGCGTTGCTGTGCGTATCCGCGCCAGAGCGGACTGCGTAGCATGCAAGGCTTGGGATTGTGGAGTAATGCGTGGTGTTGGATTTAGCGATGTACTTGGTTATGGGCGCGGCATTGGGCACGGTGGGCGGCCTGTTCGGCATTGGCGGCGGGTTGATTGCCATCCCGGTGCTCGGCGTGCTGTTCGGCCTCGATCAGCAGATCGCCCAAGGCACCGCGCTGGTGATGGTGGTGCCCAACGTGATGCTCGCGCTGTGGCGTTATCACCAGCGTAATCGCATTGAACTGCGCCACGCGCTGCCGCTGGGGGTGATGGGCTTCAGCTTTGCCTGGCTCGGTTCGATCTGGGCCGTGGGCCTGGACGCCGGCGCGATGCGTGTCGGCTTTATCGCATTTCTGCTGGCGCTGTCGGCCTACAACCTGCTGCGCATGTTCACCCGCAATGCGCCGCCGACGGCACAGATGCGCCATGCCTGGCCGTGGCTCGGGGTGTTGGGCGCGGTCTCCGGCTCTATGGGCGGTTTGTTCGGTGTCGGTGGTGCGGTGGTCGCCACGCCGGTGCTGACCAGTGTGTTCGGCACCACCCAGGTGGTGGCCCAAGGCTTGTCCCTGGCCTTGGCGCTGCCCAGCACCGGGGTGACTCTTGTCACTTACGCCTGGCACCACGAAGTGGACTGGATGATCGGCATCCCCCTGGCGGTCGGTGGCCTGCTCAGCATCAGTTGGGGTGTAAAAGTCGCCCACGCTCTGCCGGAGCGCCTGTTGCGCGGTTTGTTCTGCGGTTTCCTGGTGGTGTGCGCCGTGATGCTGATGTTTAAGGTTTGAAGCCGTCGATGATGTACTCCGCCAGGCATTCGGTGATAGGTGACGTCATCAGCGGGTTGCGTAACAAGCGCAGATTCATCGACGGCAAGGGTGGGAAACCCTCGTCACTGCCGAGCACGCGCAGGTCATCCGTCACCAGGCTTTCCATGCTGACCATCACTGCCAGGCCGGCGCTGACCACGGCCTGGATCGCCGCCCCGTTGGTGCTGTTGTAGGCCAGGCGATAATTGCGTCCGACGGTATCCAGTGAGGTGCGCGCCCACTGGGTGTAAAGGCAATCGGCGCCGGACATCGCCAGTGGCAGGGCGTCGTGCTCGTCCACGCAGAAACACGGCGCCGCGGCCCACACCACGCGCTCGGTGCGCAACAGCTCGCCGATATCATTGCCGGGTTCGCGGCTGATCACCGTCAACGCCAGATCCCGCCGTTGCATCAGCACGGTGGATGCTTCGCAGTGCATCTCGATCTGGATCAACGGGTAGGCCTTGGAAAACTGTTTGAGAATCCCCGGCAGGAAGCGCATCACATAGTCGTCCGGGGTGCCGATGCGTACCAGCCCGACCATATGCGGTTCTCGCAGGGTGTTGAACACCTCGCTGTGCAGTTTCAGGATGCGCCGCGCATACCCCAGCAGCACCTGGCCCTCCGGCGTCAGCCGCACTTGGCGGCCGTCGCGCTCGAACAGTTTGCGCTGCAGCACGTCTTCTTCCAGGCGCTTCATCTGCATGCTGACCGCCGATTGGGTGCGGTTGACCTGCTCGCCGGCGCGGGTAAACCCACCCTGGTCGGCGATGGCGACGAAGGTGCGCAGCACGTCGGTGTCGATGCTTGGGTAGGCGGCCAATTGATCAATTCCTGAGATGTATTTCATAAGAAACATTCGTTGGATTGATCATAGCCGCCGGCACACACTCGCGTCATCCCCAAGGGAGGGCGAGAAGATGAAAGGTCAAACAGGTTGTGCAGGATGGACGAAGCGGCCGCTTTCCGGGCTGTTCCAAGCGATTGCGCGGTGGCAGGTATTGCGGTACGAGCGTCGGTTAGTGGCCACGCTGAGCGATGCGGCGCTCAAGGATATCGGGCTGAGCCGCGCTGACGTGGAGCACGAAGCCCATCGGCATTTCTGGGAAGACCCACTGCGAAAATGACCGAGGATGCAGTAGGGTGGTCGGCACGTTCATACGGAGATGCCCATGCCCGCCGACCTGTCGTTTTCCCTCAAGCAAGCGCGCCGCATGGCACTGGCCGCCCAGGGCTTTTCCGGGCGCCAGGCGCCTGCATTGATCAAGGCCGCACACCTCAACCGCTTGATCGACCGCCTGGGTGTGCTGCAGATCGATTCGGTCAATGCCGTGGTGCGCTCCCATTACCTGCCGTTGTTTTCCCGCCTGGGTCAGTACGCCCCGTCACTGCTTGAGCAGGCGGCCTGGAGCCAGGGCCGACAGCGTTCGTTGTTCGAGTATTGGGGGCATGAGGCCTCGTTGTTGCCGATGGCGCTGTACCCCTTGATGCGCTGGCGCATGGAGCGGGCAAAACAAGGGCAGGGGATCTACGCGCAGATGGCGCGTTTTGGTCGCGAGCAGCAGGCCATCATCCAGCGCGTGTTGAACACTGTCGAACAACAGGGCGCCCTGGGTGCAGGCAGTCTGTCGACCCGCGCCGAGCGCGCCGGCCCGTGGTGGGACTGGAGCGATGAAAAGCACGCGCTGGAATGGCTGTTCGCCGCTGGCCTGGTCACGGTTGCCGGTCGGCGCGGGTTCGAGCGGCTCTACGATTTGCCCGAGCGCGTGATCCCCGGCGACCGGCTGCACCAGGCGCCGTTGAGCGAGGCCGAGGCTCAGCGCGGTTTGCTGCTGCACAGTGCGACTGCGCTGGGTGTGGGCAGCGAAAAAGATCTGCGCGATTATTTCCGCCTGGAGCCTGCCGACACTCGCAGCCGTTTGGCCGAGCTGGTCGAAGACGGCCAATTGCTGATGTGCCGCGTGCAGGGCTGGAAGCAGCCGGCCTACTGCCTGCCGGAGCCGAAAGTGCCGCGCAAGGTGCCGGCCAGCGCACTGTTGTCGCCGTTCGATTCGCTGATCTGGGAGCGCAGCCGCACCGAGCGGCTATTCGATTTCCGTTATCGGTTGGAGATTTACACGCCGCAGGACAAGCGGGTGTACGGCTACTACGTGCTGCCGTTTCTGCACAACGAGCGGATCGCCGCGCGCGTCGACCTGCGTGCCGAACGCGCCCACGGCCGCCTGGCCGTGCATGCGGTGCATGAAGAAACGCCGGGGCTGGACGAGGAGGGGATGTGCGCGCTGGCGCTGAACTTGCGGCAAATGGCCGATTGGCTGGGGCTCGAACAGGTGCAGCTCAATTGCCCACGGCCGAGTGCCGACCGATTAAGGGCGGCGATGCTCACATCACGGTAGGCCCGAGCTTGCTCGCGCCTACCGAATGGTGTCACCGTTTTACTTGCTTCAACGTCTCGGCGATCAGGAACGCCAGCTCCAGCGACTGATCGGCATTCATCCGCGGGTCGCAGTGGGTGTGGTAGCGGTCCGACAAGCCATCTTCGGTGATCGGCCGCGCGCCGCCGATGCATTCGGTGACGTTCTGCCCGGTCATCTCGATATGAATCCCGCCGGCATAGGTGCCTTCGGCCTCGTGTACCTGGAAGAATTCCTTCACCTCGCCGAGGATCTGCGCAAAGTCGCGAGTCTTGTAGCCGCTGCTGGCCTTGATGGTGTTGCCGTGCATCGGGTCGGAGCTCCACAGCACCTGTTTGCCCTCACGCTGCACGGCGCGAAGCAGCGCCGGCAGGTGGTCGCCGACCTTGTTGGCGCCCATGCGCGCGATCAGGTTCAAGCGGCCGGGGTCGTTGTCCGGGTTGAGGATGTCGATCAGGCGGATCAGGTCATCCGGGTTCATGCTCGGGCCGACCTTGACCCCGATCGGGTTGTGTACCCCGCGCAGGAACTCGACGTGGGCGCCGTCCAACTGACGGGTGCGATCGCCGATCCACAGCATGTGGGCCGAGCAGTCGTAGTAGTCGTTGGTCAGGCTGTCGCGGCGCACGAAGGCTTGTTCGTAGTTGAGCAGCAGCGCTTCGTGGGCGGTGAAGAAGCTGGTTTCGCGCAGTTGCGGCGAGCTGTCCATGCCGCAGGCGCGCATGAAGGCCAGGGTTTCGTCGATACGGTTCGCCAACTGGCTGTACTTCTCGGCCAGTGCGGAGTTGGCGATGAAGTCCAGGTTCCACTTGTGTACCTGGTGCAGGTCGGCAAACCCGCCCTGGGCGAACGCGCGCAGCAGGTTAAGGGTGGCGGTGGACTGGTGGTAGGACTGCAGCAGGCGGTCGGGGTCCGGCACGCGGCTTTTTTCGTCGAAGCCGATGCCGTTGACGATATCGCCACGGTAGGCCGGCAAGGTGACGCCATCGATGGTTTCATCGTTGGACGAGCGCGGCTTGGCGAACTGGCCGGCCATGCGCCCGACTTTCACCACCGGGCAGCCGGCGGCGAAGGTCATCACGATAGCCATCTGCAGCAGC
The DNA here is from genome assembly GCF_059423025.1 of Pseudomonas sp. GW704-F2. Taxonomy (NCBI): domain Bacteria; kingdom Pseudomonadati; phylum Pseudomonadota; class Gammaproteobacteria; order Pseudomonadales; family Pseudomonadaceae; genus Pseudomonas; species Pseudomonas sp. GW704-F2. The sequence goes on along the minus strand of NZ_JBWKXO010000023.1, from coordinate 45,381 downwards.
ACCTTGAAGGTGTCGCGGATTTTTGCGGCGGAGAACTCGGCAAAACTCTCGGCGCAGTCGCCGCCTTGCAGCAGGAAGGCGCGACCCTGGGTCACCTCGGCAAACTGGCGGCGCAACTCGCGGGCCTCCCCGGCAAATACCAGCGGCGGGTAGCTGGCCAGGCTCTGCTCTACCTGTAACAGGTGTGCAGCGTCCGGGTACTGGGGTTGTTGCTGGATCGGCAGGGCGCGCCAGCTGTCGGGGCTCCAGGGTTGGCTCATCGTGGACTCGATAGGGTGATTGACGGTCGGGCGCCAATGTTATCAGCAATTAGTGCGTGACCTGTTGCCGCCGGTTGGCCGACAATCGCGCCTTTGCCCTGGGGTGAACCCGTTAGGAGTTGTAGATGAGCGAGGAGCGTGTCGAGCGCCTGCTGGCCGAGGTCCATGATGACTTCGGCATGATCCGCGTGCTCGAAGTGGCCGATTACCGTTTTCTCGAGTTTGGCGACGCCATCGAGCAAAGCTGCGTGTTCACCGCCGACCCGAGCTGGCTGGAGTACGACTACACCCGTGCGATGCTGATCGGTGCGTTGTGCCACGAGCAGCCGGAAAGCGCGTTGTTCCTCGGCCTGGGCGCCGGCACGCTGACCCAGGCGTGCCTCAAGTTCCTGCCGCTGGAGGATGTCGAAGCCATCGAGCTGCGCCCCGAAGTGCCGCGCCTGGCCATTGAGTTCCTGGGGCTGGACGACGATCCGCGCCTGTACATCCGCATTGGCGACGCCCTGGAATTGCTCGAGACCGCCGAAACGGCCGACCTGATCTTCGTCGACCTGTACACCGATGTCGGCCCCGGCGTCGGGCACCTGGCCTGGACCTTCCTGGAAAACTGCCAGAAGAAACTCAACCCGGGCGGTTGGCTGGTGATCAACCAGTGGGCCACCGACGACGGCAAGCCGTTGGGTGCGGCCCTGCTGCGCGGGTTGTATCACCGGCATTATTGGGAGCTGCCGGTGAAGGAGGGCAATGTGATCCTGCTGGTGCCTTCGGAGTTGGATCAGGCGCTGGACGCTGCGGCGCTCTCGGCCCGCGCCGAAGCGCTGGCACCGCGATTGGGCTATTCGTTGCAGCCATTGATCAAGGCGATTCGGCCGGCAACCTAGTTGTCTGAACGGGCGTCATCGCGAGCAAGCCCATTCCCACATTTGACCGAGCACATCCTGAAGGAATGCGGTCGATGTGGAAGCGGGCTTGCTCGCGATGACTGCGGCACGGCCAACTCAAATTCCCCTGAATACCCCCGGGCGCTTCTCGAGCATGGCGCGCACGCCTTCCTTGGCGTCTTCGCTGTTGAACAATTGCGCGACCAGCGGCGGTAACGCGGCGGCCGCGACAGCTTCGCCCTCCAAGCGCGCCAGGCGGGCCGACATCAACGAGGCTTGCACGCCGAGGGGCGCCTGGCGCGCGATGCGGCTGGCCAGTTCGATGGCGCGCGGCAGCAGGTCTTCGCTGGCCATCACTTCCTGCACCAACCCCAGGCGCAGGGCTTCGTGGGCATCGAACTCATCGCCGGTGAGCAGCCAGCGCATGGCGTTGCCCCAGCCTGCTATTTGATGAAAGCGCAACGTCGCACCGCCAAATGGAAAGATCCCACGTTGTACTTCCATCTGCGCGAAGCGGGTGTTGCTCGCGCAGAGATTGATATCCGCCGCCAACATCAACTCGATGCCAAGGGTCAGGCAGTAGCCCTGAGCGGCGACGATCACCGGTTTGCCGACCCGAGGGCCGGCGAACACGCCCCAGGGATCGCAGCCCCCCGGTGGCGGTTGCCAGCCTCCCGCCATCACAGCGCTGACGTTGGCCAGGTCCAGCCCGGCGGTGAAGTGGTCGCCGTGGGCGAACACCACGGCCACCCGCGCATCGTCGTTTCGATCAAATTCGCCATAGGCCAGGCTCAGTGCGTTGAGCAGATCCAGGTCAAAGGCATTGCGCTTGGCGACCCGATCCAGGCCCAACAACAGGACATGACCCAGGAGTTCACGGCTGACGAGGCTGCTGCTGGCTTGATTCATCGGGTGTGCCCTCGGGCGCAGTAAGGGGTTTCGGACCAAAGGGGCCGAGTGTGCGGGTGAACCGTTTAAGCGTTTCAGCCAACAGGGCCGGGCACTTGAAAAATAGACCCTGGAGCCCATCTGCGCAAAGGCGGTGACGCAGTGCGGTTTATCGGTGCTTTGCGATAAAAAAAGCTCCCTTTTTCAGCTATTTCCGGTATAGTGCGCGCCGGCCTTTAACCGGGCCGCGTTTAGGTAGCGCAATTCCCCGAAGTCAGCTTCGGCTGCACGTCCGCACAGCGGACTCTTCCTTGACGAATCTTTTTCATTCATTCGTTTTCGCAAATCCCCGCCGACAAAGCAGCCAGGGCGACTCTTGAGTCTCAACACGGCATGCGCAGCTTTGGAGCATGGGTCTTTGCGGATGCACTTAGAGGCAGACCCATGACCCAGGAAACCGGCGGCTTCGCCGCTTTTAATCTTAACCCGAACATTCTTGCTGCCGTCATTGCGACTGGCTACGAAGAACCTTCGGCGATTCAGCAGCAATCGATCCCGATCATCATGGCCGGCCACGACATGATTGGCCAGGCGCAAACCGGTACCGGTAAAACCGCCGCGTTCGCCCTGCCTATCCTGCACTGCATCGATCCTGCCAAGCGCGAACCGCAAGCCCTGATCCTGGCGCCAACTCGTGAGTTGGCGCTGCAAGTAGCAACCGCTTTTGAAACCTACGCCAAGCAAATGCCAGGCGTAACCGTTGTGGCCGTCTACGGCGGCGCGCCGATGGGCCCGCAACTCAAGGCTATCCGTAATGGCGCACAGATCGTTGTCGCCACTCCGGGTCGTCTGTGCGACCACCTGCGTCGTGACGAGAAAGTCCTGTCGACCGTGAACCACCTGGTTCTGGACGAAGCTGACGAAATGTTGAAGCTGGGCTTCATGGATGACCTGGAAGTCATCTTCAAGGCACTGCCACCGACCCGTCAGACCGTGCTGTTCTCGGCCACCCTGCCGCAGTCGATCCGTGCCATTGCCGAACGCCACCTGCGCGATCCGCAACACGTGAAGATCCAGACCAAGACTCAGACCGTTACCGCGATCGAACAGGCTCACCTGTTGGTTCACGCTGACCAGAAGACCTCGGCTGTATTGAGCCTGCTGGAAGTCGAAGACTTCGACGCGCTGATCATGTTCGTGCGTACCAAGCAAGCGACCCTGGACCTGGCCAGTGCCCTCGAAGCCAAAGGCTACAAAGCCGCTGCGCTGAACGGTGACATCGCCCAGAACCAACGTGAGCGCGTGATCGACTCCCTCAAGGATGGCCGTCTGGACATCGTTGTAGCGACCGACGTAGCTGCTCGTGGCCTCGACGTTCCACGTATCACCCACGTGTTCAACGTTGACATGCCTTACGATCCAGAGTCCTACGTTCACCGTATCGGCCGTACCGGCCGTGCGGGTCGCGAAGGTCGCGCACTGCTGCTGGTGACGCCGCGTGAGCGCCGCATGCTGCAAGTGATCGAGCGTGTGACCGGTCAGAAGGTTGCCGAAGTCCGCCTGCCGGATGCCCAGGCCGTTCTCGATGCACGCATCAAGAAACTGACCAACAGCCTGTCGCCACTGGTGGCTGACGCTGAATCGACCCACGGCGACCTGCTGGACCGCCTGACCGCCGATATCGGTTGCACCCCGCGTGCCCTGGCTGCAGCCCTGCTGCGCAAAGCCACCAACGCTCAGGCCCTGACCCTGGCAGCCATCGAGAAAGAACGCCCACTGGTACCGAACAACGCGCCACGCGGTGATCGTCCAGAGCGTTCCGGCGACCGTCCTGAGCGTGGTGATCGTGAGCGTCGCGCTCCGGTGCCATTGGCTGAAGGTCGTGCTCGCTGCCGTACCGCGCTGGGCGCGCGTGACGGTATCGCGGCCAAGAACCTGCTGGGCGCTATCCTCAACGAGGGTGGCCTGGCACGTGAAGCCATTGGTCGCATCCAGGTCCGTGACAGCTTCTCCCTGGTGGAGCTGCCGGAAGACGGTCTGGAAAAACTGCTGACCAAGCTGAAAGACACACGCGTTGCCGGTAAGCAGCTCAAGCTGCGTCGCTACCGCGAAGATTGATCCGCCCCTGGGCTGATTGATCGCACCTAAAAAAATCCCCGACTGGTTCGGGGATTTTTTTTGCCCGGCAATTGGCGCGGATCGTCGTGGGGTGGTCGGCCATAACGGTCAGCTACTGATCTTATTGGGTTTAGGAAAAGTCTGAGTTTCTGAGCGGCCTTTCTGGCAGCCGGCTTTGCGTAAAGTTTTTACTATCAAGTGACGGGGGCGGATAAACCTGAGTTGCATCGCTCAAGGGTAAAAAACGCTCTCAATCTGCTCTCGTCAGTTGTTCAAGTTGGAACGGTTCGCTTGTGACCGTGTCGAGGGATAGGTGCCGGGCTTGACGGCTATTGATTGATTTTTCCAGAAAGGAGCTGTGGCTGTTATGCGTATTAATAATTCACAGTTGTTTCCACAAACAATGCCTGAGCCTGCGACTTATCCTCCCAGCCAACCGCCTGTTAATCAGGCGGGAGAGCCAACACGCGAGCACGGTTTGCCGTGGACCGAGCGCGCACTCGCTTCGGATGCCGCGGCCGCTCGTTCAAGAAGAAATACGCGATCCATGCCTGTAGCGTCTGCGACCACGACGTCAACGCTTAATAAAGTCAGCGATCCGAAACTGGAAATCAAGAAGGTAGCCACATCGCCCAATGGGTTGTATGGCCTGAGTTACTCGCTGTCCGCGCCTGGCGCTGGGTTGAGTAACATTACGTTTCCAATGAGTATCGACGAAGGCCTTCAACGAAAAGGAAGCAAGGACGCAGGGATTTATTATGCGATGCAGTTTGGCGTCAATGATGCGCAAGGTCGGCCTCTTGGCCGTGGCTATATTGGGATGCAGCCGCGCGGGGATGGCAAGGCGCTGATTGTGTTTTCTGGAAACGGTGAGCATTTCAAAGCGCCACAAGGCCGCCCCGAGTTTGATGGGGGAAAAGGCGCCAGTAACAGCACCTTGGTAGATTTTAAATTTGGGAATAAATATAACCTCACGGTAGAACGAGATCCTGAGGATGCCCATAAGTTGAGGGGGTTTATTCAGGACGTTACCGATGCCGACATGCCGGGCCCCAAGCAGCATGTCAAAGATATTTATGTCGATCAGAAGTTTGCCTTGGCTGGCAGAGACAGAGGCTTCGTCGAACATTACGGCGCGAAAATAGACCGAAGTTCGCAGATCGCGCCTACTCGCGGTAGTTTCTCCGCCCCCTTTACTACAGACGATAAGGGCAATGTCAGGGTGGGTGAAATCAAGAGTGACGGGCTCTATGGCCGGTACAAGAACTCGATGGTGGGACTGCAGCGGGTGATCAGCGAAGCGGGTAAAGGTAAGGAAATACAATTCTCTTTTCAGGGCGCAGGTTATGCGAAGAAAGCCTGAAGGCGCTGTTGATAGAGCCTGAGTAAGCGTTTCAACGCTATGCCTGTTGGAGTTGCGCCCCTTGAAAATGTTGGCGATGCAAAAACCCGGAAGGCCCACGCAGGTGAGGATTTCCGGGTTTTCTTCTTGGGCCGCGCTCGCTTTGTGGGCGGCCCTCAATCTGGGTTTGCCCGCGCATCGGGATGTGCGTCAGCCGAAGCGGTAGATGTCCATGCCCAGCGCGCCCATGATGAAGCCTTGGTGTGCCACGCTGAAGTCGCCGCCGGCACCCCGCGCAAAGTAGAGCGGCAGTAAATGTTCATCGCTGGGATGGCTGCGCACGGCGTTGGGCGCCTGGCGGCGATAATCGTGCAGCGCGGCTTCGTCGTTGGCGGCAAGCTTGTCCACCATCCAGTCACGAAACGCCCGCGCCCACGGCTCGATGCTTTCGGACCCGGCGTGCCAATCCAGTTCACCGAGGTTGTGGGTGATGCTGCCGGAGCCGATCAGCAACACGCCTTGTTCGCGCAGGCTGGCGAGGGCGTGTCCGACCCGGGTCTGCAGGGCAGGGCCCATACGGCTGGGCAAGGACACCTGCACCACCGGGATATCCGCGGCCGGGTACATCAGCGACAGCGGCACCCAGGCGCCGTGGTCGAAGGGACGGCGCTCATCGATGCGCGCATTCAAGCCGTCGGCGTGCAGCAACTCGACAATCTCGCGCGCCAATTGCGGGTCGCCCGGCGCCGGGTATTGCACGGCAAACAACTCGGCCGGAAAGCCGCCGAAGTCATGCCAGGTTTCCGGTGCGGCGTTGCCGCTGACCAGCAATTCCTGACTTTCCCAGTGCGCCGACACCACCACAATCGCCTTCGGCCGTGGCAGTTCAGCCGCCAGGCGCTGCAGGGCCGGGCCGCTGGCGCCGGGTTGCAGGGCGAGCATGGGCGAACCATGGGAGATAAACAGAGTGGGGAGCATTAGAAGGGCCCTCAGGGTTAACATGGCCCATCTTCAACCAGATCAATGATCTAAATCTAATATAAGTTTTAGCGCCTTTTGATCGAATTTTTAGGGTGATGTATGGATTCTCAGTTTTGGCGGGAGCGCTGGGCGCGTAATCAGATCGGTTTTCACTTGCCCGAGGTCAACCCCTATCTGCAACGGCACTGGCCGCAGCTGGCTGTCGCGCAGGGGGCAAAGGTGCTGGTGCCCTTGTGTGGCAAAAGCCTGGATCTGGTGTGGCTGGCCAGTCAAGGCTGTCGCGTGCTCGGGGTAGAGCTGTCGGAGCAGGCGGTTGAGGCATTCTTCAGTGAGCAGGGGCTGATACCGCGTATCAGCCAACGCGGCGTGTTCAAGGTGTACCAGGCGGATGTGATCGAAGTGTGGTGCGGTGATTTCTTCGCGCTGGACGCGCAGGCGCTGCTCGATTGCACGGCGCTTTATGACCGCGCGGCGTTGATCGCCTTGCCGCCGCTGATGCGGGCGCGCTACACCGAGCACCTCAATACGCTTCTGGGGCCGGGTTGCAAGGGGTTGCTGATTACCCTCGACTACGACCAGACGCAAAAGGCCGGCCCACCGTTTGCGGTGACCGATGATGAGGTGAAGGCGCTGCTGGGGGCGCACTGGGCCCTCGAAGTGCTTGAGGAGCAGGACGTTTTGGGTGAGAGCTGGAAGTTCGTTCAGGACGGCGTAACCCGGCTGGAAGAGCGAGTCTACCGACTCACGAAGCGCTGAGTCCTGGGCGGGCAAGGCGCCCACAAAAAAGGGGCGATCAGATCGCCCCTTTCCGTGTCGCCGCCAAGCGGTCAGCCGCGACGACGCAGTGCGTCAATCCGCTCTTCCAGCGGTGGGTGGCTCATGAACATGCGCGCCAGGCCCTGCTTGATGCCGCCGTTGATGCCAAACGCGGTCAGGCTGTCCGGCATATGCACCGGCAGGCCCTGTTCGGAGCGCAGGTGCTGCAAGGCTGCAATCATCGCCCCGGTGCCGGCCAGGCGGGCACCGGCTTCGTCCGCGCGAAATTCCCGTTTGCGCGAGAACCACATCACGATCGCGCTGGCCAGGAAGCCCAGCACCAGTTCAGCGAAGATGGTTGCCACGTAGTAGGCAATGCCGCGGCCTTCTTCGTTCTTGAAGATTACCTTGTCGACGAAGTTGCCGATGATCCGCGCGAAGAACATCACGAAGGTGTTCACCACGCCCTGGACCAGCGCCAGGGTGACCATGTCACCGTTCGCCACGTGGCCGATCTCGTGGGCCAGCACCGCCTTGACTTCATCGTAGGAGAAGCGCTCCAGCATGCCCTGGCTCACCGCAACGAGCGCGTCGTTCTTGTTCCAGCCGGTGGCAAAGGCGTTGGCTTCATAGGCCGGGAAGATCCCGACCTCCGGCATCTTGATACCGGCCTCGCGGGACAACTGTTCGACGGTCTGCAGCAACCATTGCTCATGCCGGGTGCGTGGCTGAGTGATGACCTGGGTACTGGTGCTCATCTTCGCCATCCACTTGGAGATGAACAGCGAGAACAGCGAGCCGGCAAAACCAAAGACCGCACAGAAGATCAGCAGCTGATTGAGGTTCAGATCAACCCCGTTGGCCGCCATGAACCCGTTGAAGCCGAAAAGGCTCAGGGTGATGCTGGCAATCAGCACGACCGCCAGGTTGGTGGCCAAGAACAGCAGGATGCGCATCATGGTTGTAGAGTTCTCCTCATGCTAAATATGTCGCGTACTGCGGGGTATATAAGGTGCGACATGGGGTGATTCAACCGAGCGACTATTTCAAACTGTGTCCTACAGCCTGAATGTAGAGTCTTGAAGGGAATTTCCCACCTGTATTGCCCCGCTTGATCAGCCTCCTGTTGCCTCGCGGCCCTTTGATTATAAGGGGCACGCGCTGGGAGAGGGGCAAACGCAGTGCGGAGCGGGGCAATGGGCAGAGAAGTGTTGCCAGATACTCGCTGTACGACCAGATCCCGGTCGTACAGCGTCATAGTCGTTACTGGCGATAGGACTTGAGGAAGTTGCCGATGCGACCGATGGCCATGTCCAGGTCATCCACACGCGGCAAGGTCACCACGCGGAAGTGATCCGGCCACGGCCAGTTGAACGCGGTGCCTTGCACCACCAGCAGCTTTTCCGACAGCAGCAGGTCGAGCACGAACTTCTCGTCGTTGAGGATCGGGCAGACTTTCGGGTCGATGCGTGGGAAGGCGTACAGCGCGCCCATCGGCTTCACGCAACTGACGCCGGGAATGTCGTTGAGCAATTCCCAGGTGCGGTTGCGTTGCTCCAGCAGGCGGCCCTGAGGCAGCAGCAGATCGTTGATGCTCTGGTAACCGCCCAGCGCAGTCTGGATCGCGTGCTGGCTCGGTACGTTGGCACACAGGCGCATATTGGCCAGCATGTCGATGCCTTCAATGTAGCTCTGGGCGTTGTGCTTGGGCCCGGAGATGGCGACCCAGCCGGAGCGGAAACCCGCCACGCGGTAGGACTTGGACAAGCCGTTGAAGGTCAGGCACAGCAGGTCCGGCGCGAGGGAGGCGGTGCAGATGTGGACGGCATCGTCGTAGAGGATCTTGTCGTAGATCTCGTCGGAGAACACCACCAGGTTGTGCTGGCGCGCCAGCTCGAGCATGCCCAGCAGCACTTCCCGCGAGTACACGGCGCCGGTCGGGTTGTTCGGGTTGATGATGACCAGCGCCTTGGTGTTCGGGGTGATCTTGGCCTTGATGTCGGCCAGGTCCGGGAACCAGTCGGCGCCTTCGTCGCACAGGTAGTGTACCGGGCGGCCACCGGCCAGGGTCACTGCGGCGGTCCACAGCGGGTAGTCCGGCGCCGGAACCAGCACTTCGTCGCTATTGTTGAGCAAGGCCTGCATCGACATCACGATCAGTTCGGACACGCCGTTGCCCAGGTAGATGTCTTCGATGCCGACACCTTCGACCTGCTTCTGCTGGTAATACTGCATCACCGCCTTGCGCGCACTGAACAGGCCTTTGGAATCGCTGTAGCCCTGGGCGGTGGGCAGGTTGCGGATCACGTCCTGGAGGATTTCGTCCGGCGCTTCGAAACCAAAGGGCGCCGGGTTGCCAATGTTCAGCTTGAGGATGCGATGGCCTTCCTCTTCCAGGCGCTTGGCGTGCTTGAGCACCGGGCCGCGAATGTCGTAGCAGACGTTGGCGAGCTTGTTCGATTTGCTGACCTGCATGGCGATGTGATCCTGAAAATGAACGATCCAGACGGTGCGGAGCCTACCGTGCTGAGAATCCTGCGTTGGTCGCACCCATAAATACGTTTGAATGCCGCTAACGCGGGTGCCAGACTGCCGGGTTGAAGAGGCGCAATCATACGTGCCGCCTGATCCCTGGAAAAGACACAGATCAGGGTTTTTCAGTTGCCGAGGTGTACTGATGGAAAAGCTGCAGAAAACCATTGATGAATGGAAAGCGATGCTCGATCCGGAGCAATACAACGTGTGCCGCCTGAAGGGCACCGAACGGCCGTTTTCCGGCAAGTACAATGCCACCAAGACCGACGGCGTATATCACTGCATCTGCTGCAATGAGCCACTGTTCGACTCTACCACCAAGTTCGATTCCGGCTGCGGCTGGCCCAGCTTCTACGCACCGATCGCCGACCGCGCGATGATCGAGATCCGCGATGTCAGCCACGGCATGATCCGCACCGAAGTCACCTGCGCCAAGTGCGACGCGCACCTGGGGCATGTGTTCCCGGATGGCCCGCCGCCGACCGGCCTGCGCTATTGCATCAACTCGGTGTGCCTGGACCTCGTGCCGCGCTGAGCCTGAGTCGCCCCTGCGTCTGGCGCGGGGGCGATGTATACCGGGCTATCAGTTTGATCAATTCAATTGCACGCAATTGAATTGCTCGCTATGTTTTGCCTTCTTTCTCCTGATCCGAGGCATTGCCATGAGCGACAACCTGCTGAGCATCCCTTGCACCACCATCAAGGGTGAGCAAAAGACCTTGGCCGATTTTGCCGGCAAGGCCATTCTTGTGGTCAACACTGCCAGCAAATGCGGCTTCACCCCGCAGTACAAGGGCCTGGAGCAACTCTGGCAGCAGTACAAGGACCAGGGCCTGGTGGTGCTGGGGTTTCCGTGCAACCAGTTCGGCAAGCAGGAACCGGGCAACGAAGGCGCGATTGCCGAGTTCTGCGAGCTGAATTTCGGCGTCAGCTTCCCGTTGTTCAAGAAGATCGACGTCAATGGCGGCGCTGCCCACCCGCTGTTCGTGCAGTTGAAAAAACGCGCGCCGGGCCTGCTGGGTTCCAAGGGCATCAAGTGGAATTTCACCAAGTTCCTCATCGGTCGCGACGGCCAGGTGGTCAAGCGCTTTGCGCCAACCACCAAGCCCCAGGAGTTGACCCAAGAGATCGAAGCCCTGCTCAAATGACCGACCTGCCCACCGTGTCCCTGGCGCTGGACAACCAGCTGTGTTTCAAGCTCTACGCCGCATCGCGCGCGGTGACCCGCGCCTATAAACCGATGCTTGACCAGTTGGGCCTGACCTACCCGCAATACGTGGTGATGCTGGTGTTGTGGGAATGGCACCACGCGACGCCGCCCCAGCCCACGGTCAAGGCCTTGGGCGAGCGCTTGATGCTCGATTCGGGCACGCTGACGCCGCTGCTCAAGCGCCTGGAGCAGCTTGGGTTGGTGAGACGCCAGCGCAGCGCGCAGGATGAACGCGAAGTGCATTTGAGCCTGAGCCACGCCGGGGTGCAGTTGCGCGGCCAGGCCCATCAGTTGAAAACCCGCTTGCTGTGCGACAGCGGTGTCGACCTCAACCAGGCCGATGCCTTGCGCGAGGGGTTGGACCAATTGCTCGCGCAGATCAGAGACTTGTCGTCTTAGGCACCCACAGGTCCAGCAGCGCATTGAGTTCTTCGCGGCGAAACGGCTTGGCCAGGTAGTCATTCATCCCCGCCGCCCGGCAACGCTCGCGTTCTTCCGACAGCGCGTTGGCGGTCAGGGCGACAATGGGCAGGTCCGGCCAGCGCCCGCTGCGACGAATCTGCCGACTGGCCTCGTAGCCATCCATCACCGGCATGTTGCAGTCCATCAGCACCATGTCGAAGTGCTGTTCTTCGAGGAACCTGAGCGCTTCGCCACCATGGGCGGCGACGATCACTTCGCAGCCCAACTTGCTGAGCATGCCCTTGGCCACCAGTTGATTGACCGGGTTGTCCTCCACCAGCAGGATGCGTGCCCGGTGGACCAGGGGCGTGGCATCGAGTGCGATCGGGTCGAGGATCAAGTGCGCGTCGCTGCGCAGATTACGTTGCAGGATCTGGTACAGCGCGTTGCGGCTCAAAGGGCGCGCCTGTTGCTGCAACGGCGCCAGGGCCGCGACTTCCTCACTGGGCATGAAATTGCCATAGGCGGTCACCAGCAGGATCGGCGCCGTGATGGCCGGGCGCAGGCGAAACAGGCACTCCGGGCAGTCCGTGATCAGCAAGTCGGGTTTTTTCCCGCTCAAGTCCTCATCGATAGAATAGCAATGCACTGTCAGCCCCCAGTGAGGTAACAGGGTACTGAGCAGCTCCGCCAGGCCGCTGTCGGCACTGGTGATTGCAATGACTTCGCCCGTCAGCGGCGCGAGCCGGGGCGCAGGCAAATGGGCGGGCAGCGGCAGGTCGGCGCAGAACTGGCTGCCGAAGCCGACTTCCGAACTGATGCTCAGCCGACCGTGCATCGCCTCGCACAGGTTATGGGTCAGCGCCAGGCCCAGGCCGGTGCCGCCAAACTGGCGGGTGATGCCCGCGCCAGCCTGGGTGAACGGCTGGAAGATCTTCACCTGCGCGTCCTGGGCAATGCCGATCCCGGTGTCGCACACTTCGATTTTTACTCGGCCATCCTGGGCGCTGAGGCGCACATCCACGCGGCCGAAGCGCGTGAACTTCAAGGCGTTGGACAGCAGGTTACTGACGATCTGCCGCACACGTGTCGGGTCGCCGAGCACCTGCGCCGGGAACTGCGGGTCGATCAGGCACGTCAGTTCGACACTCGGCGCGGCGTTCTGCGATAACAGGTTGGCGGTGTCTTCCACCAGCGCGCCGAGGTCGAACGGGATGTGCTCCAGCTCCAACTGGCCCGCGTCGAACTTGGACAGGTCGAGGATATCGTTGAGCAGTTCCACCAGCACCTTGCCGGAGTCATGGGCGATCGACAGTTGCTGGCGCTGCTCGGCGTTGAGCGGGCTGTCCAGCGACAGCGCGATCATGCCCAGCAACCCATTGAGCGGCGTGCGGATTTCGTGACTCATATTGGCCAGGAACGCCGCCCGCGCCTGAGCCATGCCCAGCGCGTTCATTCTTGCTGCTTCCAACTCATCGTTGGACTGGCTCAAGCGCTGGTTGCTGGCCTTGAGCTCCAGCGTGCGCGCCGAGACGATGTTTTCCAGTTGTCCCAGGTACTCGGTGAGGCGGTCCTCGGCGTGACGGCGCTGCTGGATCTCGGTTTCCAGGGTGTCGAATTGCTGGTTGGCCATGTTGACCAGCACGCCGATTTCATCGAGCTCGTGCCCCGGCGGGCAATCCAGGCGCGTCTGCCTGCGCGTGCTCAGCTCGCGAATGATGCGTACCAGCGGTTGGGTCAGCATCACATAGAACAGGCCCAGCAGGATCCCGGTCAGCAGCAGGCTGCGCACAAACCCGTTGATCAGGGTGACCTCGGCACGGTGCAGGAAGCGGCTACCAAAGGCGTAGGTGTCTACGTCGAGGCGCAGCACGCCAAGGGATTCGTTGGGCATATGGCTGAGGAACAGCCGGTCTTCAAACTGGCGGTTGGCGCCGAACAGGAAATCGCTGACGGGCCGGTAGGGGCTTTCCTTGCGCGGCCGTCCGACGTCGGCCAGTACCACGCCGTTGTTGTCGGTCAACCGCGCCTGAATGATGGCGGGGGAGTGCAACAGGCCGAGGGTCAGCTCCTGGGCCAGCTCGGCGTCGATGTTGTAGGCGATGCGCGACGCCGGGTTATGGCTGATTTCAATCAGCGAACGAATTTCACGGTTGATGGATGCGTCTTCGCTGGCATAATCAATGCCGATCTGGATCAGGCTGAGCAAGGTTCCCAAGACGAAACCGACCAGCACAGTCAATCTGGCTTGTTTATAAGACAAGCGGTGGGCGAACTTGATATCCATCGAGTGTTGAACCACTTCACGTTTCCCTTCGCCCGGCAAGCATAGCTGAACATCCACAGGTTCAGGCTTGCCCGGTACGAATCGTCAGTTTTAGAGGTGCAGCCCGGAGCGCTCGGCCGCAGGGTTGCCAATACGCCATCTTTTACAAGAACTTGCCAGAGGAATAGTCGTGGATTCTCGATTGAATGCCTTTCTTGAGCGTGCCGATGCCGTACTCGCGCGCCTGGAACCCCTGTTGCCAGCCCCGCGCCAAACCATCGACTGGAACCAATGCCTTGCGGCCCGTTGGCAGCGTGAGGGTCGCAGCGGCTTCCTGCTGCCGCTGGAGGTCAGCCTGGACATGCGTCTGTCCGACTTGATCGGTGTGGACAAGCAGCGTGAAACATTGGCGCGCAACACCCAACAGTTCCTCGACGGCCTGCCCGCCAACCATGCGCTGTTGTGGGGCTCGCGCGGCACGGGGAAATCGTCGATGGTGCGCGCCTTGCTCGCCCAGCACGCCAGCGCCGGTTTGCGCTTGATCGAAATCGAACGCGATCACCTCGCCGACCTGCCGCGTGTGGTCGAACAACTGCTCAAGCTGCCGCAGCGTTTCATTCTGTTCTGCGATGACCTGTCGTTCGAGGCCGGTGAAGGCGATTACCGCGTGCTCAAGAGTGTGCTGGACGGCTCACTGGAACAGGCGCCGGAAAACGTGCTGCTGTATGCCACGTCCAACCGTCGTCACCTGGTGCCGGAAAACCAGAGCGACAACGATAACTGGAAACGCGTGGATGGCGAGCTGCACCCGAGTGAGGCGGTGGAAGACAAGATCGCCTTGTCCGATCGTTTTGGCCTGTGGCTGTCGTTCTACCCATTCACTCAGGAACATTTCCTGAACGTGGTGGAACACTGGATCGGCGAGCTGGCGCGCAAGGCCGGCCTGCAGTGGCAGCGTGATGAAGACCTCGATATCCTCGCCGTGCGCTGGGCCACCGGGCGTGGCAACCGCAACGGCCGTTGCGCGTATCAATTCGCCCGTTACTGGGTGGGCCTCAAATTGCTGGAGCGTCAACCATGATCGATTTGCAGCAGGCCGGCAGCGGTCTGGATGGCTATGCCATGTTGTGTGCGCAGTTGGAGTCGCTGCTGGCCGATGAGCGCGATTTCATCGCCAACAGCGCGCAGTTCTCTGCGTTTTTGTTCAATCAGTTGGATGATTTGAACTGGGCCGGTTTCTACCTCAACCGTCACGACGAGTTGGTGTTGGGGCCGTTCCAGGGGCAGATCGCGTGTGTACGCATTCCGTTCGGGCGTGGCGTGTGCGGTGCGGCGGCCGCGTCGCGCCAGACCCAGCGGGTTGAAGATGTGCATGCGTTCCCGGGGCATATCGCCTGTGACAGCGCATCGAACAGTGAACTGGTGGTGCCGCTGGTCAAGGATGGCCGACTGATTGGCGTCCTCGACCTCGACAGCCCGTCGCTGGCCCGGTTTACCGCGCAAGACCAGGTTGGTATCGAGCAGTTGGCGGCGATTTTCCTGCGCCTGACCGACTGCTGACCGACCGTTGCGGGGGCGGGCCGTGCGGCGCGCTCCTGCCTACCCTGGAGAGCCCAGGCCGTTGAGTTGCATGTGCAGCAGGCGCTCCAGTTCCAGCATGCACTTTTCCAGGGTCTTGATACCGGTTTCGATCACCGCCCGATCATCGCCGCGGGCGCAGGCCTGCTCCAGCGCTTCGCATTGCGCCGCCAGTACACTGGCCTGGACGATACGCGCAGCGCCCTTGATCTTGTGGGCCTGCTCGATGATGTCCTGCAGTGAAGCCTGCTGGGCCCACAACGTGACCAATATCTGGCGATCGTGACAACTGCTGCTCAGCAGTTCCTCAAGCAGCCGCCGAGTCAGTTGCGGATCGCCGCCCGTCAGCGCATCCAGGTGGCTGAGGTCGAGTCGCGGGCCGGACGGCTGCGGCGCGATCTGCGCCAGTTGCCGTTCCAGCGCCGTGAGGCTGATCGGTTTGAACAGGCAGTCGTTCATCCCGGCTTCGGCGCAGCGCAGCTTCTCTTCGGGCTGGGCGTTGGCGGTAAACCCCAGGACCACGCAGGGTGTCAGTTGCTCCCGCTGCTCATACTCACGGATCGAGCGGCTTAACTCATAGCCATTCATGATGGGCATGTTGCAGTCGGCGATCACCAGGTCGAAGTGGGCCTGGCGCCAGGCCTGGAACCCGGCGGCGCCATGTTGGGCTGCGGTGAACTGGTGGCCCAGGTAACCCAGTTGCTGGCACATCAGCAGGCGATTCGCCGGATGATCATCCACCACCAGCACGTTGAGCACCGGCGCCGGTGCGGGCGCGGCCGGCAGGGGGTCGTCCGCGGCCTGGATGGGCTGCAGGCAGTTCATCTTCAGGCTGACATGCACCTGGGTGCCGACCATGGGCACGCTGCTTAGGCTCAGTTGCCCGCCCATCATCGCGCACAGACTGCGGCAGATCACCAGCCCCAGGCCCGCGCCGCTGCGGGCCAATTGCCCGGAATTGTCGGCCTGGGCAAAGGGTTCGAACAGGCGCAACTGGTCGTCGCGGCTGATGCCGATCCCCGTGTCTTCGACCACCAGCTTCATTTCGACCTGCTGTGCCAATTCGGTGGCTTGCACCTGCACCTTGATCTTTACCTGCCCGCGCTCGGTGAACTTGATCGCATTGCTCACCAGGTTGGACAGCACCTGCTTGAAGCGCAGCGGGTCGATCAGCACGTCGGTGTCATCGAGCTCGGGCTTGAACTCCAGCAGCAAACTCAGGGTTTTCTGGCGTGCCAGGCCGTCGAATACCCGCACTACCGACTCGATCACTTCCCGCAGGTTCACACGCTCCGGTGCCAGGCTCAGGCGGCCGGATTCGATCCGCGCGATGTCCAGAATATCGCCGATCAGCTCCAGCAGGTCCTTGGCCGAGTGGTAGGCGACTTCGATCGCCGGGCGGTCGAGATGCCCCTGGTCGGCGCGCTTGAGGGTCAGTTCGAGCATGCCGATCACCGCGTTCATCGGGGTGCGGATTTCGTGGCTCATGGTTGCCAGAAAGGTGCTCTTGGCGCGGTTGGCTTCGTCGGCACGTTCCTTGGCGGCGCGCAGCTCATCGAACAGCTGGCGTCGTTCGCTGATGTCGATCCAGCCGCCGATGATGCCCTGGACTTCGCCGGTGGAGTCGCGGTAGGGCAATATCCAGTGGTAGATCGTCAGCTTTTTGCCATTGATGAGCAGGGTGCGATCAAGGATCAGCGGGTTGCCCTCGGCGACCACGCGCAGATAGTCGGCGTGATACTGAGCCGCTTCGGTTGCCTGGGCCGTGCTCATCTGCATCACACTTTTGCCGATGACCTCTTCGCGCTTGACGTCGAACACCTGCAGGTAGCTGTCGTTGCAGGTCTGCAATAGGCCGTTGCGGTCGCGGACATAGATCGGGTGCGGCGTTTCGTTGACCAGTGCGCGCATGAATTCGAACTGGTCGTTGAGGGCGCGTTCGGCCATCTTGCGGTGCTTGATCTCCCGGCGCATGTAGGCGTTCCAGGTCAGGGAAATCAGCAGCAGCAGGCCGGTGACGAGGATGATCTGGGCAATCAGGTGGTGGTAGTTGCGCCAGTAGCTGTCGGAGGCGGCGGCGTAGCCTCGCCAACGGCTGTTGATCACCCCGAGCTCATCGGGGGCGATGCTCAGCAGCGCCTTGTCGAGGATCGCGCTCAACTCGGTGGCACCCCGTGACGTGGCCAGCGCAAAGACTGCGGGGAGGGTGCCGATGCTGCCGCTGATCTGCAGTTTGTCCTGAAACACTTGGGAGGACAGGAAATAGTTGGCGATCACCAACGAGTTCACCGCGCCTTCCACATGCCCTTGGGCCAGGAGTTCCGAGGCCTTGAAGGTGTCACTGGTTTCCACCAGGTGAATGTGCGGGAAATCCTTGCGCAGAAGGCTTTCCAGAGGGTTGCCTTGGGTAATCGCCAGGCGCTTGCCTGCCATCTGTTCAAGATTTGATGGGGCGTCGGGTTCCTTGCGCGTGAGCAATACGTAGGAGTTTTCCAGATAGGGACGACTGAAGTTCAGTTGAGCTTCGCGTTCCGTGCTGGGAATGATGGCGCCGATGAGGTCGGCTTTGCCGGTATCGACTTGCTCGATCATCGCGTTGACATCGCGTGCGCGCAGGATCTCGAAGCGCAACCCGGTGCGCAGGCGGATCAGCTCCAGGAGGTCGGCGGTGATGCCGCGGAAGTTGCCGTCAGCATCGAAGAAGGTCAATGGCGCGAAGGTTTCGTTGGCGATTACCCGGACCACCGGGTGCGCCTTCAGCCAACGTTCCTCGCGTTGCGTCAGTTGCAGTTTTTGCGCGGTGAGCAGGATGTCGCTGCCCGCACTCCAGCGTTTGGCAATGCTCTCCTGCTCATTGGTCGGCACCGCCGCCAGCACCGCGTTGAGGATGCTCAAGAGGGTGTGCTGGTCCTGGCGCACGGCAAAGCTGAAACCATAGGCTTCGTGCTTGCCGAAGTTGGCCATGCGGATATTTTTCAGGTAGCCCTTGTTGATCATGTAATGGGTGGAAATGGTGTCGCCGAGAAACACATCCGCCTGGTCGAATGCCACTGCATTCAGGGCGTTCTGATAAGAGGGGTAGGTGTGGATGGTCGCCTCAGGATACAGCTTCTCGACTTCGCCCAGCGGCAGGTAGTGATAGACCAGGCTCAGGCGCAGCCCGGCCAGGCCCTCACTGAGGCTGCGGGTTTCGCCCTCGCGTGTCACCAGCACTGGCTGGTCCACGGCATACGGTGCTGAAAGGGTGAGCAGCGGGTTGGTGGCCTCAAAGCCATTGGACGAGCCCAGCAGGTCTATTTCACCGGCTTCAAGCGCCTGAATGGAGGCTTCCCGGTTGGGGTAGCGCAGCACTCTGACGGGGAGCGCCAGCGCCTTGGCCAACAGCCCGGCGTAATCGGCCGTGAGCCCCTCATAGTCGCGTCCGCTGGACGTGAGGTCGAAGGGCGGGTAATCGGGAGCTGCCGCGCCGAGTACCAGTTCGCGTTTGTTCTGCAGCCACTGGCGTTGCGTCTTGTCCAGTTGAGTGTCCAGTTGAACGGCGCCTGCGCGGCTCAATAAGGTGAAGTGTTCCGGTTCCGTTTGAGCAGCGAGCACAGAGGTGCTCAAGCACACGCCTGCGCTCAATATGATCAGATAGTCCTTTATACGCCTGGGCATCCGCTTTCTCACACTAGCGCGTTTCGTTTTGCCAACTCGATAAGTTCTACCAAGGACTTGGCTTTGAGTTTTTGCATAAGCCTCTTTTTGTAGGTGCTGACGGTTTTGTTACTGAGAAACATACCTTTGGCAATTTCCTTGTTGGTGCGACCTTGTGCAAAAAGTTGCAAGACCATTAATTCGCGATCGTTCACTGCCTTGAACAGTTCCAGTTCCTGGGAATTACTGTCCGGGCCGCAGGCGTTCAATGCCTGGCTGGGGAAGTAGTTGTAGCCGGATAATACAGCGCGGATGGCACTCAGCAGTTCACTCAGGTCGCCCTCTTTGCACACATAGCCGTCGGCGCCCGAGCGCATGCAGCGGGTGGCGAACAGGGTTGGGCATTGGGCCGTCAGAATCAGGGTTTTCATCGAAGTATTCATTGCGTTAAATCGGCACAGCACTTCGAGGCCATCAAGTTTTGGAATACTGATATCCAGAATGATCAGGTCTGGAAGGCATTCGCGAACCATTTGTATTGCATCACAACCGTTATCCGTTTCGCCGACGACTTTATAGCCTTCGTGTTCCAACAACATACGAATCGCCAGCCTGATAACAGGATGGTCATCAATGATGAAAACTGTGTTCATAATCACATTCCATGCAAGTGCAAATAAAGCGGGCACATTAGCTCAGAAGGCGAGGCGGGAGCATGGAGGTGAGGGGGCGTAGATACAGAACAGGAATATTCCTACATTAAAAAAGGTATTGCCTTACGATCTATCAAGGCTTTGTGGACGTCTGTTTCAGAATTCGGTCGGCGATGTGGGTTCGGGCCTTGGCCCACCGGTTAAGCGGTTATTGTGGTAAGTTTTTCCTATATGGAGATGTTTAAATTCCTACATTTACAGCGGGCTTATCAGCGTCATTAGTTCGTCCCGGTTTAACGGTTTTGATAAATAACCAAGTAACGGCAAGTTACGTTGTAAGGCTTGAGTCTTCAGATTCGCCAGTTCGGGCAGGGGCAGGCCGCTCAGCAGGATCGCCCCTGCGATAAACCCCCGCCGACCGGCGATTTCGACTAACTCAAGCCCGGGCAGATCTGGCAGGCATTGGTCGCACAACATGAGGTCGAAGGGCCGTTCGGACTGGGTCATCAAGCGGATCGCCTGTTCGGCGTTTTCCGCCAGGGTCAGGTGCTCGAAGCCGAAGCTGTTGAGCAGGCACTGGGTTGCCAGGAGCTGAAAGGGGTGATCCTCCACCAACAGGATGCGAAGGCAATTCTTGAACATAGGAAGGGCACACGGTGAGTCAAGCGGCGATTGGGCGGGGCGTAGGAAGGCGCCCTATGCCCTTTAAGAGCGTGCGTGATTATTCATCGGGTGTTTGTACTGATTCGATCAGGCCGCTCTGTTCCCTTCGTAGGTAGATTCTGTTCAGGCAACAGGCAGCTGGATCAGTCATCTATTGCGGGCTGGAACGCCCGGTCATTTCCCGCGCCATCTCGGTGGCGTAGCTGTCGGTCATGCCGGCGATGAAATCGATCATCCGCAGGAACGAGGCGTGCAGCGACCAGGCCGGGTCGGGGGCACTGTTGCCCAGCAGGTCGAGGATGCGCCGGTTCTTGAACGACGGCGTGCGCCCGCCGTGCTGTTCAAGCGCCGCCCCGCAGAAGGCGTTGAGGAGGATTTCCAGGGTGGTGTAGGCGCCGATTTCATGCAGGGTCTTGCGCTTGTCCTGGAAGATTTTCTTGCGCGCCATGTCCTTGGCATCCAGCACGCAGCGCTTGGCGGGGCCGTGCATATGCTCGACCAGATCACCGTGCAAGGTGCCGGCGAGCAAGGCGTCCTGTTGTTCGACGAAAGCGCGTGCGGCGGCGTTGGTCAGGTGTTCGATGGCTTTGCCGCGCAGGATCGCCAGTTTGCGCCGCCGTGAATCCTGGGCGCCCAGTTGCCGGTAGGTTTGCGGCAGGTCGTCGCCGACCAGGTCGAGCAGCAGCGACTCGACTTCGGCATATTGCAGCAAGTCCATTTCCAAGCCGTCTTCCAGGTCGATCAGCGCGTAGCAGATGTCGTCCGCGGCCTCCATCAAGTACACCAGCGGATGGCGCGCCCAGCGTTGTTCTTCCAGTTGCGGCAGGCCGAGCTTGTGGGCGATCTGCTCAAGGATCGGCAGTTCGCTCTGGTAGCAGCCGAACTTGTGTTTCTTGTAGCCCAGGGAGTCCGCATGGCGGGCGGTCCACGGGTATTTCAGGTAGGTGCCCAAGGTCGCGTAGGTCAGCCGCGTGCCGCCGTCGAACTGGTGGTATTCCAGCTGGGTCAGCACTCTGAAACCCTGGGCGTTGCCTTCGAAATTGAGGAAGTCATTGCGCTCGGCCACGCTCATGTCGTCCAGCCAGCCGCGCCCGGCGGCCTGCTGGAACCAATGGCGGATGGCGTCTTCGCCGGAGTGCCCGAAGGGCGGGTTGCCGATGTCATGGGCCAGGCAGGCCGATTGCACCACCATGCCCAGGTCGCTCGGGTCGCACCACTCGGGCAGGGCGCTGCGCAGGGTTTCGCCCACGCGCATGCCGAGGGAGCGGCCGACGCAGCTGACTTCCAGGGAGTGGGTCAGACGGGTGTGGATATGGTCGTTGCTCGACACCGGGTGGACTTGAGTCTTGCGCCCCAGGCGGCGGAACGCGCCGGAGAAAATGATGCGGTCATGGTCTTTGTGAAACGGGCTACGGCCCAATTCTTCCGGGCTGTGCAGGGGCTTTCCAAGACGTTCGCGAGTCAGCAGGGTGGGCCAATCCAAGGCGGGTACTCTCCGTGCGGTGAATGACTCACCCAGCTTCCCGGTTCCGGGTGGGCGGGGCAAGCGAAAATCTACAGGCCGACCGCGTCGATATCGATTAACAGCAAGCGCTGACCGTTATCGAAGAATTGTCCGGCGGTCAGGCAATACTGGTTGGTGGTGGCGTCGCGGTAGGTCGAAGACAGCGTCAAGCGGCGCTCGTCCCAGCCTTCGGCCAGCAGATGATAGAAATACGGGCGCCACGACCAATTGTGGCCGAGGTAGCGGCTGTCGGCTTGCCAGGCGTCCTGGCGCCATTCGAAATTGGGGGTCAGTTGGGTGCCATGCCGGTCGCACTGGTAGAACCGCAGCAGCCAGGGATAATCCGGCAATTGCGGCAAATGGCTCAGCGGCGCCTGGCCCTGGGCCCAGGTCTGGAGGATTTTCATCAGTTCGGCCAGTTGTTGGCGCAATTGCATGATGCGTCCGCGTTCGGCGAGTTTTTTCTGCACGTAGGCGCCACGCAGTTGGGCGAAGCGCGGCACGAAAGCATCGGCGGCGAACCAGTCCAGTTGCGCCTGGGCAAACAGATAGCCCTGCACATACCGCGAGCCGCATTCCAGCGCAAAACTCAACTGCGCCTCAGTCTCCACCCCTTCGGCAATGATCCAGCAGCCGGTTTTTTCCGCCATTTGCGCCAGTGCCCGCACCACTTCACTGCTGGGGCCCCCTTTGGCGGCCTCCTGAAACAGGCGCATGTCCAGCTTGAGAATGTCCGGCTGCAACGCCAGCACGCGGTCGAGTTGCGAATAACCGGCGCCGAAGTCATCGATGGCGATGCGCGCGCCGGCCTCGCGATAGCGCGCCACCACGTCGGCCAGGCGCTGGATATCGCCGCCCAGTTCAGTGATCTCGAACACGATGCGCTGTGGATCGACGCCGTGAGCCTGCACCTGTTGCAAACTGGGCAGGGCCTGGCCGGCGCGCAGGCGATTGATCCAGCGCGGCGAGATATTCAGGCTCAGAAACCAGTCCTGCGGTGCCTCGTGCAGACGGCTCAAGGCGTTGTCGCGGATCTGCCGGTCCAGGCGCCGCAAGGCCACGCCCGAGGTGCGCGGGTCGGCGAACAATGGGCCGACCGACAGCAGGCGACCGTCAGCCTGGCGCAGGCGGCCGAGAGCCTCGACGCCGGCGATGCGCCCGGTGGCGGTGTCGATGAAGGGTTGGAAGCAGGCGAGCGGTTGCCCGTCGATCACGGGGCCTCCTTAAAAACGTTGGCAACAAAGTGCCCGGCCCTCGTTGACGAGGGCCGGGCCGATTCTGTTTGCAAGAATGCAGCCAGCAAGCCTCAACCTTTGCGTGAGGCGCCCTGCATGGCTAATTTGATCAGTGGGATCAAACCGGCGCCCAGTCGCACCAGGCGGGTCAGGCTGCTGAGACTGCCGCCCTTGGCGCCCTTGCCGGTAAAGAAGCCGATCAGCGTCACTGCGGCCACGCCCCACAGCGGCGCATGCTTGATGCCCAGGCTGTCCTGCCAGTGTTGGCCCATGTTGCGCACCTTATTCAGGGGCGCCATCAGTTGCTGGGACTCGTGGCGGATTTCCTGGCGGTGCATTTCCATGCGCAGGCGGATCAATGCCTTGCGCATTTCCCGGCGCGAGTTGGTGGGTGGGATTTCAGTCAGGCTCATGGCAGCAGGCGCTCCCGGTCATTGGCCAGCTCTTCGAGGGTGGCGTGGAACGGCGTGGACTCATCGAACACCGCCGCCTTCAAGCGCACACCGCAGAATGCAGCGGCCAGGGTATAGAACACGCAGAGGCAGATGATTCCGGTCAGGCGGTAGCCGGTGTCCCACACCAGAATCATCACCAATGTCGACAACCCCACCAGCAACAGCAGGGCAAACACCAGGGCCAGCCCGGCAAACAGCAGCAGGCTGACGGTGCGCGCTTTCTGCTCCTGCAGCTCGATGCCGAACAGTTCGACATGGCTGTGCAGCAAGCCCAGTACGGCTGCGCCCAGGCGTCGGGACGTTGAACTTGGGCCCGTGGACGAGCCGGATTCGCCGATAGACATAGGATTAGCGCCTTGTAGCCAACAGACCGATCAAGAAGCCCACGCCGGCGGCAATGCCCACTGATTGCCAAGGGTTGGCCTGCACATAATCTTCGGTCGCGGTGACGGCGGCCTTGCTGCGGTCGCGCAGGGAGTCTTCGGTCAGTTGCAGGGTTTCACGGGCCTTGAGCAGGCTGTCGTGGATCTTGGCGCGCAGCTCGTCGGCCTGGTCGCCGGCCAGGATGGCGGTGTCGTCCAGCAACTTTTCAGTATCACTGACCAGCGTTTGAAAATCCGCCATCAGTATTTCTTGAGCCGTCTGTGCTGTTTTGCTGGCCATGGTTATCTCCGTGAGTGGCTGATCGGTACGTGTGGTTTCGAGTCACCGGTATCGGTGAAGGTTCATTGCAAATGTCTGGTACAGCTTTTGCTTTGCCTTGGTGCGCAGGCCTCTGGGGCTGCGCTGAATCTGGGCGGTTGGGCCGCAAACCGGTGAAAACCTTACCCTATATAACTGAAACTCGCGGAAAAACCCTGTCGGGAATGGCCGATTGTGCTGATCGCTGCGCTAAAGCGGTTCACGCCCTCAGAAGAGGGGCGGAGCCGGTGGTGCCAATTTAGTGCGCGAAACGCTGGCTTGAACCGCTTTGGTG
This sequence comes from Pseudomonas sp. GW704-F2, assembly GCF_059423025.1. NCBI lineage: Bacteria > Pseudomonadati > Pseudomonadota > Gammaproteobacteria > Pseudomonadales > Pseudomonadaceae > Pseudomonas > Pseudomonas sp. GW704-F2. The sequence goes on along the minus strand of NZ_JBWKXO010000023.1, from coordinate 21,042 downwards.
CTTTTTGCCTTTATCGCAGGCCTGCCAACCTCCATGGAAAATCTGCAAAGCGCAGTGGACACCCTTGTCCACAGCTCCAACACCCTGTTCATTCTGATCGGTGCGGTCATGGTTTTGGCCATGCACGCCGGTTTTGCCTTCCTCGAAGTCGGCACCGTGCGTCAGAAGAACCAAGTCAACGCCCTGTCGAAAATCCTCAGTGACTTCGCGATCTCCACCCTGGCCTATTTCTTTATAGGCTATTGGATCTCTTATGGCGTGAGCTTCATGCAACCGGCGGCGGTGATCAGTGCCGATCACGGCTATGGTCTGGTGAAGTTCTTCTTCCTGCTGACCTTTGCCGCGGCGATTCCGGCGATCATTTCCGGGGGCATTGCCGAGCGTGCACGATTTGTTCCGCAACTGTGCGCTACCGCGCTGATCGTGGCGTTTATCTACCCGTTTTTCGAAGGCATGGTGTGGAACGGCAATTTCGGCGTGCAGGCTTGGTTGCTCGCGACCTTCGGTGCCAGCTTCCATGACTTCGCCGGTTCCGTGGTGGTGCATGCCATGGGCGGCTGGCTGGCGTTGGCGGCGGTGCTGTTGCTCGGGCCGCGCAACGGGCGTTATCGCGAAGGGCGCCTGGTCGCGTTTGCGCCGTCGAGCATCCCGTTCCTGGCGCTGGGCTCGTGGATTCTGATTGTCGGCTGGTTCGGCTTTAACGTGATGAGCGCACAAACCCTGAACGGCGTCAGCGGCCTGGTGGCGGTCAACTCGCTGATGGCCATGGTCGGGGGTACGGTTGCGGCGCTGGTGATTGGCCGCAATGACCCCGGCTTCCTGCACAACGGCCCGCTGGCCGGGCTGGTGGCGATTTGTGCCGGTTCCGACCTGATGCATCCGGTGGGCGCATTGGTCACGGGGGTTGTCGCCGGTGGCTTGTTTGTGTGGTGCTTCATTGCCGCCCAGGATCGCTGGAAGATCGACGATGTGCTGGGTGTCTGGCCGTTGCATGGCCTGTGTGGCGTGTGGGGTGGCATTGCCTGCGGCATCTTCGGCCAGACCGCCCTTGGCGGGTTGGGCGGGGTCAGCCTGATCAGCCAATTGATCGGCACCGCGTTGGGTGTGCTGGTGGCGTTTGCCGGCGGCCTGCTGGTGTATGGCGTGATCAAGCGCGTACACGGGCTGCGCCTGAGCCAGGAAGAGGAGTACTACGGCGCGGACCTGTCGATCCACAAGATCGGTGCGATCAGTCAGGATTGATCGGCGCCTCTTCGTCAGGGGCCGCCCGCGGGTAGAAGCCGTGCAGCAGACGGTAGCGGTTGTGCCGCACCTCATCGACCCGCGCTTGCACCTGCTGGTCCGGCAGGCCCAGCAGGATCAGGGCGTGGGAGGCGAGCATCAGGCTCGACTCGAGCAGCTCGGGCACTACTTCGCTGGCGCCCGCGGCTTTCAGTTCGGCTAATTGGCTGTCGTCGCGGGTGCGTACCAGGATCGGTACGTCGGCGTTGATCCGGCGGGCTTCCTTCAGCACCAGCAGGGCGACTTCGGTGTTATCCACGGCGATCACCACCAGCCGCGCCCGTTCCAGGCCGACCGCGCTGAGCAGGGCGCCACGGCGGCAGTCGCCGTAATGCACGCTGTTGTCTTCGGTGGCGGCTTCCTGCACCCGTTCCGGGTTGTCATCCAGGGCGATAAACGCCTGTTGTTCGTGGTGCAGAAAGCGCCCGATGGATTGCCCGACGCGGCCATAGCCGCAGATCACCGCATGGTCGCGTAACTCGGCGTTGAGCGCGGTGATGGCTTCGAGTTGCACCTGCTGGTTGGGTTTGCGGTGCAGGCGCAGGGCAATGCCCGGTGCCGCGCGCAGCAAAAGCGGGGTCAGCAGCATCGAACAGAAGGTGGCGGCCAGCAGCAAGCCGTTGAACTCATCCGGTATCAGCCGGCTCTGTTGCATCTGCGCCATCAGCGCAAAACAGAACTCGCCGCCCTGGGCCAGGGCCAGGCCGCTGCGCCAGGCGGTTTCGCGGTCGCTGCCGCGCAGTTTGACCAGCGCCGCGACCACGCAGCCCTTGGTCAGCATCAGCGTGAAGGTCAGGCCGAGGATCAGCAGGCTGTGGCTGATGAACAGTTGCAGGTCGATGAGCATGCCGATGCTGACGAAAAACAGCCCCAGCAGAATGTCGCGAAACGGCCGGATATCCGCCTCGATCTGATGCCGGTAATGGCTTTCCCCCAGCAGCATGCCGGCCAGGAACGCACCAAGCGCCGGGGAGAGGCCCAGCAGGTGCGTGAGCCAGGCGGTCAGCAACACGATCACCAGCGCCAGCAGCACAAACAGCTCGGCCGAATGGGAGGCGGCGACTTCATGGAACAGACGCGGCAATAACCAGCGGCTGGCGAGCAACAGGCCGACGAACAACAACAATGTCTTGGCCAGCGTCAACGGCAGCGCCCAGTACCAGGCCTGCTCGCTGCCACCGGCGAACACCGGCACCAGGGTCAGCAGCAACACCGCCACTACATCCTGGAACAGCAGCACGCCAATCGCGTTCTGGCCGTGACTGCTGAAGATTTCCCCGAGGCTGCTCAGCTCTTTGCTGACAATGGCCGTGGACGACAACGCCAGCCCCGCACCGAGCATCAAGGCGATGTTCGGCGATACGCCAAAGGCCATCAACAGGCCTCCCAGCAGCAACCCGCAGCCCAGCACTTGCAAGCTGCCCAGGCCAAATACCACGTGGCGCAGGGCGAACATCTTGCTCAGGGAGAACTCCAGGCCAAGGGAAAACAGCAGGAATACCACGCCCAGCTCGGCGAGGTCGGGCAGGTTTTCGCTGTCATTCACCCAGTCGAGGGCGGTCGGCCCCACGGCCAGGCCCACGCACAGGTAGCCCAGCACGGGCGGCAATTGCAGCCGGCGAAACAGCGCAATCACCACCAGGGATGAGGCCAGAATGATCAGCAGGTTGGCGAACACAAGCATCTCCGTTGCAGGGCGAGCGGACAAAAAGCCGCGAGAATCGCTGAATCAGTTATAGGCCATGGTGATCTGGGTCAGGGTTTATCGGCTCGCCAGCGCTATAGAGTCGGCCTAAAATGGGCGCCTATTCCTGATCAGGTCCTGTCGTCATGCCTCCTGAATGCCAGTTGTTCACTACGTTGGGTTGCCATCTGTGTGAGCTCGCCGAAGCAGAAATCATGCCGTTGGTCGAACATGGGTTGCTGGTTGAGCTGGTGGATATCGCCGATTCCGAAGCCTTGTTTGAAGCCTATGGCCTAACGATTCCGGTGCTGCGCCGGGTGGATACCGGGGCTGAACTGGGTTGGCCGTTCGACACGGAGCAGGTGGTGGCCTTCCTATTCTAGCGCTTGGGCGATGGCAGCTTTCTCAATATTGGGTTACTGTATGTTTGTACAGCGATTGAATAGAGGGAACGCCCGTGGTGAATGTTGAACAACTGAAAAGCAGCGTTAATCGCATGTCCGCCGACGTTGTGCGCGATGCGGTGAACGAGCTGCGCCTCGACGGCCTGGTCACGGAAGGCAAGACGCCGTTTAACAAAGTGCATTTCAATACCTGCTTTGCCGAGATCGAAGCGCTGTTCCAGCGCGCCGGTTATCACAAGCAGTTGGATGTGGTGGGTTACCAGGGCTTGCTGTACGCGCTATATGATCCGGGCCGTTGGGAAGCGGTAGACGTGCTGCGCTGGCTCAAGGAATTTACCGAGGCCGCCAGTGCTTCGCCGATTCTGCGGGCGCAATTGGCCAAGGCCTGAGATCCGCCCTAGGCTCAATCCCGCTCCATGCGGGATAATGCCGGCCTGTTTCCCAGGCTTCGAGCATCCGCATGTCCACTTCCGGTTTTTCCGCGTCCCAGCATCAAGCCAGCACCTTGTACTTGCCGCCTGGCCCTTGGGCGACGGTGCTCGACTGCCTGTGCGAGCATTTCCCGGCGATCGGCCGCACGCAGTGGCTGGACCGCATCGCCCGTGGCCGGGTGCTGGATCTGCAGGGTAGCCCGATCCGCCTGGACCTGGCCTACAAGGAAGGCTTGTGCATCTACTACTTCCGCGAAGTGCCGAACGAAAAAGTCATCCCGGTGCAGGAAACCATCCTGTACGCCGACGAACACTTGGTGGTGGCGGACAAACCACACTTTCTGCCCGTCACCCCGGCGGGTGAGTATGTCGAGCAAACCCTGTTGCGCCGCCTGATCCGCCGCCTGGACAACCCGTCCCTGGTGCCCCTGCACCGCATCGACCGGCATACGGCGGGGCTGGTGCTGTTCTCGGCCAACCCGCAAAGCCGCTCGGCCTATCAGCAGTTGTTTCCCACGCGTCAAATCGACAAGTTCTACGAGGCCATCGCCCCGGCCTTGCCGAACCTGACCTTCCCGCTGGTCCACAAAAGCCGTCTGGTGGATGGCGAGCCGTTCTTTCGCATGCAGGAAGGGCCAGGCGCCAGCAACACCGAAACGGCCGTGGAAGTGCGCGAAACCCACGGCGACTTATGGCGCTATGGGCTGTTCCCTGTGACCGGCAAGAAGCACCAGTTGCGTGTACACATGACGGCGCTCGGCGCGAGCATCTGCAATGACCCGTTCTACCCCGAAGTGATCAAGGATGCCGTGGACGACTACGCCAATCCCTTGAAGCTGCTCGCCCAGGGGGTGCGTTTTATCGATCCGGTCACGGGTGCAGAACGCAGTTTCCGCAGCCAGATCACGCTCGACTGGTAACCGCAGAAACGACAAGGCCCGCGCGAGGCGGGCCTTGTATGCAAGCGTTGCGGCTTACAGGTCTTTAACGGTACGCACTTGATCCTTGTTGATGCGGGTGCGCTTGCCGTCAAGCTGTTCGAATTCGTAGAAACCCGTATCTTCATTGTATTTCGGGGTATCGACAGCCTGGATTTCGCGACCGTCATTCAGGGTGATCACTGTTGGCGAGGCGCAACCGGCAAGGGTAGCGAGGCCCAGTGCAAGCATGAAAGCGGCGATGGTCCGTTGAGTCATGAGTGTGTCTCCAAGAGAATTCTTTTTGATTGCTGACTGTGTGACGCGTGGCGCGTCGACAAAGTTCCTTGTGTGGGGGTCATTCTGACACGCCAGGCCTGGTGTGTAACAGCGCAGGTGTGTTCAGGTTGGCCAGGCGCGGATCATCTGCCGGGCATTCCAGCCCGATGCCCCCCAACTGCAGGAAAATCTTGCGCGGGCTGCGCTCACCGGCTTGCCAGGCCTGTTCTACCGCGCTTTGCAGGTGGGTGGGGATGATGCAGATCAACGGTTCCCAGAATTCACCGTGGCGCACCATCACCGGCAGCCGCGGATTGCGCTGCGCCGTCTTGCGCAGGTCGGCGAGCAGTCGAGCGTCAAGATGCGGCACATCGCACGGCAAAATCAGTAAGTGCTCATGGCGGGCGGCGTTCAAGCCTGCGCGGATACCGGCCAGCGGCCCGGGGAAATCCGTACTGTCGTCACTCACCAACTGGTCGGCATACGGCGTGTAGCGGTCCGGGTTGCGGTTGCACGAGATGATCAGGTCGTCGGTCAGTGGGCGCACCAAGTGGTGCAAGTGCGCGATCAATGGCTGACCCTGCCATTCCAGCAAGCCTTTGTCTTGTCCGCCCATGCGTTGGCCGCGGCCACCGGCCAACAGCAGAATCGAACAGGGCAGAGGCGAAGAATCGTCGGGCATGGGGGTTCCGCAGCGGCAGGTAAATAGGGGCCTGTGATATAACATCGGGCTGTTCCTTCGACAACCGGACCGTGCCATGAAAGCCAAGGCAGATGCGCCCTTTGTACCCCTGAATATCGCTGTATTGACGGTCAGCGACACCCGCACCCTGGACACCGACACCTCGGGCCAGGTTTTCGTCGACCGCCTGATCGCCGCCGGCCACCTCCTGGCCGAGCGCGTGCTGCTCAAGGACGACCTCTACAAGATTCGCGCGCAGGTGGCCCACTGGATCGCCGAAGACGTGGTGCAGGTCGTGCTGATCACTGGCGGCACCGGCTTCACCGGCCGTGACAGCACGCCCGAAGCGGTGAGCTGCCTGCTCGACAAACAGGTCGATGGCTTTGGCGAGCTGTTCCGCCAGATCTCCGTGGCCGACATCGGCACCTCCACCGTGCAATCCCGCGCCCTGGCCGGCCTGGCGAACGGCACCCTGGTGTGCTGCCTGCCGGGTTCGACCAACGCCGTGCGTACCGGTTGGGACGGCATCCTCGCTGAGCAACTGGACAACCGTCACCGCCCCTGCAACTTCGTACCGCACCTGAAGCAGGCCGAACCCTGTGAATCCCGTGGATAAGCCGGGCAAGACCGGCGCCTTGATGCCGGTGGAAGAAGCCCTGCAACGCTTGCTCGAGATGGCCGAGGCCGCGCCGATTCGCGAGCAGCAGGTATTGCCCCTGGCCGCGGGTGATGGCCGCGTACTGGCGCAGGATTTGATCTCCACCCTCGATCTGCCGCCGTGGCCCAACAGCGCCATGGACGGTTATGCCGTGCGCCTGGCGGACTGGACGGGCGAACCGTTGGCGGTGAGCCAGCGCATCTTCGCCGGTCAGGCCCCCGCGCCATTGGCTGCCGGCACCTGCGCGCGCATCTTCACCGGGGCGCCCGTGCCGCAAGGCGCGGACTGCGTGGAAATGCAGGAAAACGCCGTGGTCCACGCCGACGCGCGTGTGAGCTTTACCGAGCCGTTGCATATCGGTCAGAACATTCGCCCGCAAGGGCAGGAAACCACCGTCGGCGAAGTGGTGCTGACCGCGGGCACGCGCCTGGGGCCGATCGAACTCGGCCTGGCTGCGTCCCTCGGTCTCGACCAATTGGCCGTGGTACGCCGCGTGCGGGTCGCGGTGCTGTCCACCGGCGATGAGTTGATCGAGCCCGGCCTGCCCCTCGGCCCAGGGCAGATCTACAACAGCAACCGTCGCGTGCTGTGCAGTTGGCTGGAGCGCCTGGGATGCGAAGTGATCGATGCGGGCATTCTTCCCGATGACCTGGACCAGACGCGCACGTGTCTGGCGGGCCTGGGCGCGGTTGACTTGATTCTGTCGACCGGCGGTGTGTCGGTGGGCGAGGCGGATTTTCTCGGCATTGCCCTGCGTGAAGAAGGCGAGCTGGCCTTGTGGAAGCTCGCGATCAAACCGGGCAAACCGCTGACCTTCGGCCATTTTCGTGGCGTGCCGGTGATCGGCCTGCCGGGCAATCCGGCGTCGACGCTGGTGACGTTTGCCCTGTTGGCACGCCCCTATCTGCTGCGCCGCCAAGGTGTGGCGGAGGTCGAGCCGCTGCGGTTCGAGGTGCCGGCGGGGTTCGTCTGGCCCAAACCGGGCAACCGCCGCGAATATTTGCGCGGGCGCATCGAGCAGGGCAAGGCGGTCATCTATCGCAACCAGAGCTCCGGCGTGCTGCGCAGTGCGGCGTGGGCGCAAGGGTTGGTAGAGGTGTTGGAAGGGACGACGCTGGCGATTGGCGACCGGGTGAATTTCATTCCCCTGAGCGAAGTCCTGAACTGAAGCCGATCTGAATGTGGGAGGGGGCTTGCCCCCGATGGCGGTGTATCAGCCACAGATGTGTTGACTGAAACACTGCCATCGGGGGCAAGCCCCCTCCCACATTTGGATTGTTGTTTGTCTGGGGCTACTCAGTAGTCGTCGCCACGCTCGGTGACATCGCGCTCGACCGGCTCGGCGTCCGGATCGTACCCCGCCGGAAACTTGCCCTTCAACGTCCAGGCAAACGCAATGATCTCGGCGATCGTGCGGTACAACTCTTCCGGGATACTGTCGCCCAGTTCCATGCGCGCCAGCAGCTTCACCAGCTCGGCGTTTTCATAGATGGGCACTTCGTTTTCCCGCGCCAGCTTGAGGATCGCTTCGGCCAGGGCATCGTCGCCCTTGGCGGTCAGGGTCGGCGCTTGTTGGCCGTCATACTTGAGGGCGATGGCGTGGCGCGGTGGGTTGGCGTTGTTCATGCGGTTTCGTCCACCCAGCGTTGCTCCAATCCGGTTTTCGGCCCGCGTGGCGGCGTGCCGAGGTGGCAGTCGAGGTCGCCGACATTGATGCCCGACGTCACCAGGCGCTCGCGCAAACTGCCCAAGTGACTTTCGATCAAACTGGCGGTGAACGGTCGCGTCGCCCACAGCTGGCTCGACAGTTTGCCCTGAGACAATTGCGCCTGGACCTGCAACGGCCCCAGCGGCTCCATGTCGAAGGCCAGTTCCACGCGCCAGAGCATCTGCTTGGGGTCTTTTTTGTCCTTGCGTTCAGGCTGGTCCTTGTCCTGCGCGGGCTCTTCGCGCTGGAACTTGACCTGCAGCGGCACGATGTCCTGCAGGGTCCGCATGGGAATTTCCAGCTGCCAGGTGGTTTGCAGGCGGCCGTCGGCGGTGGTGCCGGTCTGTTCCAGGCTCGACAACTGATGGCTCTGTAACCGCGAGATGGCCCCGGCGGCCAGGCGCAGCAGGTTTTCCAGGTCGCCTTCGCCTGCCAGGCGTTGCATCAGCCGCTCCGGCAATGGAAAACCGGCGGGTGCCTGGCGGGCGCTGATCTGCCCGAGGGTGTTCAGCGGGCTGCGCACGAAGTTGGGCAGTATCTGAGCCAGGGTGTTGGCGGCGAGGATGGCATTGAGGTTGGTGCTGACGGGCAGGGCGGGCAGCAGATCGGCGACCAGGCGCAACAGCGCGCCTTTCATATCCAGCGGTGGAATTTGCGGGTTTTGCCCGGCCAGCAACTTGGCTTCAAGAAACGCGCCGCTGTTCTGGATGACTTGCGCCAGCACCTTGGGATTGCTGACTTGCGCCAGGTCGGGCAATGCCGCGAGCAGCCGCGTGGCGGCCGAGCGCAGTTCGACGGACGTACTGTCGTCCTGGGGCAGGCGTTGCAACGCGGTGAACACCGCATCCAGCGAGCCCTGACGGCTTTGCTGGGTGGCGAGTTGCTGGGTCACGGCCAGTTGATCCTTGAGCCCGCTCAAGGGCACAAAGTTCAGGGTCTGCGTGTCCTGTACCACAGCGCTGAGCAGGCTGCCGACGCGTAGCGGTTGCGGGCTTTCCAGGGTCAGGGTCGTGCCGGCCAGGGTGCTGTTGAGCACCGTCACCAACGAACGGTAGATCGTCGGTTGCGTGGTGCCTTGGGGCAGCGCTTGGCTGGTCAGGACTTTGGCTTGCAGCAAGGTGCCCGCCGGCATTTGTGTGGTGTCGATGCGGGTGAGGGCGGCGACGTTGGCGCTCAAGGCCTGCTGCAGGCTGAGGGTCAGGTTACCGGCGGACGTCTGGCTCACCGCCACATTGCTGCCCAGCGGCAAGGGTTGCGGGCTGCTGGCCTGCACCAGCGTCTGGCGGCCACCGTCGAGGGTCAATTTGAGCAGCAACTGAAAGGCTTCGCCGCCTTGTTTAAGTGCGATGACTTCGGCGTTCGCGGTTTTTCCCGGGTCGATCAAGCCGATCTGCGGCTCCAGCAGTTTCAGCAACTCACCGGTTGCTGGCGCTGGCGCAGGGGCCGGCCCGGCTGTCGGGGCAGGAGAAAGCGTAGGAAGGTTGATCTCACCGGTCATCGTGCGTGTCGTCTCAGGGGAAATAGCCCTCTTTAGCGTAGGGCATCGCATGTATAATGCGGCCCGTCTGCCATGAGAGCGGTAAAAACCTCACAACTATTTGATCCAGCTCTCTAAAATCGGTCGCCAAAGCCGTTATTGTGCTCCTTTCTATAACGGCCGCAGCACCGCCGACTTGAACCGTAAAGGCCCGCGATCTTTTGACCAGCCCTCTTCTTGAAGCCGTAGCGCTTGCCTGTGAACGCGACCTGCGCCTGCTGTTCGAGCACCTCGACCTGCGCCTGGCGGGCGGTGACATGGTGCAGATCAGCGGGCCTAACGGCAGCGGCAAGACCAGCCTCCTGCGTTTGCTGGCCGGGTTGATGCAGCCCACGGCGGGCGAAGTGCGGCTCAACGGCAAGCCCCTGAACGAACAACGCACCGAGCTGGCCCGCAACCTCACCTGGATCGGCCACGCCGCCGGGATCAAGGACGTGCTCAGCGCCGAGGAAAACCTCAGCTGGCTCAGCGCCCTGCATCATCCGGTCAGCCGCGAGGCGATCTGGCAGGCACTCGCCGCCGTCGGCCTCAAGGGCTTCGAAGATGTGCCCTGTCACACCTTGTCGGCCGGCCAGCAGCGCCGTGTGGCCCTGGCGCGCCTGTATCTGCCCGGCCCGGCGCTGTGGATTCTCGACGAACCCTTCACCGCCCTCGACAAACAAGGTGTCGCCCAGTTGGAAGAACATCTGGCGCGGCATTGTGAGCAGGGCGGCCTCGTCGTGCTGACGACGCACCACAGCCTGACGCGCCTGCCCGCCGGTTACCGCGAGCTGGACCTGGGGCGGTGGTCGGTATGAGTGTGTTCGCGCTGTTGGTGGCCCGCGAGGCGCGGCTGTTGTGCCGGCGCCCGGCCGAACTGGCCAATCCGCTGGTGTTCTTTGCGATTGTCATCGCGTTGTTCCCGCTGGCGGTCGGCCCCGAGACTAAACTGTTGCAAACCTTGTCTCCGGGACTGGTGTGGGTGGCGGCCCTTTTGTCCGTGTTGCTCTCGCTGGACGGGCTGTTTCGCAGTGATTTCGAGGACGGTTCCCTGGAACAGTGGGTCCTTTCGTCGCACCCCCTGCCACTTCTGGTATTGGCCAAGGTACTGGCACACTGGGCGTTTTCCGGCCTGGCGCTGGTGTTGCTCTCGCCGTTGCTGGCAATGATGCTAGGGTTGCCCAGTGAATGCCTGCCGGTATTGCTCATGTCCTTGTTGCTCGGCACGCCGGCGCTCAGCCTGTTGGGAGCGGTGGGCGCGGCGCTGACGGTGGGTTTGAAACGCGGCGGCCTGCTGCTGGCCTTGTTGATTCTGCCTTTGTATATCCCGGTGTTGATCCTCGGCAGCGGCGCTTTGCAAGCCGCGCTCATGGGCATGCCGGCGACCGGTTACCTCCTGTGGCTTGGCAGCCTGACCGCCCTGGCGGTAACCCTGACACCCTTTGCCATAGCCGCCGGCCTGAAGATCAGCGTCGGCGAATAATGAAGTCGGGTTACGCGTAACCCGTTCTTCAACATAAGAAAGACCCTACGCTTCTTGCAAACACAAGACGCAACCGTGATGGAAACAGCAATGAACTGGACCTGGTTTCACAAGCTCGGCTCGCCCAAATGGTTTTACGGCATCAGCGGCAAGCTGCTGCCGTGGTTGAGCATCGCCGCCGTAGTGCTGATCGGCCTCGGCCTGGTCTGGGGCTTGGCCTTCGCGCCGCCGGATTACCAGCAGGGCAACAGCTTTCGCATCATCTATATCCACGTGCCTACCGCAATGCTGGCCCAGTCCTGCTACGTGATGCTGGCGGTGTGCGGCATCGTCGGCCTGGTGTGGAAGATGAAACTCGCGGACGTCGCCCTGCAATGCGCCGCGCCCATCGGTGCGTGGATGACCGCCGTGGCGCTGGTCACCGGCGCGATCTGGGGCAAACCCACCTGGGGCTCGTGGTGGGTGTGGGATGCGCGACTAACGTCCATGTTGATCCTGCTGTTTCTGTACTTCGGTCTGATTGCCCTGGGCAACGCGATCAGCAATCGTGACAGCGCCGCCAAGGCCTGTGCGGTGCTGGCGATTGTCGGTGTGATCAACATCCCGATCATCAAATACTCGGTGGAGTGGTGGAACACCCTGCACCAGGGCGCCACCTTCACCCTCACCGAAAAACCGGCGATGCCCGTGGAAATGTGGGCGCCGCTGTTGCTGATGGTGCTGGGGTTCTACTGCTTCTTCGGCGCTGTGCTGCTGATGCGGATGCGCCTTGAAGTGCTCAAGCGTGAAGCCCGCGCCAGTTGGGTCAAGGCCGAAGTGCAGAGCAGCCTGGGAGCGCGTGGATGAGTTTTGCTTCTTTCAGTGATTTTCTCGCCATGGGCCACCATGGCCTGTATGTCTGGACGGCCTATGGCATTTGCCTGGCGGTACTGGCCCTCAACGTTGCCGTGCCGATCCTGGCCCGCAAGCGTTACCTGCAACAAGAGGCGCGTCGTCTGCGCCGGGAGACCGAAAAGTGAATCCGCTGCGTAGAAAGCGTCTGTTGATCATCCTTGCCATTCTGGCCGGCGTCGGTATTGCCGTGGGCCTGGCGATGAGCGCCCTGCGGGAGAACATCAACCTGTTCTACACCCCAACCCAGATCGCCAACGGCGAAGCACCGCTGGACACGCGCATCCGCGCCGGCGGCATGGTGGAGAAGGGCTCGTTGAAACGCTCCGGCGATTCTCTCGACGTCACCTTCGTGGTCACCGACTTCAACAAGGCCGTGACCATTACGTATCGCGGCATCCTCCCGGACCTGTTCCGCGAAGGCCAGGGCATCGTCGCCCTGGGCAAACTGAATGCCGATGGCGTGGTGGTGGCCGATGAAGTACTGGCCAAGCACGATGAGAAATACATGCCGCCGGAAGTCACCAAAGCGTTGAAAGACAGCGGCCAAACCGCTCCAACTCCAGCCAAGGAGGGCTAAGTGATGACGTCCGCACTGTTTATTCCGGAGCTGGGCCATTTGGCGATGATCCTCGCCCTGTGCTTCGCCATCGTCCAGGCCGTGGTGCCGTTGCTCGGCGCGTGGCGCGGCGACCGCCTGTGGATGAGCCTGGCGCAGCCGGCCGCCTGGGGCCAGTTTGCCTTCCTGGTGTTCGCGTTCGGTTGCCTGACCTACGCCTTTATGACCGACGATTTTTCCGTCGCCTATGTGGCCAGCAACTCCAACAGCGCCTTGCCCTGGTATTACAAGTTCAGCGCCGTGTGGGGCGCCCACGAAGGTTCGCTGCTGTTGTGGGCTCTGATCCTCGGCGGTTGGACCTTCGCCGTGTCGATCTTCTCCCGGCAACTGCCGCAAGTCATGCTGGCCAGGGTGCTGGCAGTGATGGGCATGATCAGCGTCGGCTTCCTGCTGTTCCTGATCATGACGTCCAACCCGTTCAGCCGCATCTTGCCGCAGATCCCGGTGGACGGGCATGACCTCAACCCGCTGCTGCAGGACATCGGCCTGATCGTCCACCCGCCGATGCTCTACATGGGCTACGTGGGTTTCTCCGTGGCCTTCGCCTTCGCCATCGCCGCCTTGCTCGGCGGGCGCCTCGATGCGGCCTGGGCGCGCTGGTCGCGGCCATGGACCATCGTCGCCTGGGCCTTCCTCGGCATCGGTATCACCCTGGGTTCGTGGTGGGCCTATTACGAGCTCGGCTGGGGCGGCTGGTGGTTCTGGGACCCGGTGGAAAACGCGTCCTTCATGCCATGGCTGGTGGGTACGGCGCTGATTCACTCGCTGGCCGTCACGGAAAAACGCGGCGTGTTCAAGAGCTGGACGGTGTTGCTGGCCATCGCGGCGTTTTCCCTCAGCCTGCTCGGCACTTTCCTCGTGCGTTCGGGCGTGCTGACTTCGGTTCACGCGTTTGCGTCCGACCCTGCCCGCGGTGTGTTCATCCTGATGTTCCTGCTGTGTGTGGTCGGCGGTTCCCTGACCCTGTTTGCCCTGCGCGCGCCGGTGGTCAAGAGCCAGGTCGGCTTCAACCTGTGGTCGCGGGAAACCCTGTTGCTGGGCAACAACCTCGTGCTGGTGGTGGCCGCGTCGATGATCCTGCTCGGCACCCTGTACCCGCTGGTGCTGGATGCGCTGACCGGCGCCAAACTGTCGGTCGGCCCGCCGTATTTCAACGCCTTGTTCATTCCGTTGATGGGCTTGTTGATGGTGGTAATGGCCGTCGGCGTGCTGGTGCGCTGGAAAGACACCCCGGTGAAATGGCTGGTGGGCATGCTGACCCCGGTGCTGCTGGGCAGCGCCGCCTTGGCCGTGATCGCCGGTATCGCTTATGGCGACTTCAACTGGGCGGTCCTCGCCACGTTCATGCTCGCCGCCTGGGTATTGCTGGCCGGCATGCGCGACATCGTCGACAAGACCCGTCACAAAGGCCTGATCAAAGGCCTGCCCACCCTGACCCGCAGCTATTGGGGCATGCAGATTGCGCACATCGGCATCGCCGTGTGTGCCCTCGGCGTGGTGCTCTCCAGCCAGAACAGCGCCGAGCGTGACCTGCGCCTGGCCCCCGGCGAGTCCATGGACCTGGCCGGTTACCACTTCATCTTCGAAGGCGCCAAGCACTTCGAAGGGCCGAACTTCACGTCCGACAAAGGCACTGTGCGCGTAGTCCGCAACGGTAAGGAAGTCGCCGTGCTGCACCCGGAAAAACGCTTGTACACCGTGCAGAGTTCGATGATGACCGAAGCCGGGATCGACGGCGGTTTCACCCGTGACCTTTACGTCGCCCTGGGTGAGCCGCTGGGCGAAGGAGCCTGGGCGGTGCGCGTGCATGTCAAACCGTTCGTGCGCTGGATCTGGTTCGGCGGTTTGCTCACCGGTCTGGGTGGTGTGCTCGCGGCGCTGGACCGGCGCTATCGGGTCAAGGTCAAGAGCCGGGTGCGTGAAGCCCTGGGCCTGCAAGGAGCGGCGGTATGAAGCGTTGGTTGATGGTCGTGCCGCTGGCATTGTTTCTGCTGGTGGCGGTGTTCCTGTATCGCGGGTTGTACCTGGACCCGGCCGAGTTGCCCTCGGCCATGATCGGCAAGCCGTTCCCGGCGTTTTCCCTGCCGACGGTGCAGGGCGACAAGACCCTGACCCAGGCCGATTTGCTGGGCAAGCCGGCGCTGGTCAACGTGTGGGGCACCTGGTGCATTTCCTGCCGCGTAGAACACCCGGTGCTGAACAAACTCGCCGAGAACGGCGTGGTGATCTACGGCATCAACTACAAGGACGACAATGCGGCGGCCTTGAAGTGGCTGGCGGAATTCCACAACCCGTACCAGCTGGATATCCGCGATGAAGACGGCAACCTGGGGTTGAATCTCGGCGTCTACGGCGCCCCGGAAACCTTCTTTATCGATGCCAAGGGCGTGATCCGCGACAAGTATGTCGGCGTCATCGATGAAGTCGTCTGGCGCGAACAACTGGCCGCCAAGTATCAGGCCCTGGTCGACGAGGCCAAGCCATGAAGCGCTGGTTAGCTGCTGCCGTATTGGCCCTGGGCCTGGCGGGCGTGGCTCACGCCGCCATCGACACCTATGAATTCGCCAATGACGCCGAGCGTGAGCGTTTTCGCGAACTGACCAAGGAACTCCGCTGCCCCAAGTGCCAGAACCAGGACATCGCCGACTCCAACGCGCCCATCGCCGCCGACCTGCGCAAAGAGATCTTCCGCATGTTGGGGGAGGGGAAGGATAACCAGCAGATCATCGACTTCATGGTCGACCGCTACGGCGATTTCGTGCGCTACAAGCCAGCCCTCACCGGCAAGACCGCACTGCTCTGGTTCGGCCCCGCCGGGCTGCTGCTGGCTGGCATGGTGGTGATGGTGGTGATCGTCCGCCGTCGCCGCGCCGCGCCTACCGATGGTTCCGACGCGCTATCCCCCGACGAGCGCCAACGCCTCGACCAATTGCTGGACACCAAGACTGATGATTGATTTCTGGCTCGCAGCCGGTTTGCTGCTTCTGATTGCCCTGAGTTTCCTGTTGATCCCTGTGTTGCGCGGCCGTCGTGCCCAGCGCGAAGAGGATCGCACCGCGCTGAACGTGGCGCTGTATCAAGAACGCGTGGCCGAACTGCAAACCCAGCAGGACGAAGGCGTGCTCAACGCCACGCAACTCGACACCGGCCGCGCCGAAGCCGCGCGCGAATTGCTGGCCGACACCGAAGGCATGGAAAAGCCCCGCGAATCGCGCCTGGGCAAGCCGCTGCCGTTGCTCGCAGCGGTTTTGGTGCCCGTGCTGGGCATTGGCTTGTACCTGCACTTCGGTGCCAGCGACAAGGTCGAACTGACCCGCGAATTCTCCCAGCCACCGGTGTCCATGGAAGACATGACCCACCGCCTGGAACGGGCCGCGGCCGCCCAGCCGGATTCGGCAGAAGGCTTGTACTTCCTCGGTCGCGCCTACATGGCCCAGGACCGCTCCGCCGATGCCGCCAAGGTCTTCGAGCGCACCGTGGCCCTGGCCGGGCGCCAGCCGGAGCTGTTGGGCCAGTGGGCCCAGGCCCAGTACTTCGCCGACAACAAGCAGTGGTCGCCCAAGGTCCAGGCCCTGACCGACGAAGCCCTCAAGCTCGACCCGCGAGAAGTCACCAGCCTCGGTCTGCTTGGCATCGCGGCCTTTGAAGGCCAGCGCTACCAGGAGGCGATCGATTACTGGAGCCGCCTGCTGGCGCAACTGCCGCCCGAAGACAACTCCCGCGTCGCCCTGCAAGGCGGGATCGACCGCGCGGCAGAGCGGCTGAAAGCGAGCGGTGGCACCGTCGCCCAAAAAGCCGTGATGAAAGTGCGCGTGGACCTCTCCGCCGACATCAAGGCCAAGGCCCTGCCAAGCGACAGCGTGTTCATCTTCGCTCGCGCTGTCTCCGGCCCGCCGGCGCCGCTGGCGGCCAAGCGTGTGACCGTCGCCGACCTGCCGGTCACCGTCGAACTGGGTGATGCCGACGCAATGATGCCGCAGTTGAAACTGTCCAACTTCCCTGAAGTCCAACTGGTTGCGCGCATATCCCGGGCCGGTCAACCGACCACTGGCGAGTGGATCGGCCGCAGCCAACCCCTGGCCAGCACCACCACTGCGCTGCAGCAGCTGACCATCGACAGTCCGGACAAGTAATTCGAGGAAACGCCTATGACCGCCCTTGCACGCATCACCCTGCTCAGCCTGGTATTGGGCTTGAGCGCTTGTGCGGTCCACCGCCCACCTCCGGCACCCACCGGCCCGACCATTCCCCCATCGGGCCCCTCGACCAAGCCAGCCACCAGGCCCTCCAGCCCGGTCACCGCACCCGCGAAAGCGCCACCGAGCAAGTCGCCGACCTTCGCCCCGCCACCCGGCGCGGCCAGCCACTGGGACGGCAAGATGCAGGTGTATGTGCTGGAAGACCAGCCCGACACCTTCTACCGCCAGCGCACCTACTACCGCTGGAGCAACGGCTGGAGCCGCTCCATCAGCCCGGACGGGCCGTGGGAAGAGACCGACGTGCATGGCGTACCGCCGGGGTTGAGCAAGCAGTACGCGCAGTGACAGAAGGCGACCTTTGGGTCGCCTTTTTCATGCCTGCAGCCTGTCAGTCCACTGGACACTCGTGATCCAGCGCCGCATCCACCAATAACTGCGCAATCTCCATCATCTGCACCACCGCCAACACCTGCTTACGGCTTGAGCCATCAAGGTGCTCAGCGCAGTCATACGCACAGGTCGTCGCTGATTCAAGCATCTCGCTGGCATTGCTCAAGGCCGCTTCGGTGCTGAGACCGGAGCGAACGGTGAAGATGATTTCAGAGGGCGTTTGCGGGTTATCAGCCGAGGGGGATGACGGGGGATTTGGC
The DNA here is from genome assembly GCF_059423025.1 of Pseudomonas sp. GW704-F2. Classification (NCBI taxonomy): domain Bacteria; kingdom Pseudomonadati; phylum Pseudomonadota; class Gammaproteobacteria; order Pseudomonadales; family Pseudomonadaceae; genus Pseudomonas; species Pseudomonas sp. GW704-F2. The sequence continues at coordinate 3,640 of NZ_JBWKXO010000023.1, read as the reverse complement.
GTGACTTTTTTCATGCAGTAAATCTCCATTCAGTGGAGCTCACCACATCCGCGACCAAGCAGAAGGGTGGCGAGCTGTACGCAGGTTGGTCGACCAGGGAATGGAAACCCGGCAGGGCCGCAGCCCTCCCACGCACAGCTCGCCATAACGCGAACACAATAATGCCGCTTGCGCGGCACTGTGCGCCATTCTCACCCGGGCGACCAAACCCGATCGCTGATGAGCAGCGATTGCGAGAGGCTAATGGTGCGTTCTAACAACTGCAAGCCACAGAAGTTGTAGGAAAAGTCTTGGCTGAATTTATTTGTGCGATGAGTTCTATATCTTGACGGAATAATCCTAAGTATTTAACTGAGTGAAGGTTCGGAATGTTCTACTTTCTGTTTTCTATCTGCTGACGCGCACGCCTGACCGAGTGCGTAGCGCGTCACAATTCGATACTGTGGCCGCCGCCGTGAAACGTAGTCGGTCATGCAACAAATCTGCAGACAAGCGAAGAGGGTGTATTGATGGCGGGCAGGTTGATCTATCTCATCGGGCCATCGGGTTCGGGCAAGGACAGCCTGTTGGACGCTGCACGACCACGTTTGGCCGAACGTGGCTGTCGCATTGTGCGTCGGGTGATTACGCGCTCGGCGGAAGCGGTGGGCGAGGCGGCACAGGGGGTGAGCGCCGAGCAGTTTGTCGCGATGCAAGCCGAAGGCGCGTTTGCGTTGAGTTGGCAGGCCAATGGGTTGTCCTATGGCATACCCACGGACATCGACGCGTGGCTGGCGGCGGGGGAGGATGTGCTGGTCAACGGCTCCCGTGCCCACCTGGCGCAGGCCCGCGAGCGTTACCCGGCGTTGCTGGTGGTGTTGCTGAGTGTCGATCAGGCGGCGCTGCGCCAGCGCTTGCTGGCGCGGGGGCGTGAGTCGGTGGCGGATATCGATGCGCGCCTGGCGCGTAATGCACGGTTTACGGCGCAGTTGCTGGCCGGCATGGGGGCGGGGTTGCTCGTGCTGGATAACTCCGGCCCGCTGGAGCATACGGTCGAGTGTTTGCTGCGCTACCTGGCCCCGTCAGCGCGTTGACAACCGTTCCACATACTCCACAAACGCCCGCGCCTTGGCACTCGCCATCCGCCCTGTCGGAAACACGGCCCATAAGTCCCGCGCCGGCAAATGCCAGTCGGTCAACACCGGCTTCACCGCGCCACTGGCCAGTTCCGGCGCGAACATCCAGGCCGATGCCAGGGTCAGGCCCAAGTGGTTCAGCACAGCCGCACGTACCCCTTCCGCCGCTGTGATGTGCAAGCGGCCATGGACGACGATCGGGTATTCGCGGGCGTCTCGGGTAAATGTCCAGCGCGCGCCCTCGCCCTGGGTGTAGATGACCGCCTGGTGTCGCAGCAGATCGGCTGGCGTGGCGGGTTCGCCGAAGCGTTCGAAGTAGGCCGGGGTGCCCAGGATATGGCAGGGCGACGCCCCGATCTTGCGTGCGGTCAGCCCCGAATCGTTCTGGTTGCCCATGCGCAGGGCGACGTCGATGCCTTCTTCCACCAGGTTGAGGCTGTGGTCGTCGAGTACCACATCGATGTTCAACCCAGGGTACTGCTCCAGGAACGGCCCCAGGTGCGGAAGGATATGCAGGCTGGCGAAGGTCACGGCGGCGCTGATGCGCAAGTTACCCGACAGCCCGGCGCCCGCGCTGCGGGCAGCGTCGTCGGCCTCGTTGGCCTCATCGATGGCGCGCTTGGCTTTTTCGAAATACGCCAGGCCCGCTTCGGTCGGCGTCAGGCCTCTGGTTGAGCGCAGTACCAAGCGCACCGCCAGGCGCGCTTCCAACTGCGCGACGCTCTTCGACACCGCGGGCTGGCCGATGCCCAGGCGTTTGGCGGCGGCGGAGAACGAGCCGGTTTCGACAACGTGGACGAAGGTTTCCATGGCGGTCAGGCGGTCCATCGGGTGTCCCTTGCTTGTGATTGAGCGCATCGCGACGCAGTACGGCGCAAAGCCTACGGGGAATGGCCATGGCTTGTCACCCGCTCCCAGGCGGGGTTTATCGCAGTGAAGAAGCTTAAGTGGATATGTCTTTGTCTGGCGGGAATTGAAGTAAGCCAGTGACGGGTATTTGTTTAGAATTTGTTTTTTTATTGTAAAAGCAACCCGGTATTGGTGAGTCGGTTGTGTGGTTGGATGTTTAAATTGCAAATAAAATCCTGGTTGTCTGACTGCATGTTACGCAGCGTGTGGTTGTTTCAGCTGAAACTAAAATAGTGTTGGTCCGCTATTTTTCACTGTGCGAGATTATCGGCGATAACGATGAGCCTGGTTTAACGCGGCTCGCGGTTATTGATACTTAATCTCCGGATCGATTCGATTCGGTGTTCTTGTGTATTCATTAATAATACGAGTGCCGCACAATGAATGGACCTGATCTGTTTTCTGTAACTTCCCGCATGGGGTTTCCAATATCGGACCCCGGCCCGTTTGGTGCCGGGGCCTCGAAGAAACCGTCGTTTACGACGGACCAGGCGGCCAAACAAATCACGCGGGAAAATCATCGTTTCCGTGACCGTAACGGCGATCAGAAGATCGACTTGCACTACACGGTCGACGCGAGTTTCACCGCCCAGCAGAAACAGCGCGTACACCAGGCAGTGCAAGCCTGGCAGGATGTGGCCAATATCAGTTTCCGCGAGCAGTCAAACGGTACGGACGGAGCGCTCAGTATCCACAACAACCCTCGCGGCGACCGGGGGGTTGCCGACTTGCCTCATGGTTCCACGAATCGGACAGCAGCCACGATCGGCACCCGGGGCGGGGCGGCTTCGCCTGCGCTGGGCAGTCACTTTTCGGTCACGGCTATTCATGAAATCGGTCACGCTATTGGCCTGCAACATCCGGGACGCTATAACGGCGACGGTGCCAACTACCAAAACGGCGCGGTCTACGCGCAGGACACCAAGGCACGCACCGTGATGAGTTACTGGTCGGAACGCCATCAATCCGGTCATGACTTCAGATCGCTCAATCCGTCTGCCCCGATGATGGACGATATCGCCGCGGCGCAACGCTTGTATGGCGCCAACCACCAGACCCGCAAGACCGACACCGTCTATGGTTTCAACTCCAATACCGAGCGCGAAGTGATGAGCCTTACCAGCGCCAGGGACAAACCGGTGTTCTGTGTGTGGGATGGTGGCGGTGTGGATACGCTGGATTTTTCCGGGTTTTCCCAGGATCAGAAGGTCGATCTGAATGCGGAGTCGTTCTCTGACGTGGGCGGCTTGAAGGGCAATGTGTCCGTCGCCAAGGGATGTGTTATTGAAAACGCGATCGGCGGTGCCGGTCGTGATGCCTTGATCGGCAATGATGCGGCCAACCGCCTCAAGGGCGGTGCCGGCGCCGACACGTTGAGGGGCGGCGGCGGCGCGGATACGTTTGTCTACGATAACGTCAGCGACTCCGCCGCACAGAGCCCAGACCTGATTGAGGACTTCACCAGCGGTACCGATAAGATCGACGTCTCGGGTGCGTTAAAAGCGGCAGGTGTGCGCGCCCTGGTGTTTACCGATCGGTTCAGCGGCCGCGCCGGTGAAGCGGTGCTCAAACACGATGCCAGTACGGGGGGGGCGAGCCTGGCCATTGATTTGAAG